>NZ_CP107982.1:946071-1261428 GCF_036104975.1 Amycolatopsis sp. NBC_00355 | reverse complement strand
GGTCGTCGCGGTCAGCCCGGCCGGGACGCCGGGGAAGCCGGATTCGTCCAGTGCCAGCAGGGAAAGCACCCCGGTGACGTCGTTCGTCAGGAGCGCGGCGACCTCGGCGCGGTCCAGCGCCGGGTCGAGGGCCAGGGGGGCCGTGCCGAAGTACCCGGCGACGGTGGTGACCCACGGGTCGTCGGCCAAGGCAGCCGGCACGACGACGAGCCACGACGTGTCGAGGGCGCCGGAACGGCCGGCGTTGACCGGGGTCCAGGTCGCACGGTAGCGCCATCTGTCCACAAGGGACTCGTCGGCGCGGGATCGGCGGTAGGAGGACAGCGCGGGCAGGATCGCGCCGAGCGAGGCGTCGTCGACGTCGAGGCGCGCGGCGAGGCCGGCGGTGTCCAGGCGCTCGACGGCGGCCCAGAACTCGGCGTCGGCGGACTCGGCGCCGGCCGGGATCGCGGGGGCGGCCGGCGGCCAGAACCACTCGTGCTGGAAGGCGTAGGTCGGCAGGGTGACGCGGCGGGCGCCGGTGCCGGCGTAGAAGGCGGGCCAGTCGACGCGGGCACCCTCGATGGACAGCCGCCCGAGGGCGCCGACGAGCGTCTCGACGTCGTCGCGGTTGCGGCGGGCGATCGCGACCGCGGGCACGTCGGGGAGGATCTCGGTGACCATCGCGGACAGCACGGCGTCCGGCCCGACCTCGACGAACAGGCCGGTCCCGGCCTCGCGCAGCCGGGTCGTGACGTCGGCGAAGCGGACGGGCTCGCGGACGTGGGCGACCCAGCGTTCCGGGTCGGTGACGTCGCCGTCGGCGATCAGCGGCACCGTCGGGGCGCTGAAGGTCAATCCCGCCACGACCTCGCGGAACGCGGGCAGCATCGGGTCCATCAGCGCCGAGTGGAACGCGTGCGAGACCGTCAGGCGTTTGGTCTCCTCGAAGTGGCCGGCGGCGGCGAGCACGGCCGCCTCGGCGCCGGAGAGCACGACCGAGCGCGGGCCGTTGACCGCGGCGAGCGAGACGTCGTCGTCCAGGTACGGCGCGACCTCGTCTTCGGTGGCACGGACGGCGACCATCGCACCGCCCGGCTCGAGCTGCTGCATCAGCGACGCGCGCGCCGTGACCAGCGTGCAGGCGTCGTCCAGAGAGAGCACCCCGGCGACGTGCGCGGCGGCGATCTCGCCGACGGAGTGGCCGGCGACGAAGTCGGGCCGGACGCCCCAGGCGGTGAGCAGCTTGGCCAGCGCGACCTCGACGGCGAACAACGCGGGCTGGGCGAACTCGGTGCGGGACAACGCTTCGGCGTCGTCCGACCAGAGGACGTCCCGCACGCGGGAGTCGAGGCGGTCGAGCAGCTCGTCGAGGGCGGCGGCGAACACCGGGTACCGCTCGTAGAGCCCGCGGGTCATCCCGGGCCGCTGGGCGCCCTGGCCGGTGAAGACGAACGCGGTCTTCGGGATCGACTTTGCTTCACCCAGGCTGACCAGCGGAGACGGCCGCCCGGCAGCCAGTGCGGCCAGGCCGTCGGCGGCCGACGCGGTGTCGGTCGCGCGGACGACGGCGCGGTGGTCGAACGCCGATCGCGTGGTCGCGAGGGAGAACCCGAGGTCGGCCAGCGGGGTCCCATCGACGACGTCGAGCAGGCGGGCAGCCTGGTCGCGCAGCGCGTCCGGGGTGCGGCCGGTGACGACCAGCGGCACGCAGGTCGGCTCAGTCGCTTCCACGACGGCGGGCGACGCGGCGGGCGGCTCTTCGATGATCGTGTGGGCGTTGGTGCCGCTGATGCCGAACGACGAGATGCCGGCCCGGCGGGGGCGGCCGGGCGAGGGCCACGGCTGGGCGTCGGTGAGCAGTTCGACGTTCCCGGCGGTCCATTCGACGTGCGTCGAGGGTTCGGTGACGTGCAGGGTGCGTGGCAGCGTCTCGTGGCGCATCGCCTGGACCATCTTGATGATCCCAGCGACGCCCGCGGCGGCCTGCGCGTGGCCGATGTTGGACTTGATCGAGCCCAGCCGCAGCGGCGTCTCGCGGTCCTGGCCGTAGGTGGCGAGCAGGGCCTGGGCCTCGATCGGGTCACCCAGGGTGGTGCCGGTGCCGTGCGCCTCGACGACGTCGACGTCCGCAGTGGACAGTCCGGACGCGGCCAGCGCCTGGCGGATCACCCGCTGCTGCGAGGGGCCGTTGGGGGCGGTCAGGCCGTTGGACGCGCCGTCGGAGTTGACCGCCGAGCCGCGCACGACGGCGAGGATGTCATGGCCGTTGCGGCGCGCGTCCGACATCCGCTCCAGGACGAGGATGCCGGCGCCTTCGGACCAGCCGACGCCGTCGGCGGTGTCCGAGAACGACTTGCAGCGGCCGTCTTCGGCGATGCCGCGCTGACGGCTGGAGGCGATGAACGAGCCCGGCGTCGACATCACCGTGACACCGCCCGCGAGGGCCAGGGAGCACTCCCCCTGCCGCAGGGCCTGCGCGGCCCAGTGCAGCGCGACCAGCGACGACGAGCACGCGGTGTCGACGGTGACCGTAGGCCCTTCGAGGCCCATCGTGTAGGCGATCCGGCCCGAGGCGACGCTCGGCGCGCTGCCGTTGCCTTGGTACGCCTCGGCTTCCGGGCTGCCCTGCAGCAGCATCCCGTAGTCGGAGTACATCACGCCGACGAAGACGCCGGTGCGGGAGCCGCGCAGCGACACCGGGTCGACCCCGGCACGCTCGACGGCTTCCCAGGAGACCTCGAGCAGCAGCCGCTGCTGCGAGTCCGTGGCGATGGCTTCGCGCGGGCTCATCCCGAAGAACGCCGGATCGAACTCCCCCGCGTCGTGCAGGAAACCGCCGCTGCGGGTGTAGGACGTCCCGGGGTGGTCGGGGTCGGGGTTGTAGAGGCCTTCGACGTCCCAGCCGCGGTTGACCGGGAAGCCGGACACCGCGTCGACACCACCGTCGACCAGGCCCCAGAGGTCTTCCGGCGAGCCGACGCCGCCCGGGTACCGGCAGCCCATGCCGACGATGACGATCGGGTCGTCGGACACCGGCCGCAGCGTCGTCGGCGTGTCCGTGGTCTCGGCGGCGGCGCCGGTCAGTTCCCGGTCGAGGTGGGTGGCCAGTGCGCTGGGGGTCGGGTAGTCGAAGACGAGCGTCGCGGGCAGGCGCAGACCGGTCGCGGCGTCGAGGCGGTTGCGCAGCTCGACGGCCGTCAGCGAGTCGAAGCCGAGGTCCTTGAACGCGCTACGGACGTCGACGGTGTCGGTGGCCGCGTAGCCGAGCACGAGGCCCGCTTCGGCGCGGACGAGGTCTTCGAGGACGCGGGCCCGGTCGGCCGGGTCCAGCGCGCCGAGGCGTTCGGCCAGCGCGGACGCCGGGACCGCGCCGGCCGCCGGTCGGCCGCCACCGGGCACGAGCCCGCGCAGCAGCGGCGGGATCCCCGGCCGGCCGCGCAGGGCGGCGAGGTCCACGCGCATCGGCAGCACGGCGGGTTCGTTCTCGGCCAGCGCCGCGTCGAACAACGCGAGGCCCTGGGCGGGGTCGAGGGACGGCAGGCCGGCGGCGGCGAGGCGCCGGTGGTCGGCGTCGGACAGGTGCGCGGCCATGCCCGCGTCACCGGCCCAGGCGCCCCAGGCCAGGGACAGGCCGGGCAGGCCCGCGGCGCGGCGGTGCTGGGCGAGCGCGTCGAGGAAGGCGTTGGCGGCGGCGTAGTTGCCCTGGCCGGGGCTGCCGAGCACACCGGCGGCCGAGGAGAACAGGACGAACGCGCCGAGGTCGTGGTCGCGGGTCAGTTCGTGCAGGGCCCAGGCCGCGTCGACCTTGGCGCGGAAGACGGTGGCGACGCGTTCGGGCGTCAGGGTTTCGATGACGCCGTCGTCGAGGACGCCGGCGGTGTGCACGACGGCGCCGAGCGGGTGCTCGGCCGGAATATCGGCCAGCAGAGCGGTCAGGGCGTCGCGGTCGGCGGCGTCGCACGCCACCACGGACGCCTGTGCGCCGAGCGCGGTCAGCTCGGCGACGAGGTCGGGCGCACCGGGCGCGTCCGGGCCGCGACGGCCGGCGAGCAGCAGGTGCCGGACGCCGTGCTCGGTGACCAGGTGCTTCGCCACCAGGCCGCCCAGTCCCCCGGTACCACCGGTGACGAGGACCGTGGCGCCGTCCGGGATGCGCGACGCAGCAGGCTCGCCGACGGGCAGCCTGGCCAGCCGCGGCAGCACGATGCCGCCGTCGCGGATCGCGGCCTGGGACTCGCCGGAGCCGAGCAGCCGCGGCAGGACCGCGGCGAGGTCGTCAGGATCGGTGACGTCGACCAGCACGAACCGGTCCGGGTGCTCGGCCTGGGCCGCGCGCACGAGACCCCACACCGCCGCGGCGGCGGGATCGACGTCGTCATCGGGGAGGACCGCCTCGGCGCCGCTGGTGACGAACACCAGGCGCGAGCGGCCGAAGTCCTCGTCGGCGAGCCAGCTCTGCAGCAGTTCGAGGGCCCAGGAGGTGGCGGCGTGGGCCGCGGCCGCGTCGCCCTCACCGGTCGGTACCGGGGCGAGCACGACGGCGGGCGGGGTGTCGGCGGCGATCCGGATGGTGCGCAGGTCGTCGAACACGGCCGGGGCGGAGAAGCCGAAGTCCGCGCCGTGGCCGAGGAGCACCCAGTCCGCGTCGTCGGCGGGCTTGGTCATCGAGACGGCCGGGACCGGCGTCCACACCGTGCGGAACAGCGATTCGTGGCGGGTGGCCCGGACTTCGCCGGCGCTGACCGCGCGGAAGGTGAGCGATTCGGCGGCCAGCACGGGGTTGCCCGCCGTGTCGGTGACCGCGACGGAGACGGCGTTGTCGCCGGCCGGGGCGAGCCGGGCGCGCAGCGTCGAGGCGCGAGTGGGCTGCACGCCGACGCCGCGCCAGGAGAACGGGAGGCCGTCGCGGTCTTCGTAGTGGGCCGACGCGTGCAGGACCGCGTCCAGCAGGGCCGGGTGCAGGCCGAACGACGACGCCTCGGCCTCGTGCTCCGGCGGCAGCGCGACCTCGGCGTAGATCTCCTCGCCGACGCGCCAGGCGGCGCGCAGGCCGCGGAACGCCGGGCCGTAGTCCAGGCCCTGGTCGACGAGCCCGTCGTAGAAGCCGTCGAGGACGATCGGCTCGGCCCCGGCGGGCGGCCACTGCGGGCCGATCGTGGCGGCCGGGGCGCCGCCGACGCCGAGGCGGCCGCTCGCGTGCCGCACCCAGGTCTGGGCGTCGCCGTCGTCCTGCTGCGAGAACACGCTCAGCGAGCGGCTGCCGTCGACGTCGGGCGGGCCGACGACGACCTGCAGCCGCACCCCGGTCGTCGCGGGCAGGACCAGCGGGGCCGCCAGGGTGAGTTCTTCGACGCGGGCGCAGCCGACCTGGGCGCCGGCGCGGCCGGCCAGCTCCAGGAACGCCGTGCCGGGAAGGAGTTTCGCGCCGAGCACGACGTGCTGGCCCAGCCACGGCTGGCGGTTCACCGACAGCTGGCCGGCGAAGAGGAGCCCGCCCGACTCGGGCAGCTCCACGGCGGCGCCGAGCAGCGGGTGCCCGGCCGCGTCGAAGCCGTGCCGGCTGAGGTCGCCGCCGGTGCCGGCTTCGAGCCAGTAGGTGCGGCGCTGGAAGGCGTACGTCGGCAGCTCGACCGTCCGGGCGCCGGTGCCCTCGTGCCACGCGGTCCAGTCGAACTCGCCGCCGCGGACGTGCCAGCGGGCCAGGGCCGAAAGGAGCGTGGTGGTCTCGTCACGACCGCGACGGGAAGCGGGGACGCAGTCGGTGTCGAGCGCCGGGTCGAGCAGCTCCGCCGTCATCGCGGACAGCGTCGCGTCCGGGCCGACTTCGAGGAAGGTGCGCGCGCCGCGGGAGACGAGGTCCGCGACCGTGTCGGCGAACCGGACGGCGTCTCGCACGTGCGCGACCCAATAGTCCACAGTGGACACGTCGCCGCTCGCGGCGAACGGGATCGACGGGGCGGCGAACTTCAACCCGAGCAGCACCCCGCGGAACTGGTCGAGGATCGGGTCCATCAGCGGCGAGTGGAACGCGTGGGACACCTTGAGCCGCTTGGTCTTCTCGAAGCGCCCGGCGACGGCCAGCACGGCGTCCTCGGTGCCGGAGAGCACCACGGCCTGCGGGCCGTTGACGGCCGCGATCGCGACGCCGTCGGTCAGCAGCGGCAGCACGTCGGCTTCGGCGGCCTGCACGGCGACCATCACGCCGCCGGCCGGCAGGGCCTGCATGAGCCGGCCGCGGGCGGAGACGAGGGTGCACGCGTCGGCCAGGGACAGCACCCCGGCGACGTGGGCCGCGGCGATCTCGCCGACCGAGTGGCCGGCGACGTAGGCGGGCCGCACGCCGAGGGATTCGAGCAGGCGGTAGAGCGCGACCTCGAAGGCGAAGAGGGCGGGCTGGGCGACGCCGGTACCGTCCACAGCGGACTCGTCGGCGCCGGTCAGCGCGTCGCGGACCGGCGGGTCGAGCAGCGCGAGGACCTCGTCGAGGGCCGCGGCGAACACCGGGAACGCGGCCGCGAGGGTGCGGCCCATCCCGGCCCGCTGCGAGCCCTGGCCGGTGAACAGGAACGCCGCGTCGCCGGTGTGCAGCGCCGAGCCGATGTGCACGCCGGGGACGACGGTGCCGGTGGCGAGCGCGCGCAGGCCGTCGAGGAGCTCGTCTCGGGTGGTGCCGGTGACGACGGCCCGCTGCGGGAACGCGACACGGGTGTCCGCCAGCGAGTGGGCGACGTCAAGGGCGCTCTGGTCGCCGAGGTGGGCGAGCAGGCGCGCGGCTTGATCGCGCACGGCGTCCGGGGTGCGGCCGGAGATCGGCCACAGGTACCCGGCGGGCTCGCGCCGCGGCTCGGCCGCTTCGACCGGGGTTTCGCCCGGCTGCTCGAGGATGATGTGCGCGTTCGTGCCGCTGATGCCGAACGACGACACGGCCGCGCGCCGGGGCTTCCCGGTCTCCGGCCAGGGCCGCTGCTCCGTGAGCAGCGAGACGGCGCCGGCCGTCCAGTCCACATGGGACGTCGGGGCGTCGACGTGCAGGGTCTTGGGCAGGACGCCGTGGCGCATGGCCATGATCGTCTTGATGATGCCGCCGACGCCGGCCGCGGACTGCGTGTGCCCGACGTTCGACTTGAAGGAGCCCAGCCACAGCGGCCGGTCGGCCGGGCGGTCGCCGCCGTAGGTGGCCAGCAGGGCCTGGGCCTCGATCGGGTCGCCGAGGACCGTGCCGGTGCCGTGGGCCTCGACGGTGTCGATGTCGGCGGGCGCGAGGCCGGCGTTGTCGAGAGCCTGGCGGATCACGCGCTGCTGCGACGGGCCGTTGGGGGCGGTGATGCCGTTGGACGCGCCGTCGGAGTTGACCGCGGACCCGCGGAGCACGGCGAGCACCTGGTGCCCGTTGCGCCGCGCGTCGGACAGCCGCTCCAGCAGCAGCATCCCGGCGCCTTCGGAGAACCCGGCGCCGTCGGCCGCGTCGGCGAAGGACTTGCAGCGGCCGTCGGAGGCGAGGCCGCCCTGCCGGTCGAACTCGCCGTACAGGCCGGGCGTCGCCATCACGGTGACGCCGCCGGCCAGCGCCAGCGAGCACTCGCGGGCCCGCAGCGAGCGGGCGGCCCAATGCAGCGCGACCAGCGACGACGAGCAGGCGGTGTCGACCGTGACGGCCGGGCCTTCCAGGCCGTAGAAGTAGGCGATCCGGCCGGAGATGACCGAGCATTCGGTGCCGGTGACCAGGTAACCCTCGACGCCGTCGGGCAGCGCGGCGAGGCCGCGGCCGTAGTCCTGCGACGCCGCGCCGACGTACACGCCACCGGCGCTGCCTTCGAGGCTGCCGGGGTCGATCCCGGCGCGCTCGAACGCTTCCCAGGCCAGCTCCAGCACGATCCGCTGCTGCGGGTCCATCGCCAGCGCTTCCCGCGGCGAGATGCCGAAGAACGCCGGGTCGAAGTCGCCGGCCTGGTGCAGGAATCCGCCCTGGTGGGCGCTCTCGGGCCAGCCGCGGCCGTCCGGAAAGCCGGACACCGCGTCGACCCCGTCGGCGACCAGCCGCCACAGCTCGTCCGGGGACGCGACCCCGCCCGGGTAGCGGCAGCTCATCGCGACGATCGCGACGGGCTCGCTCGACGTCGAGAGGAGATTCTGGTTCTGTCGCCGCAGCTGCTGGTTCTCCTGGACGGCGACGCGCAACGCCTCGACAACTCGATCGGACCCGGCCGGCATAGTCTTCTCCACGGTGAGCGCATCGGTGTTGACGGTTACCTGGGTAGCGCCACCGCGTCGGCGTTCTCCTCTGGACCGGCGGCGGGCGAACGTCCTTCTTGGCGAGTGAGTCAACCGCACGGCAGACCCGGAAACGTCTAGTTGTTGCCCGTCCCCGGGGCCGCCATCCGGCCTAGACCCGCTGCTCTCAGTCCTGTCCGCCCAGCACGAAGCGGACGAGATCGTCCGCATCCATGTCGCCGATATCGCCGTCGTCGCCGGTCTCCGCCGCGGATTCCTCGTCGTAGGTCCGCTCCGACCGGTCGACCGCCTCCACCAGCAGGTCCATCAGGCCCAGCGAGCGGAGCTGGTCGAACGAGACCGCCGCCAGGAACTTCCGGACGCGGGTCTCCTCCTCGGAGAGCGGACCGTCGTCGAGGTCGCCGAACAGCTCGCTGTGGAGGTGCCCGGCGATGGCGTTCGCGGTCGGGTAGTCGAACACCAGCGTCGACGGCAGCCGGACGCCGGTCCGTTCGGCCAGCACGTTCCGGACCTCGACGGCGGCGAGCGAGTCGACGCCCATCTCCCGGAACGCCTGCGACGGCTCGATGTCCGACCCGTCGCCGTAACCGAGCAGCTCGGCCGCCACCGACCGCACCAGCGTCAGCAGCGCCTCGCGCCGCTCCGCCGGCTCCAGGTGGGCCAGTTCCTCGTGCAGGGTCGCCTCGGCCACGACGGCGTCGCGTTCGACGATCGTGTCCGCGCCGAGTGCCTGCCGGACCTCCGGCAGCTCGCGCAGCAGCGCGCTTTCGCGGGGCAGGGTGAACGTCAGGGCGAAGCGGTTCCAGTCGAAGTCCGCGGCCAGCACGGAGCCCTGGAAGCCCAGGGCCCGGCCGAACGCCGTCATCGCCTCGGCCGGGGCCAGCGGGACCAGCCCGTGGCGCTGCATGTGGTCGAGCATGTCGCCCTGCATCGCCATCCCGGTCTCGCCCCAGAGCCCCCAGCCGAGCGAGGTGCCGCGCAGCCCGCGGCGCACCCGGTCCTCGGCCAGCGCATTCAGGTAGGCGTTGGCCGCGGCGTAGGCGCTCTGCTTGCCGCTGCCGAGCATGCCCGCGACCGATGAGTACAGCACGAAGAAGTCGAGCTCCCGGTCCCCGACCAGCTCGTCGAGCAGCCGCGCTCCGGCCACCTTGGACTTGAGGACGGCTTCGACGTCGTCGAGAGTCAGGGCGACGACGTCGGCGCCGCCCTGCGGGACCCCGGCCGAGTGGACGACACCCCGCAGCGGGTGCTCGTCCGGGATCGCGTCGAGCAGCGCGGCGAGCTGGTCGCGCTCGGCGACGTCGCAGGCCACGACGGACGCCTCGGCGCCCCGCCCGGCCAGCTCCTCGACGAGCTCGGCGGCGCCCGGCGCGTCCGGGCCGCGGCGGCTGGTCAGCACCAGCCGCTTGACGCCGGCGTCGGCGAGCCAGCGCGCCGTCTCCGAACCGAGCGCGCCGGTGCCGCCGGTGATCAGGACGGTGCCGGGCCCGGCCAGGGCCGGGGTGATCACCGGGGTCTCGGCCGCGGTGGTGCGGCGCAGCCGCCGGCCGAGGATCCGGCCGGACCGCAGGCACACCTGGTCCTCGCCGTCGATCCCGGCGAGCACCAGCGGCAGGTTCTTCAGGTCGCCTTCGCTCGGTTCGGCCGTGAGGTCGACCATGCCGCCCCAAGCCGCGGACAGCTCCAGGGCGACGGTGCGGCCGAAGCCCCAGACGGCGGCCTGTTCGACGGTGTCCGCCGCCGCCGGATGGTCCTCGACGCCCAGCGCCTCGCGCGTCAGGCACCACAGCCGGACGCCGGCCGCGAACCGGTCGGACTCCTTGATGAGCGCCTGGACCAGGACGGCGGTGAGGGTCATCCCGGCCGGGGCCGTCGGCGCGCCCGGCAGCGGTTCCGAACGCAGGGCCAGCAGCGAGACGACGCCGTCGAACTCGCCCGGCAGGGCGTCGATCCGGGCCGCGAGGACCGTCGGGTCGGGTTCGGCGACCGGCAGCACCGTGACAGCACCGGGCAGCGCGCCGAGCACCTGCCCGACCCACGACTGGTCCTCGGTGCCCTCCGCGACGACGGCCAGCCACCGGCTCGGCGCCGCCGCTTCCGCCGGCACTTTGAGCGGCGTCCAGTCGATCCGGTACCACCAGCGGTCGATCGCGGCGTCGCTGCGCAGCTTCTCCCGCCAGGACGTCAGCGCGGGCAGGACCGAATCGAGCGCCGTCCGGTCGACGTCCAGCACCGAAGCCAGGGTGTCGACGTCGGCGGCGGCGACCGTGCTCCACAGCCGCGCGTCGGCGGCGCTCTCCCCCGCCTCGGGCGCGGCCTTCGGCTGGGCCTCGGGCCAGTAGTTCTTGCGCTGGAAGGCGTACGTCGGCAGTGGGACACCGGCGGTGACGCCGGCGCGCTCGAAGTGGGCGCGCCAGTCGATGGTGACGCCCTGGGCGTGCGCCCCGGCGACCGCGGTCACCATCCGGCGCCAGTCGCCCTCGCCGGTGCGCAGGGTCTCCTGGAACACCAGCGGCTCGCCGGTGGGGTCCATGGTCTGCTCCAGCGCCATCTTCAGCACCGGGCTCGGGCTGGGTTCGATGAACGCCGCGGTCCCGTCGGCCACCATCGCGGCGGACGCGTCGCCGAACAGCACGGTCTGGCGGATGTTGCGGTACCAGTACCGGGCGTCCAGCTCGGCGGTGTCCAGCAGCCCGCCGGTCACCGAGGAGTAGAACCGCACGGTGCTGCTGCGCGGCGTGATCGGCGCCAGCTGCTCCAGCAGGTCGTCTTCGAGCAGTTCCACCTGCGGCGAGTGCGCGGCGAAGTTCACCCCGACCAGGCGCCAGCGCATCATGCCGGCGGCCGACAGTCGCTTCTCCAACGCGGTCAACGCGCCTTCGTCGCCGGAGACGGTGATCAGCTTCGGCCCGTTGACCGCGGCGATCGAGACTTCGTCACCGAGGTCGGCGAGCAGCTCGCGGACGTCGTCGACCGGCGCCACCACCGACAGCATCACACCGGTGCGGGCGAGCTTCTGCCGGATCAAGCGACTGCGCAGGGCAACTACCCGGGCGCCGTCGGACAGGCTCAGGGCACCGGCGACACAGGCCGCGGCGATCTCACCCTGCGAGTGCCCGACCACGGCGGCCGGCTCGACGCCGAACTCACGCCACAGCGCGGCCAGCGACACCATCACCGCCCACAGCGCGGGCTGGACGATGTCGACCTCTTGCAAGGCCTCGTCGTCCTCCAGGACTTCGAGCAGCGACCAGTCGACGAACTCCGACAGGGCCGCGGCGCACTCGGCCATCGTCCCGGCGAACACCGGCGACGCGGCCAGGAGATCGCGGGCCATCCCGGCCCACTGCGAGCCCTGACCCGGAAAGACGAACGCCGGGGCGCGGGTGCCGAAGGTGCGGCCGGTCACGACGTCCGGGGCGGCCTCACCGGCGGCGACGGCGGCGAGCGCGGCCGTCAGGCCCGCACGGTCCTCGCCGACCAGGACGGCCCGGTGCGGGAACGCCGACCGGCCGGCCAGCGCGCGGCCGATGGTGGCCGCGCCGGCGTGCTCGGGCAGGTGCGCCAGCAGCCGTTCGGCCTGGCCGCGCAGCGCGGCCGACGTCCGGCCCGAGAGCACCCACGGCACGATCGCCGGGGGTGTCTCCGGCACGGGCACGGGCACCGGCGCGGGGGCGGCTTCGAGCACCGTGTGGGCGTTGGTGCCGCTGATGCCGAACGACGACACCGCCGCGCGGCGCACCCGCCCGGCGTCCGGCCACGGCCGGGCCTGCGACAGCACCTCGACGCCGCTGTCCTGCCAGTCCACGTGGGACGACGGGGTGGCGGCGTGCAGGGAGCGCGGGAGGACGCCGTGGCGCATGGCGAGGACCATCTTGATGATCCCGGCCACGCCGGCGGCGGCCTGCGTGTGCCCGATGTTGGACTTGACCGAGCCGATCGGCAGCGGGTTCTCGCGGTCGCGGCCGTAGGTGGCGATGAGCGCCTGCGCCTCGATCGGGTCGCCGAGCTTGGTGCCGGTGCCGTGCGCTTCGATCGCGTCGATGTCCGAAGTGGACAGTCCGGACGCGGCGAGCGCCTGGCGGATCACCCGCTGCTGCGCGGGTCCGTTGGGCGCGGTGAGGCCGTTGGACGCGCCGTCGGAGTTGATCGCCGAGCCGCGGACGACCGCGAGGATCTCGTGGCCGTTGCGCCGCGCGTCGGACATCCGCTCCAGCAGCAGCATCCCGACGCCCTCGGCGAAGCCCAGGCCGTCGGCGTCGTCGGAGAACGCCTTGCAGCGGCCGTCGGTGGCGAGGCCGCGCTGGCGGCTGAACCCGACGAACGTGCCGGGCGTGGCCATCACGGTCGCGCCGCCGGCCAGCGCCAGCCCGCACTCGCCGTTGCGCAGGGCCTGCGCGGCCAGGTGCAGGGTGACCAGCGACGACGAGCACGCCGTATCGACGGTCAGGGTCGGGCCTTCGAAGCCGAAGGTGTAGGCGACCCGGCCCGAGGCGACGCTCGGCGAGCTGCCGTTGCTCTCGTAGCCGTCGGTGTCGGCCATGTGGTTCAGCGTCAGGCCGTAGTCGTTGTACATCACGCCGACGAACACGCCGGTGCGGCTGCCGCGCAGGGTGGCCGGGTCGATCCCGGCGCCCTCGACGGCCTCCCAGCCGGTCTCCAGCAGCAGCCGCTGCTGGGCGTCGGTGGCCAGCGCCTCGCGCGGGTTCATCCCGAAGAACTCCGGGTCGAACTCCCCCGCGTTGTGCAGGAAGCCGCCTTCGCGGGTGTAGGTCGTGCCGGGGTTGTCGGGGTCCGGGTGGTAGAGCGAGGCGATGTCCCAGCCGCGGTTGGCCGGGAACGCGGTGATCGCGTCCCGCTCTTCGGTCAGCAGCTGCCACAGGTCTTCGGGCGAGGAAACCCCGCCCGGGAACCGGCAGCTCATGCCGACGATGACAATCGGGTCGCCCGCCACGGCGGCGGGCACCGGGGTCTCGTCGGTGACCGCGCCGGAGCCGAGCAGCGCTTCGAGGAGGTGCCCGCCGAGCGCGGCGATGGTCGGGTAGTCGAACACCGCGGTGGCGCTGAGCCGGACGCCGGTCGCGCCGTCGAGCCGGTTGCGCAGCTCGAGGGCGGTCAGGGAGTCGAAGCCGAGCTGCTGGAACGTCTGGTCGGCGTCGAGCCCGCCGGTGTCGGCGTGCCCGAGGACCTGGGCGACCTGCGCGGTGATCAGCTCGCGCAGGGCCCGGACGCGCCCGGCTTCGTCGAGCGCGCCGAGGCGGCGGACGAGACCGACCGCGGCCTCACCACCCGCCGCGGCGGCGGACCGGCGCAGCGGGACGCGGATCAGGCCGCGCAGGATCGGCGGGACCTCGCCCATGGCCCGCAGCACGGGCAGATCGAGGTGGACCGGCGCCAGGTCGGGCACGCCGGCGGCCAGGGCCGCGTCGAACAGCCGCGTGCCCAGCTCGGCCGGGATGGCCGGGGTGCCGGCGCGGGCCATCCGCGCGAGGTCGGCGTCGGTCAACGCGCTCGTCATGCCGCTGCCGGCGGCCCACGGGCCCCAGGCGAGCGAGGTGGCCGGCAGGCCTTCGGCGTGACGGCGGCGGGCGAGCGCGTCGAGGAACGCGTTCGCCGCGGCGTAGTTCGCCTGGCCCGCGGTGCCGACGGTGCCGGCGACGGAGGAGAAGACCACGAACGACGTCAGGCCGAGGTCCTTGGTCAGCTCGTGCAGGTTCCACGCGCCCTGGGCCTTCGGCCGCAGCACGCGGTCGAAGCGCTCGGCGGTCAGCGAGTCCAGGACGCCGTCGTCGACGACGCCCGCGCTGTGCACAACGGCGGTCAGCGGGTGCTCGGCGGGGATGCCGGCGAGCAGCGTGGCGAGGGCGTCGCGGTCGGCGACGTCGCACGCGGCGACGGTCGCTTCGGTGCCGTGCGCGGCGAGTTCCGCGACCAGCGCGGTGACCTCGTCGACGTCGCCACCGCTGCGGCTGACCAGCACCAGGCGGCGCATGCCGTGCTCGGAGGCCAGGTGCCGGGCGAAGAGCGCGCCCAGTCCCCCGGTGCCGCCGGTGATCAGGACGGTCCCGTCGGGATCGCCGAAAGCCGCCGCTTTGGCCACGGCGACGCGGGCGAGGCGGCCGCCGTGCACCTTTCCGTCGCGCAGGACGACCTGCGGTTCGTCGGTGCCAAGGGCGGCGACCAGACCGGCCGCGTCGTCGGTGAGGTCGACCAGCGTGATCCGGCCCGGGTGCTCGGCCTGCGCCGAGCGCGCGAGACCCCAGACGGCCGCCGCGGCGGGGTCACTGTCGGTGGCCCCGCGGGTGAGGATGACGAGCCGGGTGTCCCGCAGCCGATCCTCGGCCAGCCACTCCTGCAGGACGGCGAGGGTGCGGGAGGTCAGCGCACGGGCCCACTCGGCCGCGTCGTCGCCCGCGTGATCCAGAAGCGGAAGGACGACCAGGTTCGGTGCAGCCGCGGCGGCCGCTTCGACGTCGGCGAAGACCGTCTCGATTCCGGCCGTGGTCAGGAGTTCTGTCGTGTCGCCCAGGACACCGGCCGTGGCGAAGCCGGACGGCTCCGCGGTCACCGGGGTCCAGGTGAGCCGGTACAGGTGTTCCTGGCCCACCGGGCCGGGACGGGACGCGGTCAGCGGGCGCAGCCGCAGCGACGCGGCCTCCGCGACCGGCTGCCCGGCCGGGTCGGCGACGGCGATCGCGACGCCCGCGCCGGACCGGGAGATCCGGACCCGGACGTTCGCCGCGCCGGTCGCGTGCAGCTGGACGCCTTCCCAGGCGAACGGCAGCTCGGCGGCGCCGCTTTCGTTACCCAGCAAGCCGATCGCGTGCAGGCAGGCGTCGAGCAGGGCCGGGTGCAGGCCGAACGCGCCCGCCTCCCCTGCCTCGTCTCTCGGGAGCGCGACGTCGGCGAAGACGTCGTCGCCGAGCTGCCACGCGGCGGTCAGGCCGCGGAACGCGCCGGTGTAGGCCAGACCGGCGTCGGTGAGGCGCTCGTAGTGGCCGTCGAGGTCGACCTCGACGGCGCCGGCGGGCGGCCACTCCGCGGCGTCGAACGCCGTCGCCGGGCGTGCGGGCCCGAACACGCCCGTGGCGTGCTGGATCCACGCCAGGTCGTCGGCGGTCTCCGGTCGCGAGTGGACGGTGAGCGCGCGACGTCCGTCGCCGGCCGGCTCGGCCACACGCAGCTGCACCTGGACGCCGCCACGCTCGGGCAGGACCAGGGGCGCGGTGAGGGTGAGTTCTTCCAGGCACGGCGTCCCGGCTTCGTCGCCGGCCCGCAGGGCGAGTTCGGCGAAGACCGTGCCGGGCAGCACCACGCTGCCGCCGACGACGTGCCCGGCCAGCCACGGGTGCCCGGACACGGACAGGCGGCTGGTCAGCAGGATCTCGCCCGAACCGGCCGGGCGCACCACGGCGCCGACCATCGGGTGCCCGCCGACGCCGAGGCCCGCGGCCGTGGCGTCACCGCGTGGGGTCGCGCCGCCCTTCGGCCAGAAACGTTCCCGCTGGAACGCGTACGTCGGCAGTGCGGTGCGCCGGCCACCGGCCAGCACCGCGGCCCAGTCGACCCGGACGCCGGTGACGTGCAGGCCACCGAGCCCGGCGAGCGCGGCTCGCGGCTCCGGGGTTTCCTTGCGCAGCAACGGGACCGTGACGACGTCGGACGGGAGGGTCCCGGCGGTCATCGCCGACAGGACGCCGTCCGGGCCGAACTCCGCGAACACGCGGACACCGCGCCCGTGCAGCGCCGTGACGCCGTCGGCGAAGCGGACCGTGCGGCGGACGTTGTCGACCCAGTGGTCCGGACCGACGGCGTCCAGCAGCTCGCCGGTCACCGTCGACATCAGCGGGATCTGCGGCGACGCGTAGGTCAGCGACTCGGCCACCGCGCGGAACTCGTCGAGCATCGGGTCCATCAGCGGCGAGTGGAACGCGTGACTCACCTTGAGCTGTGTCGTCTTCTCGAACTGCGCGGCGACGGCCAGTACGGCTTCTTCGGTGCCCGCGAGCACGACGGCTTCGGGGCCGTTGACCGCCGCGATGGCGACGTCCTCGCCCAAGAGCGGGCGCACTTCTTCTTCGGTAGCCCGCACGGACACCATCGCGCCGCCGGCCGGCAGCGCGCCCATCAGCGAAGCGCGGGCACCGACCAGCGTGCAGGCGTCGGCCAGGGACAGCACACCCGCGACGTGCGCGGCCGCGATCTCCCCCACCGAATGCCCGAGCACGTAGTCCGGCCGCACACCCCACGACTCGAAGAGCCGGTAGAGCGCCACTTCGAGCGCGAACAACGCGGGCTGCGCGGAGGCGGTGCCAGCCAGTGCGCGGGAGTCCTCGCCCCAGACGATCCCGGCCCAGTCGCCGGGCAGCAGCTCGACGACCGCGTCCCAGGCCTGGGCGAACGCGGGGTAGCGGGCGTAGAGCCGGCGGCCCATACCGAGGCGCTGGGCGCCCTGCCCGGCGAACAGGGCGGCGAGCTTCGCCGTCTCGTCCGCCTGGCCGGTGACGACGGCCGGGTGCGGCTCCCCCGCGGCCAGAGCTTCGAGCGCGGCAGTGAGTTCGCCGCGGTGCTCGGACAGCACCACCGCGCGCTGGTCGAACGCGGTCCGGCCGGTCGCGAGGCTGTAGCCCGCGTCGACGCGGTTCACGTCGGCGACGTGCTCGGCGAGCCGGGCGGCCTGCGCCCGCAGCGCGGGTTCGGTGAACGCGGACAGCGGCCACGGCACGACCCCGGCGTCCGGCGGCGCGTCCGGCAGGTTCGTGTCCGGGGCCTGCTCGATGATCGTGTGGGCGTTGGTGCCGCTGATGCCGAACGACGACACCGCCGCGCGGCGCGCCCGGCCGGTCTCCGGCCAGGGGCGGTTCCCGGTGACGACCTCGACGTCGCCGGCGGCCCAGTCGACGTGCGTGGACACCTCGCCGGCGTGCAGGCTCGGCGGGACGACGCCGTGCCGCAGCGCCTCGACCATCTTGATGATCCCGGCGACGCCGGCGGCGGCCTGGGTGTGGCCGATGTTGGACTTGACCGATCCCAGCAGCAGCGGGGTTTCCCGGTCGCGGCCGTAGGTCGCGAGCAGCGCCTGGGCCTCGATCGGGTCGCCCAGCGTGGTCCCGGTGCCGTGGCCTTCGACGACGTCGACGTCCGAAGTGGACAGTCCGGACGCCGCGAGGGCCTGGCGGATCACGCGTTGCTGCGACGGGCCGTTGGGAGCGGTCAGGCCGTTGGACGCGCCGTCGGAGTTGACCGCCGACCCCTTCACCACGGCGAGCACGGGGTGGCCGTTGCGGCGCGCGTCGGACAGGCGCTCCAGCAGCAGCATGCCGGCGCCTTCGGACCAGCCGACGCCGTCGGCGTCGTCGGAGAAGGACTTGCAGCGGCCGTCGGCGGAGAGGCCGCGCTGGCGGGAGAAGCCGACGAACGTGCCCGGGGTGGACATCACGGTGACACCGCCGGCCAGGGCGAGCGTGCACTCGCCGCTGCGCAGGGCCTGCGCCGCCCAGTGCAGGGCGACCAGCGACGAGGAGCACGCCGTGTCCACGGTGACCGCGGGACCTTCGAGGCCCAGCACGTACGAGACGCGGCCGGAGGCGACGCTGCCCGCGCTGCCGTTGCCCTGGTAGGCCTCGAGGTCACCGCCGGAGACGAGGCTGTTGTAGTCGTTGTACATCACGCCGGCGAACACGCCGGTCCGGCTGCCGCGCAGGACACGCGGGTCGATGCCGGCCCGTTCGATCGCCTCCCACGAAACCTCCAGCAGCAGCCGCTGCTGGGTGTCGGTGGCGACGGCTTCGCGCGGGCTCATCCCGAAGAACGCGGCGTCGAACTCGGCGGCGTCGTGCAGGAACCCGCCGTGGCGCGTGTAGGACGTGCCGGGGTGGTCCGGGTCGGGGTCGTAGAGGGAGTCGACGTCCCAGCCGCGGTCGGACGGGAACTCGGTGATGGCGTCGGTGCCGCCGGTGACCAGTTCCCACAGCTGCTCGGGCGTGGTGACGCCACCCGGGTAGCGGCAGCTCATCGCGACGATCGCGATCGGCTCGTCGAGCGTGGCCGCCACGGCGAGTGTGGCGTCCTGGTGGTCGTCGTCCGCGCCGGCCAGCTGGCCGGTCAGGTGCCGGGCCAGCGCGGTCATCGTCGGGTAGTCGAAGACGGTCGTGGCGGGCAGCGCGACGCCGGACGCGGCGGTCAGCTTGTTGCGCAGGTCGACGGCGGTCAGGGAGTCGAACCCGAGCTCCTGGAACGTCTTCGCGGCCGGGATCGCGGCGGCGTCGGCGTGCCCGAGCACCAGGGCGACCTGGCCGCGCACGAGGTCGAGCACGGCCTCGGCCCGCTCGTGTTCGCTCAGCCCGGCCAGGCGGCGCACCAGGCCCGCGGCGGCCGGTCCGCCGCCGGCGAGCCGGCGCCCGGAGACCCGGACCAGGCCGCGCAGCAGCGGCGGGATCTCCGGCTGGGTCCGGATCACCGGCAGGTCGAGGCGCACCGGCAGCAGCACGGCGCGGTCGGTGCTCAGCGCGCGGTCGAACAGCCGGATGCTCTGCTCCGGCTGCAGCACCGGCATGCCGAGCCGGGCCATCCGCTCGATGTCGGCGTCGCTCAGGGCCCGGGTCATCCCGGTCGCGGCGGCCCACGGGCCCCAGCCCAGCGACTGCGCCGGACGTCCTTCGCCGTTGCGGCGCAGGGAGAGCGCGTCGAGGAAGGCGTTGGCGGCGGCGTAGTTGGCCTGCCCGGCGCCACCGAAGGTGCCGGCGACCGACGAGAAGGAGACGAACGCGGCGAGGTCGAGGTCGCGGGTCAGCTCGTGCAGGTTCCAGGCCGCGTCCACCTTGGGGCGCAGCACGGTCGCGAGCCGCTCGGGGGTCAGCGACCCGAGGACGCCGTCGTCGAGCACACCGGCGGTCTGCACGACGGCGGTCAGCGGGTGCTCGGCCGGGATCCCTTCCAGGAGGGCTCGCAGCGCGTCGCGGTCGGCGATGTCGCAGGACCGCACGTCGACGTCGGCGCCGGCCTCGGTGAGGTCGGCGACCAGTTCGGGGGCGCCGTCGGCGGCCAGGCCACGACGGCTGACGAGCAGCAGACGCCGGACGCCGCGCTCGGTGACCAGGTGGCGGGCCAGCAGCCCGCCGAGGCCGCCGGTGCCACCGGTGATCAGAACGGTGCCGTCGGGGTCCCCCAAGCCGTTAAGTTCGTGTGAGGCCGTCGCACTTTCATAGGGAAAGCTCGGCTCCGCGCGGGTGAGGCGGGCCGCGCGCAGGTCGCCGTCGACCAGCGTGACCTGCGGTTCGCCTGTGCCGAGGGCCGAGGGCAGGGCAGCGAGGGACTCGGCCGTGCCGTCGAGGTCGACGAGCACGATCCGGCCCGGGTGCTCGACCTGGGCGGTGCGGGCGAGGCCCCAGACGGCGGCCGCGGGCAGGTCCGCCCCGGTCGTCGCGCCGCGGGTGACGAGCACCAGCCGCGCCGCGGCGAACCGCTCGTCGGCCAGCCAGTCCTGCAGCAGGGCCAGGACGTGGGTGGTCAGTTCGTGCGTTTCCTGGACGACCTCGGCGTTCTCGTCGCCGGCGACCGGATACACGACGAACGGCGGGACGTCGCCGTCGAACGCGAGCGGACCGGAGACGCGCGCCGCGTCCGGGAAGACCCCGGCGACGCCGAGCTGGTCGACACCCGCGACGGCGACCGCGCCGGTCTCGGGAGCGCCCGGGGTGAACGGGATCCAGTCGAGCTGGAACAGGGAGTCCCGGTCGGCGGTGTTGTCGACCGCGCCGGACGGCAGCGGCCGCAGTACCAGCGAGCGCACGGACGCGACGGGGGTGCCGTCGAAGTCGGTGACCTGCAAGGCAACCGCGTCATCCCCGGCGGGCGAGACCCGCACGAGCACCGAGGTCGCGCCGGCCGCGTGCACGGAGACGCCTTCCCACGCGAACGGCAGCGATCCGGGCCGGACGGCGGTGCTGAACGACGTCGCGTGCAGGCAGGCGTCGAGCAGCGCGGGGTGCAGTCCGAACGAGGCCGCGTCGGCGTGCTCGTCCTCGGGTAGCCGGACTTCGGCGTAGACGTCTTCGCCGTGCCGCCACGCGGCGGTCAGGCCGCGGAAGGCCGGGCCGTACTCGAAGCCCTGGTCGGCGAAGCCGTCGTACAGCGCGGTCAGGTCCACGTCGTCCGCGTTGCCGGGGCGGCCGACCGGTTCCGGCGCGGGTTCGGCGGTGCCCTGCAGGGTGCCGCTCGCGTGCCGGGTCCACGGCTGGTCGATGGCGTCTTCGCGACGCGAGTAGACGGTGACCGGCCGGTCGCCCGCCTCGTCGGGCGGGCCGACGGCGACCTGGACGTGGGTGCCGGTCTCGTCGGCCAGCACCAGCGGCGCTTCCAGGGTCAGCTCGCCGACGCCCGGGCAGCCGAGCTGGTCGCCCGCGCAGACCGCGAGTTCGAGCAGCGCGGTGCCGGGCAGCAGGACGGAACCGGCGATGCGGTGCCCGGCCAGCCACGGGTGGGTGGCGAGCGAAACCCGGGCGGTGAACAGGAAGCCGCCCGACTCGGGCAGTTCGATGCCGCCGCCGAGCAGCGGGTGCGTGACGGCGCCGAGGCCGATCGCGCCGACGTCGCCGGGCAGCACGGCCATCCGCGGCCAGAAGCGTTCGTGCTGGAAGGCGTAGGTGGGCAGGGCGAGCTGGCGGCCGCCGACGAAGTAGGCGTCCCAGTCGACGTCGACGCCGTGCCGGTGAAGCGCGCCGAGGGCGTCGACGACCGTCTCGATGTCCTCGCGGTCGCGGCGCAGGGCCGGGACGGCGACGGCTTCGGCGGGCAGGACGGCGGCGGCCATGGCGCTGAGCACGCCGGCCGGGCCGACCTCGAGGAACGCCGTGACGCCGTCGGCGACCAGGGCCGCGACGCCGTCGGCGAACCGGACGGCCTCGCGGACGTGGCGCACCCAGTAGTCGGCGGTGCCCAGCTCGTCGCCGGCGATCGCGCCGGTCAGGTTCGACACCACCGGCACCTCGGCCGGGGCGTACTCGATCGTCTCCGCGATCGCGCGGAAGTCGTCGAGCATCGGGTCCATCAGCGGCGAGTGGAACGCGTGGCTGACCTTGAGCCGGCTGGTCCGGTGGCCGGCCTCGGCGAAGGTCGCGGTGATCTCCGTGACGGCGTCCTCGTCGCCCGACAGGACGACCGACTCCGGCCCGTTGACCGCGGCGATCGACACTCCGGCGCGGCCTTCGATCGCCCCGGCGACCGCCTCTTCGGTCGCGTTGATCGCGACCATCGCACCGGCCGAGGGCAACGCGGCCATCAACCGGCCGCGCGCCGCCACCAGGCGGGACGCGTCGGCGAGGGAGAAGACCCCGGCGACGTGCGCCGCGGCCAGCTCGCCGATCGAGTGGCCGAGCAGCAGGTCCGGCGTGACGCCCCAGGAGCGCAGCAGGCGGTACAGCGCGACCTCGATCGCGAACAGCGCGGGCTGCGCGACGTCCGTGGACTCCAGCGACGCGTCGGCGTCGAACATGCGCTCCCGCAAGGAGAACCCGAGTTCCGGGTCGAGGTGCGCGCAGACGTCCTCGACGGCGGCGGCGAACGCCGGGAACCGCTCGTACAGCTCACGCCCGGCCCCGGCGCGCTGCGCGCCCTGGCCGGTGAACAGGAACGCGGTCCGCGCGCCCGGGGTGGCCGGCGTCGGCACGTCCTCCCCCGCCGCGAGGGCGGTGAGCGCGGCGACCGGGTCGCCGGTGAGCACCGCGCGGTACTCGAACGCGGTGCGGGTGGTGGCCAGTGACCACGCGACGTCCCGGGCGTCGGCGTCGCCGACCGCGGTCAGGAGCCGTTCGGCTTGGGCGCGCAGGGCTTCCGGGGTGCGGGCGGCCAGCAGCCACGGCGCGGGCCGGTCGTCCCGGGTCACCGCGGGCGCCGGTTCGGCGGCCGGGGCCTGCTCCAGCACGACGTGGGCGTTGGTGCCGCTGATGCCGAAAGACGACACGGCGGCCCGGCGTGGGCGGCCGGTCTCCGGCCACGGCCGGGTGTCCGTCACGAGCTGGATGTCGCCGGCCGTCCAGTCCACGTGGGACGACGGCGCGTCGATGTGCAGGCTCTTCGGGACGATGCCGGCGCGCATGGCGAGCACGGACTTGATCACGCCCGCGACGCCGGCGGCGGCCTGGGTGTGGCCGAGGTTGGACTTGACCGAGCCGAGCAGCAGCGGCTGGAACTCGTCGCGTTCCTGGCCGTAGGTGGCCAGCAGGGCCTGGGCTTCGATCGGGTCGCCGAGGGTGGTGCCGGTGCCGTGGCCTTCGACGACGTCCACTTCGGACGGCGTCAGCCCGGCGGCGCCGAGCGCCTGGCGGATGACCCGCTGCTGCGACGGGCCGTTCGGGGCGGTGAGGCCGTTGGACGCGCCGTCGGAGTTGACCGCGGAGCCGCGGACCACGGCGAGCACGGGATGACCGTTGCGGCGTGCGTCGGACAGCCGCTCCAGCACGAGGACGCCGACGCCCTCGGACCAGCCGACGCCGTCGGCACTGTCCGCATAGGACTTGCAGCGGCCGTCGGCGGCGAGGCCGCGCTGGCGGCTGAAGTCGATGAACGTGCCGGGCGTGGCCATCACGGTGACGCCGCCGGCCAGGGCCAGCTCGCACTCGCCGCGTTGCAGGGCGGTCGCCGCCATGTGCAGCGCGACCAGCGAAGACGAGCACGCGGTGTCGACGGTGACCGACGGGCCTTCCAGCCCGAAGACGTAGGAGATGCGGCCGGACAGCACGCTGCCCGCGTTGCCGGTGCCGAGGTACCCGAGCGAGTCGGCCGGGAACTCGACGTTCGCGCCGAGGTAGTCGTGGTACATGATCCCGGCGTAGACGCCGGTCCGGCTGCCGCGCAGGGTGCTCGGCCGGATCCCGGCGCGTTCCAGGGCCTCCCACGACGTCTCCAGCAGCTGGCGCTGCTGCGGGTCCATCGCCAGGGCTTCACGCGGCGAGATGCCGAAGAAGCCGGGGTCGAAGCCCGCGACGTCGTCGAGGAAGCCGCCGTCGCGGGTGTAGCTGGTGCCCGCGTGGTCGGGGTCGGGGTGGTAGATGGCGTCGACGGGCCAGCCGCGGTCGCCGGGGAAGCGCGAGATGCCGTCGCCGTCGCCGACCACGAAGTCCCACAGCTCGTCCGGCGACGTGATGCCGCCTGGGTAGCGGCAGCCCATCGACACGATGACGACGGGGTCGGACTCGACGGCGGCCGCGGTGCGCACCGGCGTCCGGTCGACGGCATCCAGGGAGCCGAGGGAGCCGACGAGTTCGTCGTGCAGGTGGCGGGCCAGGGCGAGGACGGTCGGGTAGTCGAAGACGAGTGTCGCGGGCAGCCGCAGACCGGTCTCGGCCTGCACGGCGTTGCGCAGCTCGACCGCCGACAGCGAGTCGAAACCGAGGTCGGCGAACGACTGGGCGGGTTCGACCTGGCTGATCGAGCTGTACCCGAGCAGGCCGACGACGTGCGTGCGCACCAGGTCGACGAGCGCGCGCTGCCGGTCGGCCGGGGCCAGCGCGGCGAGCCGGGCGGTGAGGCCCGAGTCCGCCTTCGGACGGCGGCGGGCCGAGCCGCGCACCAGGCGTCGCAGCAGCGGCGGGACTTCCGGTGCGCCCGAGAGCGTGTCGAGGTCGAGGCGGACCGGGGCGAGCAGGGCGTCGTCGGCGCCGAGCGCGGCGTCGAACAGGCTCAGCGCCTGGTCGAGGGCGAGCGGGGGCGTGCCGGCGCGGGTCATCCGCTCGATGTCGGCGTCCGCGAGGGTGCCGGCCATGCCGAGATTGCCGCCCTCGGACTCCCAGGGCGCCCACGCGCCCCAAGCCAGCGAGACGGCCGGAAGTCCTTGTGTGCGGCGGTGGTCGGCGAGGGCGTCGAGGAAGGCGTTGGCGGCGGCGTAGTTGCCCTGCCCGGCCGCGCCGAAGACCCCGGCGACGGACGAGAAGAGCACGAACGCCGTGACGCCGGGGCGGTCGGCGGTCAGTTCGTGGAGGTGCCAGGCGGCGTCGACCTTGGGCCGCAGGACGGCGTCGACCTGCTCGCCGGTGAGTGACGGGAAGGTCGCGTCGGCGAGGACACCCGCCGTGTGGACGACGGCCGTGATCTCGTGGTCGGCGAACACCGCGGTCAGAGCGTCGCGGTCGGCGACGTCGCACGCGATCGCCGTGGCGTCGGCGCCCAGTTCGGCGAGGTCGGCGCACAGGCGGTCGGCGCCCGGGGTGTCCGGGCCGCGGCGGCCGAGCAGCAGCAGCCGGCGGACGCCGTGTTCGGTGACGAGGTGCCGGGCGACCTGGCCGCCGAGCCCGCCGAGGCCACCGGTGACGAGCACCGTCGACGTCTCGTCGAACACCGGGGTCGCATCGGTGGTGACGGCGGCGCGCGCGAGCCGGGGCACGCACAGCTTTCCTTCGCGGATGGCGATCTTGGGCTCGCCCAGCGCCACCGCGGCGCTCAGCAGCTCCGCGGACGCGGGGTCGTCGTCCAGCTCGACCAGGGTGATACGGTCCGGCTGCTCGGCCTGGGCCGAGCCCAGCAGACCCCACAGCGGTGCCGTGACGAGGTCGCCGTGGGTCACGACGACCAGCCGGGAGCGGGCGAACCGCTCGTCGGCCAGCCAGTCCTGGACCGTGCGCAGGGCCGTGTGGACGGCTTCCCGGACCGCGTCGGGGGTTTCCCCGTCCGGCACGACCGGGGTGTAGCGGAAGTGGAACGGGATCTCGGTGCCGAAGTCGTCGCCGAGCGCGGGCCAGTCCGCGACGGCGGGGGCCGCACCGGCCGGAACAGAGACCCACTCGACCGTGAAGAGGGATTCATGACGCGCCTTGCGGCTGGTGCTCGCGGCAACCGGCCGCAGGGCGAGCGAATCCACGGTCGCCACGGGCTCGCCGGCGGCGTCGGAGACGTTCAGGGAGACCGAAACCGGGTTGGTCGCGTCGATCCGGACGCGCAGCGCGGACGCGCCGGCGGCGTGCAGGGTGACGCCGGACCACGCGAAGGGCAGCAGGCGGTCCGCGTCCTCGGCCCGGCCCGCCGCGCCCAGCGCGTGCAGGGCGGCGTCGAGCAGCGCGGGGTGCAGGCCGTAGGAGTCGGCGGCGGTCGCCTGACGCGGACGCGAGACTTCGGCGAACACCTCGTCGCCGCGGCGCCAGACGCGTTCCAGGCCCTGGAACGCCGGCCCGTAGCCGAACCCGACGGAGGCGAGGCCGTCGTAGAAGCCGGTGATGTCGATCTCGTCGGCACCGGCGGGCGGCCAGGCCTCCGCGGCCGGGACCGTGACCGGCTCCCCCGGAGCCAGGACGCCGCTGGCGTGGCGCTCCCAGGCCGTGTCCTCGGGTTCGTCGTCGAGTCGCGAGTGGACGGTGATCGGGCGGCGGCCGGCGTGGTCGGCCGCGCCGACGATCAGCTGCAGCCGCACCCCGCCACGCTCCGGCACGACCAGCGGCGCTTCGAGGGTCAGTTCGGCGACCTGCGGGCAGCCGACGCTGTCGCCGGCGCGCACGGCCAGCTCCAGGAACGCCGTGCCCGGCAACAGGATCGAGCCCATGATGACGTGGTCGGCGAGCCACGGCGTGGCCGCCGCGGTGAGCCGGCCGGTGAACAGGTACCCCTCGCCGTCGGCCAGGCCGATCGCGGTGCCGAGCAGCGGGTGCCCGGCCGCGGTGAGGCCGAGGCCGGCCGGGTCGGTGGCCGCCGCGCCCGGCGGCGTCGCCTCGGGCCAGTAACGCTCGTGCTGGAACGCGTAGGTCGGCAGGTCCATCCGCTCGGCGCCGGTGCCGGCGTAGAACCCGGCCCAGTCCACGGGAACCCCGGCGACGTGCAGCGCCGCGACCGCCGTGGCAGCGGTCTGCTCCTCCGGCCGGCCGGACCGCAGCAGCGGGACGCAGCGGACGTCGTCGCTCACGGTCTGCTGGGCCATCGCGCTGAGCACGCCGTCCGGCCCGAGTTCGACGAACCGGGTGACGTCGCGTTCGGCCAGCCACCGGACACCGTCGCCGAAGCGGACGGCTTCGCGGACGTGCGAAACCCAGTACGCCGGGTCCTGCAGTTCACCCGGCGTCGCGACGCGGCCCGTGCGGTTCGAGACGACCGGGATGCGCGCCTCGCCGTAGGTGATCCCCCGAGCTACCGCGGCGAACTCGCCGAGCATCGGCTCCATCAGTGGCGAGTGGAAGGCGTGGCTGACGCGCAGGCGCTTGGTCCGGCGGCCGCGCGCGGTCAGCTCGGCGGCGAGCTCGTCGATGGCGGACTCGTCGCCGGAGAGCACGACGGAGTCCGGGCCGTTGATCGCGGCCAGCGAGACCGCGGCTTCGCGGCCGGCGATCAGTTCGAGGGCCTCGGCTTCAGGGATCTCGGCGGCGAGCATCGCGCCGCCGGCCGGGAGCTCCTGCATGAGCCGGCCGCGGGCCGAGACGAGCACACCGGCGTCCTCGAGGGAGAACACGCCGGCGACGTGGGCCGCGGCGATCTCGCCGACGGAGTGGCCGAGCAGGTAGTCCGGGCGCAGGCCCCACGACTCGGCGAGCCGGAACAACGCGACTTCCAGCGCGAACAGGCCGGCCTGCGCGTACTGGGTGTCGTCGAGGTTCCCGGTGCCGCGGACGACGTCGGTGAGCGCCGGGTCGAGGTGGGCGCACGCGGCGTCCCAGGCCTGGGCGAACACCGGGAACGCCTGGTACAGCTCGGTTCCCATACCGACGCGCTGGGCGCCTTGGCCGGTGAACAAGAACGCGACGGCGCCCGAGGCGGCGACACTGGTGGTGCCGTTCCCGGCGGCGAGAGCGGCCAGACCTCGGCGGAGGTCGTCGAGCCCGGCGCCGGTGACGACCGCGCGGTGCGGCAGCGCGGCCCGGGTGGTGCCGAGCGAGTACGCGAGGTCCAGTGGCGCGACCTCTCCGTCCACAAAGGACAGCAGACGCGCGGCCTGGGCCCGCAGCCCGGCCGCGTTCTTGCCCGCCAGGGGCCAGTTCAGCACGCCCGGGACGCGGACGTCCGGCGAGGACTCCCGCTCGGGGATCGCCGGGGCCTGTTCCAGGATGATGTGGGCGTTGGTGCCGCTGAGGCCGAACGACGAGACGCCGGCGCGGCGCGGACGGCCGGTCTCCGGCCACGCGCGGGTGCCGGTGACCAGGGCCAGACCGCTGGAGTCCCAGTCGAGGGCCGGGGTCGGTGCGTCGACGCCGAGGGTCTCGGGCAGCACGCCGTGCTGCAGGGCGAGCACCATCTTCAGCACGCCGGCGACGCCGGCGGCGGCCTGGGTGTGACCCAGGTTCGACTTCACCGAACCGAGCCACAGCGGCTCGCCGGTGCGGTCGCGCCCGTAGGTGGCGGCCAGGGCGCGGGCCTCGATCGGGTCGCCGAGGGTGGTGCCGGTGCCGTGGGCCTCGACGGCGTCGACGTCGGCCGGGGTGAGCCCGGCACCGGCGAGCGCCGCCCGGATCACGCGTTCCTGCGCCGGTCCGCTCGGGGCGGTCAGGCCGTTGGACGCGCCGTCCTGGTTGACCGCGCTCCCCCGCATGACCGCGAGGATGCGGTGGCCGTTGCGTTCGGCGTCGGACAGCCGTTCCAGGACGAGGACGCCGGCGCCCTCGCCCCAGCCGGTGCCCTCGGCGCCGGCGGCGAACGAGCGGCAGCGGCCGTCGGGTGCGAGGCCGCGCTGGCGGCTGAAGGCGATGAACAACGTCGGGGTGGCCATGATCGTCGCGCCGCCGGCCAGGGCCAGCGAGCAGTCGCCGCGGCGCAGCGCGTGCGCGGCCAGGTGCATCGCGACCAGCGACGCCGAGCACGCGGTGTCGACGGTGATCGCGGGACCCTCGAGGCCGAGTGCGTACGCGACCCGCCCGGACAGCACGCTGGAGGCGTTCGCCGTGGACAGGTAGTCCTCGGCGCCTTCGGCCGCGCTGGCCGCGAGGTGGATGTAGTCCTGGAAGTTCGTGCCGGTGAACACCCCGGTCGACGAGCCGCGCAGCGCGGCCGGGTCGATCCCGGCGCGCTCGATGGCCTCCCACGAGATCTCCAGCATCAGCCGCTGCTGCGGATCCATGACCAGCGCTTCACGCGGCGAGATGCCGAAGAACGCGGGGTCGAAGTCACCCGCGTCGTGCAGGAACCCGCCGTGCCGCACATACGACGTGCCGCGCGTATTCCCTTCGGCGTCGTGCAGCCGGTCGACGTCCCAGCCGCGGTCGTCCGGGAACTCCGTGATCGCGTCGCGGCCGCCGGACAGCAGCTCCCACAGCGCCTCGGGACTCGAGGCCCCGCCGGGGAAGCGGCAGCCCAGGCCGACGATCGCGATCGGCTCCTGCTCCGCCGTCTCGGCTTCGCGCAGCTTTTCGCGGGTCTCCTGCAGTTCCACGGTGACGCGCTTGAGGAAGTGCCGAAGCTTCTCTTCGTTGTCCATGAACCCTCGCCCATCGTGGCTGTTCACGAGATCCCGAACTCCTTGCCGAGCAGGTCGAACATTTCGTCGTCCGAGGCCGCGAGGACGACGTCGCCGGCGACGCGGTCGGACCGCATCCCGTCGAGCAGCCCGTGCAGCCGTCGGGTGAGGTCGTCCTTGCGGATGTCACTGAGCTGGGCGCCCGCCAGCGCCCGTTCCAGCCGGTCCAGTTCTTCGGTCAGCGGATCGGCCGCGGGCCGGTCCGCCGGCACCAGCTCGGTCCGCAGGTACTGCGCGAGCGCGAGCGGCGTCGGGTGGTCGAAGACGATGCCCTGCGCCAGGTTCAGCCCGGTGCGGCGAGCCAGGAGGTTGCGGAACTCGACCGCGCTCAGCGAGTCGAAGCCCAGGCCGCCGAACTTCGCCTCCGGCTCGATCGCGTCGGGCGAGGAGTGCCCGAGGATCATCGCGGCGGCCGTCCGCACTGCGCGGGACAGCGTGCTGACCCGCTCCGGTTCGGACATCGCGGCGAGTTCGTCCACCAGGGACTCTTCCGTGGATTCCGGTTCGCGCCGCGCGGCCTCGACGGCGGCGCGGGCGGCCGGCACTCCGTCGAGCAGGTGCGTCATCCGCATCAGCGCCATGCCCGGCGCGTAGCGGCTCCAGTCGATGTCGGCGACGGTCAGGGAGACGTCACCGCGGCGCAGGGCCTCGCCGAGGGCGAGGAGCGCGCGTCTCGGCGCGAGGGCCGCGGCGCCACTGCGGCGCATGCGTTCCTGGATCGCCGGGTCGGCGGCCATGCCGACCTCGCCCCAGGCGCCCCAGGCGACCGACGTCGCGGCCAGCCCGGCCCGGGCGCGTTGTTCGGCGAGGGCGTCGAGCACGGCGTTGGCAGCGGCGTAGCTGCCCTGGCCGGGCCCGCCGACGGTGCCGGCGATCGAGGCGAACAACACGAACATGCTCAGGTCGTGGTCCGCGGTCAGTTCGTGCAGATTGAGCGCGGCGGCCGTCTTCGGCCGCAGCACGGTCTCGAAACGGCCCGGGTCGACGGCGTCGACCACGCAGTCGTCGAGCACACCGGCGGCGTGCACCACGCCCCGCAGCGGGAACTCCTCCGGCAGACCGCTGATGAGGCCGGCCAGCGCGGTCTTGTCGGAGACGTCGCAGGCGGCGACGGTCACCCGGGCCCCGGCCGCGGTCAGGTCGTCGGCGAGTTCCCGCGCACCGGGCGCGTCGAGGCCGCGACGGCTGGTGAGGACGATGTGCCCGGCGCCTTCGTCGGCGAGCCAGTGCGCGAGCTTCCCGCCCAGCGCGCCGGTACCACCGGTGACGATGATCGTGCCGTCCTTCGGGACGGCGGCCCGGTCCGGGACCGGCGCTCCGGCCGGGGCGGGGACGAGACGGCGGACGTGCGCGCCACCCGGGCGCAGCGCGAGCTGGTCCTCCTCCCCCGCCGCGGCCAGCGTCGCGGGCAGCCGGGTGAGCGCACGGGGGTCGAAGTCGACGGGCAGGTCGACGAGCCCGCCCCAGCGGCCGGGATACTCCATCGCGGCCACCCGGCCCAGGCCCCAGACGGCGGCCTGCGCCAGGCTCCCGGCCGCGTCGGCCGGGCCGATCCGGACAGCGCCGGTGGTCACGCACCACAGCGGCGCGTCGACCCCGGCGTCGCCGAGGGCCTGGACGAGCGCGGCCGTCGTCGCGAGCCCGGCGGGCACCGACGGCGTGTCGACCGCGGGTTCCTCGTCCAGCGCGAGCAGGGACAGAACCCCCGCCGGGCGCGGAAAACTCTCGAGCAGGGCGGTGATCCGGTCGTGGAGGACGTCGCGGTCCGGGGTGTCGACGACCAGCCGGACGGTGTCGGCGCCGAGCGCGTCCACGATGACGTCGATCCGCTCGTCGCCGTCGAGGGCGGCTGGCACGGCGACCAGCCAGTCTTCGCGACGCGGTGCGGCGGTGGCCGTCAGGGGCTGCCAGTCGACGCGGTAGCGCCAGCCGTCGGTGACCGTGCGGTCCACATGTCCCTTGCGGCGTGCGGAAAGCGCGGGCAGAACGCGGGCGAGTTCGTCGGCGTCGGCGTCGAGTTCCGCGGCCAGTCCGGTGAAGTCGGCGCCGTCGAGGGCGGCCCAGAACTCTTCGTCGCCACCGCTCTCCACCGGCGTCGCGACGGCCGCCGGCTGCGGCCAGAACCGCTCCCCCGCGAACGGGTAGGTCGGCAGGCTGACGCCGCGCGCGTCGGCCCCGGCGAAGAACGCGTCCCAGGCCACGTCGACGCCGTCGGCGTGCAGGCGGGCCAGCGCGGTGACGACGGTCGTCTCTTCGTCGCGGCCCGCCCGCAGCAGCGGCACGAGCAGGGCGTCGTCCAGGGTCTCCGCGGCCATGCCGGACAGCACGCCGTCCGGGCCGACCTCGACGAACCGGGTGACCCCGCGGGCGGCGAGGTCCGCGACGACGTCACCGAACCGGACGGTCTGGCGGACGTGGTCTACCCAGTACTGCGCGGTGGCCAGCAGTTCCCGCTCGGGCCTCCCGGTCACGGCGGACACGACCGCCCGGCGCGGCACACGCAGGTCGAGCCCGGCGACGACCTTCGCGAAGTCGTCCAGCATCGGTTCCATCAACGGCGAGTGGAAGGCGTGGCTGACGGTGATCCGCCGGGCCTTCCCGAAGTGCGCGGCGACGGCTTCGGCGGCCGCTTCGGTCCCGGCGATCACGACGGACGCGGGCCCGTTGATCGCGGCGAGCGAGACGTCCGGGCCGAGCAGCGGCCGCACCTCGTCGGCGCTCGCCCGCAGCGCGATCATCGCGCCGCCCTCGGGCAGCTCCTGCATCAGGCGGGCCCGGGCGGCGACGAGCGTACACGCGTCTTCCAGGGACAGCACCCCGGCGCCGTGCGCGGCGGCGATCTCGCCGATCGAGTGGCCGGCGAAGTGGTCGGCCCGCACGCCCCAGGATTCGATCAGCCGCAGCAGCGCGACTTCCAGCGCGAAGATCGCGGGCTGCGCCCAGCCGGTCGTGTCGAGCAGCTCGGCGTCGTCGCCGAAGACGACGTCGCTCAGTGGCCCCTCGAACTGTGCGCAGACCTCGTCGAAGGCGTCGCGGAAGACCGGGAAGCGGGCGTGCAGGTCGCGGCCCATGCCGAGCCGCTGCGAGCCCTGCCCGGTGAACAGCAGCGCGAGACCGCCGTCGCGGGCCGTACCCTCGACGACGTTCCCGGCCTCGTCACCGGCGGCCAGCGCGGTCAGTCCGGACCGCAGCGCGGCCGGGTCCGCGCCGACGACGACCGCGCGGTGGTGCAGCGCGGCACGGTGAGTCGCGAGGGCGAGGCCAGTGGCGGCGAGCGGCGTGCTGTCCGTTTCGATCAGCCGGGCGGCCTGCGCCTCGAGCGCGGAACGGCTCGCCGCGGACAGCACCCACGGGACGACTGCGGGCTCCGGGTCCGGCTTGCGTGCCGGGGCGGCCGGGGCCTGTTCCAGGACGACGTGGGCGTTCGTACCGCTGACGCCGAAAGCGGAGACGCCGGCGCGGCGCGGGCGTTCGGCGGCGGGCCACGGCGTCGGCTCGGTGACCAGCTCGATGGCGCCGGTCGTCCAGTCCACATGGGACGACGGGGCGTCGACGTGCAGGGTCGGCGGTACGACGCCGTGCCGCATCGCCTGGACCATCTTGATGATCCCGCCGACCCCGGCGGCCGCCTGGGTGTGCCCGATGTTGGACTTGAACGAGCCGAGCAGCAGCGGGTTCTCGCGGTCCTGACCGTAGGTGGCCAGCAGCGCCTGCGCCTCGATCGGGTCGCCGAGAGTGGTCCCGGTGCCGTGTGCTTCGACGACGTCGACGTCCGATGTGGACAGTCCGGCGTCTTCCAGCGCGGCGCGGATCACCCGGCGCTGGGACGGGCCGTTGGGAGCGGTGATGCCGTTGGACGCGCCGTCGGAGTTGACCGCGGAGCCGCGCACCACGGCGAGGACTTCGTGGCCGTTGCGACGCGCGTCGGAGAGGCGTTCGACGACGAGCATGCCGACGCCTTCGGCCCAGCCGGTGCCGTCGGCCGCGTCGGCGAACGCCTTGCAACGCCCGTCCGGGGCGAGGCCGCCCTGCTGGCTGGTGCCGAGGAAGTAGTTGGCGCTGGACATCACCAGCACGCCGCCGACGAGGGCGAGCGAACACTCGCCGCCCCGCAGCGCCTGGCTCGCCAGGTGCAGTGCGACCAGCGACGACGAACAGGCCGTGTCGACGGTCATCGACGGACCTTCGAGGCCCAGCACGTAGGACACCCGGCCGGAGACGGCGCTGGCCGCGTTGCCGAGGCCCGCGTGCGCGCCGACGTCGGCGTCGCTGCCGGCGAGCACACTCGCGTAGTCCTGGCCGTTGGTGCCGACGAACACGCCGGTGGCGCTGGCGCGCAGGCCGAGCGGGTCGATCCCGGCGTCTTCCAGGGCTTCCCACGACGTCTCGAGCACCTGGCGCTGCTGCGGGTCCATGGCGAGGGCCTCGCGGGGCGAGATGCCGAAGAAGGACGCGTCGAAGCGGTCGATCTCGTCGAGGAACCCGCCGTAGGTCGTGGCGGACGCGCCCGCGGCGAGCGAGGCCAGGTCCCAGCCGCGGTCGGCGGGGAACGGGCCGACGGCGTCGTCGCCGTTCGAGACCATGGTCCAGAGGTCGGCCGGGGACCGGACGCCGCCGGGGTAGCGGCAGCTCATGCCGACGATGACGACCGGGTCGTCACCGCGCGCCCGGGTGCGGCGGACCGGGCCGCTGCGCTCGGCTTCCCCGAAGAGGCCGGCGAGCAGCAGCTGCGCGACGTCGGCCGGGGTGGGGTGGTCGAACACGAGCGTGGCCGGCAGGTCCAGGGTCGTCGCGGCGGTCAGGCGGTTGCGGAGTTCGACCGACATCATCGAGTCGAAGCCGAGGTCGGTGAACGGCTGGCCGGTGCCGACGGCGCCGGTGTCGCCGTGGCCGAGCACGGCCGCGACGGTGGTGCGGACCAGGTCTTCGGCCGCGCGGGTGCGGTCGGCCTCGCCGAGGTCGGCCCAGTTCCCGGCCAGCGGGCTGGCGGCGACGCGCGGCACGGGCCCGGCGGCCAGGCCGGACAGATTCGCCAGGCCGGTGCCGCCGGCGAACTCGACCTCACCGGCCACGAACACCGGCCGGTCCGCCGAGTCGAGCAGGGCCAGGCTCACGGATGCGTCGCCGAGCGGCGCCACCCGCAGCCGCAGCCGGGTCACGCCCTGGGCGTGCAGGGAAACGCCGCGCCAGACCCGGGGCTCCGGGGCGGGCTCACCGTCGGCGACGCAGGCGCGCAGCGCTTCGCCGAGCAGCAGCGGATGGAGGTCGAAGTGGCCATCGAGGGTGTCCGGCAGGGTGATGTCCGTGCGGTACGCGCCTTCGGTCAGCACCGCGGGTTCCGGGCCGGGGCCGGCGGCGAGGGTGCCGGTGGCGTGGTGGGTCCAGTCCGGCACGTCGGTGCCGGCGGGCGCGCTGTGGACGTCGATCGGGCGGCTGCCGTCGGCCTCGGGCGAGCCGACCCGCACCTGCAGCACGAGGGCGTCGGACGGGCCGAGCACCAGCGGCGTGGTGAGCGTCAGCTCGGCGATCTCCGGGCAGCCGAGGTTGCGGGCCGCACGCAGGGCGAGTTCGAGGAATCCGTTGCCGGGGAAGGTGATCCGGCCGTCGTCCAGGTGCGCCGCCAGCCACGGCTGTGTGGCCAGCGAGAGCGTGCCGGTGAGCAGGGACTCGGTCGTCCCGGCGACGTCGAGGGCGGCGCCGAGCAGCGGGTGGCGGACGGCGGCGAGACCGAGCCCGGCGGCGTTGCCGGCGCGGACGGTGAGCGTCGGCCAGTAGCGTTCGCGTTGGAACGGGTAGGTGGGCAGGTCGACCAGGCGGGCCCCGGGGAGCACGGCCGTCCAGTCGACGGTGCCGCCGCCGACGTGCAGTGCGGCGAGCCCGGTGACCAGCGTGGTGTCCTCGTCGTGGTCGCGGCGGGACAGGGGTACGACGACGGCCGCGTCGACCAGGCCGGACAGCACGGCGTCCGGGCCGATCTCGGCGAACCGCGTCACGCCGGCTTCGGTGAGCCGCGACAGGGCGTCGCCGAAGCGGACGGTGTCGCGGACCTGCCGGACCCAGTACTCCGGGTCGGTGACGTCGCCGGCCGAGACGACCGGGACGCGCGGGGCGGCGAAGGCGAGTTGGGCGACGACCTGGCGGAACTCGTCCAGCATCGGCTCCATCAGGACCGAGTGGAAGGCGTGCGAGACGCGCAGGCGGCGGTGCTTGGCGAACTTCGCGGCGACCGCGACGACCGCGTCCTCGACACCGGAGAGCACAACCGACTCCGGGCCGTTGACGGCGGCGATGTCGACGCCGTCCTCCAGCACCAGCTGAACGTCCACTTCGGACGCACGCACGGCGACCATGACGCCGCCTTCGGGCAGGGCGCCCATCAGCCGGGCGCGCGCGGCGACCAGCGTGCAGGCGTCGTCCAGGGTCAGGACCCCGGCGACGTGCGCGGCGGCGATCTCGCCGACCGAGTGCCCGGTGACGTGGTCCGGGCGGACGCCCCACGACTGCAGCAGGCGGGCCAGCGCGACCTCGAAGGCGAACAGCGCGGGCTGCGCGAACTCGGTCCGGTCGATCCGGTCGTCGCCGAGGGCGTCACGCAGGTTCGGGAACTTCTCGACGATCTCGTTGAAAGCGGCCGCGAAGGCCGGGTAGACCTCGGACAGGCGGCGGCCCATGTCCCGGTGCTGGGCGCCTTGGCCGGAGAACAGGAACGCCGTCTCGCCGCGGATCGCGGACGCCGTGGTGACGCCGGGAGCTGCGCCCCTGCCGAGCCAGCCACGCAACGCTTCGCGCAGGGTCGCGGAGTCCGGGCCGACGGCGGCCAGGCCGTGTTCGAACCCGGCGCGCGTCACGGCCGTGGACAGAGCGACGTCGGCGGCGGTTGCGCTGTCGGCCGTCGCGGCGAGAAGGCGCTCGACCTGGGCCCGCAACGCCGTCTCGGAACGGGCCGAAGCGAACCACGCCACGGGACCGGCGGTGGTCGCGGGCTCCACGGGTTCGGGTTCGGGGGCCTGCTCGACGATCGTGTGGGCGTTGGTGCCGCTGACCCCGAACGACGACACCGCCGCGCGGCGCGGCCGGTCGGTCTCCGGCCAGGACACCTGCTCGGTGACCGGGGTGACGGCGCCGGCGGACCAGTCCACCTCGGACGACGGCGTCTCGGCGTGCAGCGTGCGCGGCACTTCGCCGTGGCGGATCGCCATGACCATCTTGATGATCCCGGCGACACCCGCGGCCGCCTGGGTGTGGCCGAAGTTCGACTTGACCGACCCGAGCAGCAGCGGCGTCTCGCGGTCCTTGCCGTAGGTCGCCAGCAGCGCCTGCGCCTCGATCGGGTCGCCGAGCTTCGTGCCGGTGCCGTGGGCTTCCACGACGTCGACGTCGTTCGTCGTCAGGCCGGACGCGGCGAGCGCGGAGCGGATCACGCGTTGCTGCGACGGTCCATTGGGGACGGTCAGGCCGCTGCTGGCGCCGTCGGAGTTCACGGCGGTGCCGCGCAGCACGGCGAGCACCGGGTGGCCGTGGCGCTGGGCGTCGGAAAGCCGTTCCAGGACGAGGATCCCGGCGCCTTCGGACCAGCCGACGCCGTCGGCGCCGTCGGCGAACGCCTTGCAGCGGCCGTCCGGCGCGAGGCCGCCCTGCTTGCTGAACTCCGCGAACGCCTCGGGCGTCGCCATCACCGTAACGCCGCCCGCGAGAGCCAGGGAGCATTCGCCGGAGCGCAGGGACTGCGTCGCCCAGTGCGCGGCGACCAGTGAGGACGAACAGGCCGTGTCGACGGTGACCGAGGCGCCTTCGAACCCGAAGGCGTAGGCGATCCGGCCGGACAGCACGGCGGCGGTGTTGCCGGTGCCGGTGTGCCCTTCGACGGTCTCGCCGGACGCGGCGAGGAGCTTGCCGTAGCTCTGGCCGTTGGTGCCGACGAAGACGCCGGTGCGGCTGCCGCGCAGGCTCGCGGGGACGATCCGGGCGCGTTCGAGGGCCTCCCAGGTGACCTCCAGCAGCACCCGCTGCTGCGGGTCCATGGCGAGGGCCTCGCGCGGGGAGATGCGGAAGAACCCGGCGTCGAAGCGGTCGGGCTCGTCGACGAAGCCGCCGCGCCAGGCGTCGACGTCACCGAGGCTGACGGTGCTGCGGTCGACGCCGGCGAGCAGCGCGTCCCAGCCGCGGCCCGCGGGCAGCGGCCCGATCGCGTCGGTGCCGGCCGCGACGAGGTCCCACAGCTGCTCCGGCGAACAGACGCCGCCGGGGAACCGGCAGCCGATCCCGATCACGGCGATCGGCTCGGTCGCGGCCGTCTCGAACTCGCGCACGCGCTGCCGGGACCGGTGCAGGTCGGCGGTGACGCGCTTGAGGTAGTCACGAAGCTGGCTCTCGCTAGCCATCCTGGCCTCTCGGTGTCGTCCGGACGGGTCCGGCGGCGCCGGATCCCGGGGCCGGGTCCGGATTCCGCATCGCGTGATTCAAACCCACCCCGCGCCCGCAAACCCTTAGTCTTTCCGGCCGCACCCGGCGGCCACACCGGCCAACACGCGCGCGGGAGTGGTCGATTCGGTCCGCGAGTCGGCCGCTCCCCCAGCGCCGCGGACCGCGCGCAACAGTAGGTAAATCACGGAAACCCCGCTGTTACGGTCGCCCGGTCCGCGCGCCCCCCGTCCGTGAAAGGTGCTCGACCATGAGCCGAGATCGGCGCCCGATCCTCTTCGTCAGCTCGCCGGACAGCGGACTGATCAACCCCCAGCTGGTGCTGGCGGCCGAGCTGTCCCGGCGGGACGTTCCCGGCCTGTACTTCGCCACGAGCGACAACCGCCGTGAGGAGGTCGAAGCGATCGGCGCCGACGGGACCGGCAGCACGGTCGCGTTCCGCTCGCTCGGCGCGCCGATCCCCGAGCTGTCCTCGGGCGCCTGGGACGACGAGACCTACGCGGCCGTCACCCAGCAGTCCCGCTGGAAGGCGCACAAGGCGCTGATGCGCCAGACCTTCGACACCCGCTTCCGCAACGCGACCTACCGCGCGCTCGAGGAGATCGTCCGCGAGGTCGAGCCGGCGCTAATGGTGATCGACTCCCTGCTGCACGCGGGTTTCGAGCTGGCCGTCACCTACGGGATCCCGTACGTCGTCAGCGCGCCGTTCTCGCCGAGCAACCTCGTCAACAAGCTCCCGAAGACCTTCCCGGCCCCGCACTCCGGGCTGCCGCTGGACATGACGCCCCAGCAGCGCCGGGAGAACAACGCCTTCCGCCGCCGCCGAGGCCGTCTCTTCATCGCGGATTCGCTGCTGCGCAAGCGGGTCGTCGAGTACGTCAAGTCCAACAAGGAGCTGGGCGTGTCCCGCCTGGCCGCGAAGTACACCTCGCGCATCGACCAGGCCCGGCTGGTGTTCAGCTACACGCTGGCCGAGCTCGACTACCCGCTCGAGGTCCCGGAGCACTTCCGGATGCTCGGCGCGATCCTGCCGCCGATCCCGGAGCTGCCGGACGAGCAGGACGTCAAGGGCTGGCTCGACCGGCACGAATCCGTGGTGTACATGGGGTTCGGCACGGTCGCCCGGCTGGGCGCGACCGAGGTCGCGAACCTCGTCGAGGTCGTGCGGCGGCTCTACGGCGACCACTCCGTGCTCTGGCGGCTGCCGGCCGCGGCCCACAAGCTCCTGCCGGACGACCTGCCGTCGAACCTGCGGATCGAGAAGTGGCTGCCGTCGCAGCTGGACGTCCTCGCCCACCCGCACGTGCGCGCCCACTTCACCCACGGTGGCGGCAACGGGTTCGTCGAAAGCCTCTACTTCGGCAAGCCGCTGCTGACCCGCCCGCTGTTCGTCGACTGCTACGACCAGGCCGTGCGCGGCCGGGACCTCGGCGTCGGCCTGGTGGTCGACCGGCCCGAGATCGTCGACGTCGACGACACCGTCGCGAAGCTGGCCGAGGTGCTGCGGAACCCGGAGTTCACCACCCGGGCCCGGGAGATCGCCCGGCTGCAGCACGAGCCCGGCCGCGGCCGGGAAGCCGCCGCCGACCTGCTGCTGTCCCTCGTCGCGGACGAGCACACCGCACCCTCACCCACCCCGTCGGCCCGGCTCGCCCGGTGACCGGCCGGCGCACCCGGAGGTATCGATGATCAAGGCCCAGGGGCTGGCCCGGACCTTCACCGCGCAGGGCCGCACGGTCGAGGCGGTGCGCGGGGTCGACCTGGACGTCGGCGCCGGCGAGATCGTGGCGTTCCTCGGCCCGAACGGCGCCGGGAAGACCACGACCATGCGGATGCTGACGACGTTGATCAAGCCGACGGCCGGCACGGCCACCATCGCCGGCGCCGACCTGCTCACCGAACCGACGAGCGTGCGCCGGCACATCGGCTACGTCGCCCAGGGCGGCGGCACGGTCGAGGAGCGCAAGGTCAGCGAGGAGCTGGTGCTGCAGGGCCGGTTGTACGGCCTGAACAAGACCGACGCGACCGAGCGGGCGCGGGAGATCTCGCACCAGCTCGACCTCGACGGCCTGCAGGAGCGCCTCACGGTGACGCTCTCGGGCGGCCAGCGGCGGCGGCTCGACCTGGCGCTCGGCATGGTCCACAGCCCGACGCTGCTGTTCCTCGACGAGCCGACCACCGGCCTCGACCCGCAGAGCCGCGCCCACCTGTGGAGCCACATCCGGCGGCTGCGCGACGAGCAGGGCGTCACCGTGTTCCTCTCGACGCACTACCTCGACGAGGCCGACGCGCTGGCCGACCGGATCCAGATCATCGACAACGGCGTGATCGTCGCCGAGGACACCCCGGACGCGCTGAAGTCGCGGCTGCTCGGCGACGGCGTCGAGGTCACGGTGCCCGAGGAGCTCGCGGACCACGCCGAGCTGGTCGTCGCCGGGCTGGGTTCGGCGGAGCGCCTGCGGCGCGACGGCGCGACCCTGCACTTCCAGGTCGCGCACAGCGAGGAGGTCCTGTCGCCGCTGGTCCGGGCGCTGGACCAGGCGGACATCCCGCTGGTCGCCCTGCGCGTCCAGCGTCCGACGCTCGACGACGTCTTCTTCACCCTGACCGGCCGGAGCCTGCGCGAGCCGGCCGCCGCCGGACTCGAACCCGACGGAGTGACCGATGCTGCGTGAAGCGATCCTGATCTACCGCAGCGAACTCGCGGTCACGCTGCGGAACAAGCCGTACCTGATGATGGGCATGATCCAGCCGGTGCTGTACCTGGTGCTGTGCGGGCCGCTGCTGGCGGTGCTGGTGACGCGCGCGCCGGGCACCCCGGCGGGCACGTCGTGGGTGGACCTGACGCCGGCGCTGATCGTCCAGATCGCCGCGACCAACGGCATCTACGGCGGCTACATCCTGCTGAGCAACCTCCGCAACGGCACCCTGGACCGGCTGCGCGTCACCCCGGTCAGCCGGACGTCGCTGAGCCTGGGCAAGGCGCTGCCGTCGGTGACGCTGTCGCTGATCCAGAGCGTGATCATCCTGGTCCTGGCGGGCGGCGTCTTCGGCGTCTCGCTGAGTATCGTGGGTGTGCTGCTGGTGCTGGCGATCGCGGCGCTGACGTCGATGACGATCGCCTGCTGCTCGCACGCGATCGTGCTGAAGCTGAAGAACGAGGACGCGTTCTCGTCGCTGGTGAACATCGCGATCCTGCCGCTGACGCTGCTGTCGGGCATCCTGCTCCCGATCACCCCCGACCGCGCGCCGACGTGGCTCTACGTCCTCTCGCGTCTCAACCCCCTGGCGTACATCGTGGACATCAGCCGGGCCAGCTTCCGCGAGACGCTCCCGCTGGTCCCGACGTTGATGGGCGCGGTGGTCATCATCGCGCTGGCGGCGTTGGCCCTGCGCTGGAACACCCGCACCTTCCAGACCGAGACCGCCTGAGTTTCGCTTCACAGCCGGGCCGGGGACACGTTCCCCGGCCCGGTTTTCTGCTGCCCGCACCGTGTCGGCCGTTCCGGTACCGGCAGGCTCGCGTACCCAGACAGTCGGCTCGCGTACCCAGAGGGTCGGCTCGCGTACCGGGACGGTCGGCTCGCGTACCTGGACAGTCGGCACAATGGAACGGGGCCGTCGGCGTTAGCCGGCGGCCCCGTTTCGTTGTGGGGTTAGGAGAGTTCGGAGTCGATCAGGCGGAACAGTTCGCCGTCGCTGGCCGAGTCCAGGGAGTCGAGGAACTCGTCGCCGCCGGCGTCCAGGCGGTCCAGCAGCGCGCGGAGGCGGGTGGTCAGGGTGCTCACCGCGGCCGGTGGGAGGTCCGGGGTTTCCGTCAGGTGCTCGAAGCGGGTCAGTTCGGCCAGGACGCGCTCCGCGGTGTCGGTCGCCTCCGGGCTCAGGAGGTCGCGCAGGTGCTCGCTCAGGTCGCGGGGGTTGGGGTGGTCGAACAGGACCGTCGCCGGGAGGGTCAGGCCCGTCGCGTAGCTGAGGCGGTTGCGCAGCTCCACCACCGTCAGGGAGTCGAAGCCGATCTCGGTGAAGCCGACGTCCGGGTCGATCGCCTGCGGGGTGTTGTGGCCCAGCACGCTGGCCGCCAGTTCGCGGACCAGCCCCAGCAGCTCCTTCTGCTGCGCCGCGGGCTCGAGGTCGCCCAGCTGCGGCACGAACGACCGCAGGCCCTCTTCGCTGATCTTGGCCGTGCGGCGGACCTTCGGGACCAGGCCGTGCAGCACCGGCGGGACGACGTGGCCGCGCAGGATCGCGAGGTCCAGGGCCACCGGGACGATCGTGGCCGCGCCGGAGCGAACCGCCGCGTCGAACAGGGCCAAGCCCTCCTCCGGACGCAGGCGCCGCATCCCGGACTTCTCCAGCCGCTGCGCGTCGACGTCGGCGAGCGTGCCCGCCATGCCGTCCGCCTGGGCCCACGGCCCCCACGCCAGCGACAGCGCCGGCCGACCCTCGTCGCGCCGCTGTTCGGCCAGTGCGTCGAGGAACGAGTTGGCCGCGGCGTAGTTGCCCTGGCCGACGCCGCCGAGCAGGCCGCTCGCCGACGAGTACAGGACGAACGCCGAGAGGTCGAGATCGCGGGTCAGGTCGTGCAGGTGCCAGGCGCCGTCGACCTTGGGGCGCAACACCTTCTTCAGCCGCGCCGGGGTCAGCGAGCCGACGACGCCGTCGTCGAGGACGCCGGCCGTGTGCACGACCGCCGTCAGCGGGCGGTCGACGGGCGCCGACGCGAGCAGGTCCACGACGTCCTCGCGGTCCGACGTGTCGCACGCGGCGACCCGGACGTCGGCGCCGAGTTCCTTCAGCTCCGCCACCAGTTCCGCAGCTCCGGCGGAGCCGAGTCCGCGACGGCTGGCGAGCAGCAGGTGCCGGACGCCGTGGGTGGTGACGAGGTGCCGGGCCAGCAGGCGGCCCAGTCCCCCGGTGCCGCCGGTGACGAGCACCGTCCCGTCACCGAGGTCGAAGTCCGCAGCCGCCGCGGCAGGCGCTCGCACCAGGCGAGCCCGGTGCGGGACGCCGTCGCGGACCGAGATCTGGGTCTCCCCCGACGCCACGATCACCGGCAGCAGGTCCGCGTCGGAAGTCCCGAGGTCGGCCAGCAGGAACCGGCCCGGGTTCTCCGACTGCGCGGCCCGGACCAGCCCGTGTACCGCGGCAGCGACCGGGCCGCCGCCGCGGGTGACGAACACCGCCGGGACGCCGTCAAGGCCGTCGGCAGCCAGCAGGAGCTGCAACTGGTCTAAGACGGTCGCGGTCGCCCGGTGCGTGACGGCGGCCAGGTCGTCGCCCTCGGTCGCGACCGGGATGACGAGCACCGCGTCGTCGCTCGCCGCGGCCACCAGACCGGGCAGGTCGGCGTGCGTTTCGGCGTCCGGGAAACCCGCGGCGTCGCCGAGCACGAGCCAGCGGGCCGCCCGAGGCGACGGCGTTTCGGGCAGCGGCGTCCACTCCAGGTGGAACAGCGAGTCGGAGCCCGACTCCCGCGGCGCGACAGCGGCTTCGCCGAGCACCACCGTCTCCGCCGAGGCGACCAGCGCGCCGGCGGCATCGGTGAGGTCGAGCGTGATCGTGTCTTCGGCCGTGCGCCGGACGTGGACGCGAGCGGCCGCCGCGCCGGTGGCGTGCAGCGCGAACCGCGTCCAGCCGGTCGCCGCGCGGGAAGTCGAATCCAGCAGCGACACGGCCTGCAGCGCCGCGTCGAGCAACGCCGGGTGCAGCCCGAACTTCGCGGCGTCGTCCTGCCGCTCGGCGGGCAGCGCGATCTCGGCGAACACCTCGTCCGCGCCCAGCCACGCCGTCCGCAGACCGCGGAACGCGGCGCCGACGACGTGCCCGCGCTCGGCAAGCCCGTCGTAGAAGTCCCCGAGATCGACCTCGGTCGCGTCCGGCGGCCACGTCGGATCGACCGCGGGTTCACCGGCGCCCATCGAGAGCCGGCCGGACGCTGTCCGCGTCCACGACGCCTCACCGACCCCCTCGGGCCGGGTCCAGATGGTCAGCTCCCGGTCACCGGCAGGACCAGCGGCCCCGACGACGACCTGGGCGTGCACCCCGCCGACCGGCGGGAGGGTCAACGGCGTCCCGATGGTCAGCTCGTCGACGACGTCGCAGCCGACCTCGTCACCCGCCCGCACGGCGAGTTCGACGAACCCCGCCTCCGGGAACACGATCGTCCCCTCGACCGTGTGGTCGGCGAGCCACGGCTGCACCTGCGGCGACAGCGCGCCGGTGAACAGGAACCCGCCGGACTCCGGCAGCGCGACCCCGGCGCCGAGCAGAGGGTGCTCGGCGGAATGCAGACCAGACAGGCGCAGGTCGCCGCCCGCGCCGTGGAACCCCTCGGGCCAGTACCGGTCGGCCGCGAAGGGGTAGGTGGGCAGGTCGACCGGGACGCCGCCGCCGAAGAACGCGGCCCAGTCCAGGGGCACGTTCCGGGCGTGCAGGCGGGTCAGCGCGGCGGTCAGCGCGCGGCACTCGTCGCCGTCGGCGCGAACGGCCGCGACGACCTCCCCCGTGTCCTCGGCCAGGCTGTCGGCCGCCATCGCGGCGGCGACGCCGTCCGGGCCGACGTCGAGGAACGTCGTCGCCCCCGCCTCGGCGAGCGTGGTGACGGCGTCCGCGAACCGCACGGCCTCACGCGCCTGGCGCACCCAGTACTCCGGCGAGTCCAGCTCGGTCGCGAGGACGCCGGTGACGCCCGAGACGACCGGGATCGACGGCGCCGCGAATTCCAGCTCCGCCACGACCTTGCCGAACTCGTCCAGGGCGGGCTCGATCAGCGGCGAGTGGAAGGCGTGCGAGACCGACAGCCGCCGCGTCTTCGCGAAGTGCGCACCCAGCGCGAGCACGGCTTCTTCGGTGCCGGAGACGACAACGGAACGCGGGCCGTTGAGAGCGGCGATCGCGACGTCGTCGGTGAGCAGCGGCCGGACCTCGTCCTCGGTCGCCACGAGCGACAGCATCGCGCCGCCGGGCGGCAGGGCCTGCATGAGGCGACCACGCGCGGCGACCATCCGGCACGCGTCGGCCAGGCTCAGCACGCCGGTGACGTGCGCGGCCGCGATCTCGCCGATCGAGTGTCCAGTCACGAAGTCCGCCTGCACACCCCACGACTCGAGGAGCCGGTAGAGCGCGACTTCGAAGGCGAAGATGGCCGGCTGCGCGTACCCGGTCTCGTTGAGCAGATCGGTCTGCATCACCTCGCGCAGCGGGCGGTCGAGTTCGACGTCGAGGTGGGCGAGCACGGCGTCGAGCGCGTCGGCGAACACCGGGTACGCGGCGGCGAGGTCGCGGCCCATGCCCGGGCGCTGGCTGCCCTGTCCGGCGAACAGGATCGCGAGCTTCCCGCCGGCCGGGCCGGCCGCGGTGGGCGCCCGGGTTCCGCGCGCCAGCACGGTGAGGCCGTCGAGGAGTTCGTCCCGGTCGCCCGCGACGAGACCGGCGCGGTGGTCGAACTGCGCGCGGCTTGCCAGCGCGGCGGCCAGGTCGGCGACGGCGACGTCCGGGTGCTCGGTGACGTACGAGGCGAGACGCTCGGCCTGCGCCGCGAGCCGCTCGGGCGTGCGAGCCGAGACCACCACGGGCACGGGACCGACGACCGAAGCAGGCGTCGATTCCAGGACCGTGGCTTGTTCCAGGATCACGTGCGCGTTGGTGCCGCTGACGCCGAACGACGACACACCGGCGCGGCGCGGCCGCCCGGTCTCGGGCCAGTCCTGCTGGTCGGAAAGCAGGGTGACGGCGTCGGGCTGCCAGTCCACTTTGGACGTCGGCGCGTCGAGGTGCAGGGTCTTCGGCAGCACGCCGTGGCGGATGGCCTCGACCATCTTGATCACCCCGGCGACGCCGGCGGCGGACTGCGAGTGGCCGATGTTGGACTTGATCGAGCCGAGCAGCAGCGGCCGTTCGCGGCCGGTGCCGTAGGCGGCGATCAGGGCCTGGGCCTCGATCGGGTCGCCCAGCTGCGTGCCGGTGCCGTGCGCTTCGACGGCGTCGACCTCGGTGCTGGTCAGGCCCGCGTTGGCCAGGGCCTGGCGGATGACGCGCTGCTGCGACGGCCCGTTGGGGGCGGTGAGGCCGTTGGACGCGCCGTCGGAGTTGACCGCGGTCCCGCGCACGACGGCGAGCGGGGTGTGGCCGTTGCGGACGGCGTCGGACAGGCGTTCCAGCAGGAGCAGGCCGGTGCCTTCGGACCAGCCGGTGCCGCCCGCGGCCTCGTCGAACGACCGGCAACGGCCGTCGGCCGCGAGGCCGCCCTGGTAGCTGAACTCGACGAACGCGCTGGGCGTCGCCATGACGGTGACGCCGCCGGCGACGGCCAGCGAGCACTCCCCGGACGCCAGGGCGCGCGCGGCCATGTGCAGCGCGACCAGCGAAGACGAGCACGCGGTGTCGACGGTGACCGACGGCCCTTCCAGGCCGAAGAGGTAGGAGATCCGGCCGGACAGGACGCTAGTGGCGGCGCCGGTGAGCAGGTGCCCGGCGAGTTCCGGTGGCGGCGAGTAGCCGTTGCCGGAGCCGCCGACGTAGACGCCGGTGTCGCTGCCGCGCAGGCTGTCCGAGCCGATTCCGGCGCGTTCGAACAGCTCCCAGGCCGCTTCGAGGAGCTGGCGCTGCTGCGGGTCCATGGCGAGCGCTTCGCGGGGTGAGATGCCGAAGAAGCCGGCGTCGAAGTCGGCGACGCCGTCGACGAACCCGCCTTCCTGGACGTAGGACATGCCGCCGCTGAGGCCGAGCAGGTCCCAGCCGCGGTCGACGGGGAACTCGGTGATCGCGTCGGTGCCGTCGGCGACGAGGCGCCACAGGTCCTCGGGCGAGCGGACGCCACCCGGGTAGCGGCAGCTCATGCCGACGATGACGATCGGGTCGCCGTCGACGATCCCCGACGCCGCCGGGGCGGCCGTGAGGTCGCCGCCTCCGAGCAGTTCGGTCGCCAGCAGGCGCGCGACGGCGTCCGGGCGCGGGTGGTCGAACACGAGCGTGGAGGGCAGCGTGAGGCCGGTCGCGGCGTTGATCCGGTTCCGCAGCTCCACCGAGGTGAGCGAGTCGAAGCCGAGGTCGCGGAACGGGCGGCGGGCCTCGATGGCGGCGCCGCCCGCGTAGCCGAGCAGGCCCGCGACCTGGTCGCGGACGAGGTCGAGCAGCGCGTCTTCGCGTTCACGCTCGGACAGCCCACGCAGCCGGTCCAGCAGCGCCGACGCGGTCGAGACGGCGTCGGCGGACGGCCCTTCCGCCAGTTCACGTACCTCGGGCAGTTCGTCGAGCAGCGTGCCCGCGCGGCGGGAGGTCAGGGCCGGGACGAACCGGTCCCACCGGACGTCGGCGAGCACGACGGCGGTGTCGTCGTGGGCGACGGCCTGGCCCAGCGCGAGCAGCGCCTGGTCCGGGTCGAGGGGAGGCAGGCCGCGGGCTCGCAGGAACTCGGCGGTCTCTTCATCGGCGGCGACGCCGGTGCCGGCCCACGCGCTCCAGGCGATCGACGTCGCGGCCAGGCCGCGGTCGCGGCGGTGGCGGGCCAGGGCGTCCAGGCCGGTGTCGACGGCGGCGCGGTCGCGCTGGCCTTCGGCGCCCCAGATCGCGGACACCGACGAGAACAGCACGAACGCTTCGAGGTCGTGGTCGTGCAGCACGTCGTCGAGGAGGACGGCGGAGTCGTAGGCACCGGCTTCCGCCATCCCGGCGGTGTGCAGCACGGCGGTCAGGGGCCGATCCTCGGGCACGGTGGCGAGCAGGGCGGTCAGCGCGTCGCGGTCGGCGAGGTCGTCCGGGCCCGCGTGCAGGACGTGGGCGTCGGTGAGCCAGCGGGTGACGTGCTTGCCGAACCCTTCGTGGCCGCCGGTGACCAGGACGGTGCCGTGCGGGCGCCACGGCTCGGCCGCTCCCCCGGCCGCGGAGCGGACCAGCCGGCGGCCGAACAGGCCGGAGGCGCGCACGGCGACCTGGTCTTCGGGCCCGCCGACGGCGGCGGCGAACCGGGCCGTGGCCCGGGCGTCAAGCATCTCGGGCAGGTCGATCAGGCCGCCCCAGGCGCGCGGGAACTCCAGGGCCAGCACCCGCCCGGCGCCCCAGAGCGCGGCGCGGGCGGGGTCGTGCACCGGCTCGGACCGGCCGACCGACACCGCGCCGCGGGTGACGCACCACAGCGGCACCACGGCCTCGGCTTCGGCCAGCGCCTCGGTGAGCGCGGCCGTGGTGGCGAAGGACGTCCCGTCGAGGTCGAGCAGCGAGAGGACGCCGGTGTAGTCCTGACCCGGCAACGCTTCGCGCAAGACGTCGACGGCGTCGGTCTCGACGCGGACCTGGACCGCGTTCAGTGTGTCGAGGGCTTCCGCGATGTCGGCGGGCAGGTCGGCGGGGACGAGCGCGAGCCACCGGCCCGGCGCGGACGTCTCGACCGACAGCGGCTTCCAGGTGATGCGGTAGCGCCAAGCGTCCACAGCGGACTGTTCGCCACGGCGGCGGCGCCACGACGAGAGCGCGGGCAGCACGCGGGTGAGCGCGTCCTCTTCGACGTCGAGGGTGGTGCTGAGCGCGGCGAAGTCGGCGTCGTCGACGGCGGTCCAGAACTCGGCCTCCGCCGGGTCCGCGACGGCGTCGGCCGAGGCCGGCTCGGGCCAGTAGTACTCGTGCTGGAAGGCGTAGGTGGGCAGCGGGACGATCCGCGCGCCGGTGGCCAGCAGCGTCTTCCAGTCCGGGCTGACGCCGCGGACGTGCGCCTCGGCGACCGAGGTCAGGAACCGGTCGAGGCCGCCGTTGTCACGGCGCAGGGTGCCGGTGACGACCGCGCGGGCGTCGGCGGACTCGGCGGTGTCCTGGATCGCGACGGCCAGCACCGGATGCGAGCTGATCTCGAAGAACACCTGGTAATGCAACGAAAGCAGCTCGCGGACGGCGTCTTCGAAGCGGACGCGCTGACGCAGGTTCCGGTACCAGTAGGCGGCGTCCATCTTGGTCGTGTCGAGCCAGTCGCCGTCGACCGTGGAGAAGAACGGGATGTCCGACTGGCGCGGCGCGAGCCCGGCCAGCGCGGTGTGCAGCTCCTGCTCGATCAGCTCGACGTGCGCGGAGTGCGACGCGTAGTCGACGTCGACGCGGCGGACGCGGATCTCGGCCGCGGTCAGCTCGGCGATGAGCTGCTCCCCCGCCTCCGGGTCCCCGGCGACGACGACGGACGCCGGGCTGTTGACCACGGCGACCGACAGCTTGTCCGCATAGGCCTCGAGCCGCGTTTCGACGTCGGCGACCGGCAGCGCCACCGAGATCATGCACCCGGCACCGGCCAGCCGACGCGCGATGGCCTGGCTGCGCAACGCGACGACGCGGGCGGCGTCGGCCAGGCTCAGCGCGCCGGACACGCACGCGGCCGCGATCTCGCCCTGGGAGTGACCGACGACGGCGTCCGGCCGGATCCCGGCGGACTGCCACAGCGCGGCCAAGCCGACCATCACGGCGAACGACGCGGGCTGGATGACGTCGACCCGGTCCAGCTTGGGCGCGTCGGCGGCACCGCGCAGGACGGCGGTCAGCGACCAGTCGACGTGGGCGGACAAGGCTGCGTCGCACTCGGCGATCCGGGCCGCGAACACCGGCGACTCGGCCAGGAGCCGCGCGCCCATGCCGGCCCACTGCGCGCCCTGGCCGGGAAAGACGAAGACGATCTGGCCGTCGACGTCGGCGGCGCCGGTGGTCACCGCTGGGTCCGGGGTGCCGGAGGCGAGTGCCGCGAGGCCCACGCGGGGGTCGTCGGCGACGATCACCGCGCGGTGGTCGAGCGCGGCGCGGGACGCGGCCAGCGACCACGCGAGGTCGGGCGCGTCGAGGGCGCCGTCGCCGAGGTGGACGAGCAGTCGGGCGGCCTGGGCTTTCAACGCGGCTTCGGTGCGGCCGGCCAGGACGAACGGGCGGACGCCGGCAGGCGCGGTTTCCCCGGCGGTCGCTTCAGCCGGGGCGGCCTGTTCGAGGATGACGTGGGCGTTGGTGCCGCTGATGCCGAACGACGAGACGGCGGCGCGGCGCGCGCGGTCCACCTCAGGCCAGGCGGTGTTCTCGGTGACGACCTCGACGGCGCCCGCGGTCCAGTCCACCTGGGACGACGGGCCGTCCAGGTTGACCGACTTCGGCACCACGCCGTGGCGCAGCGCCTGCACCATCTTGATCACGCCCGCGACCCCGGCGGCCGCCTGGGTGTGGCCGATGTTCGACTTCACCGAACCCAGCAGCAGCGGCGTCTCGCGGCCGCGGCCGTAGGTGGCCAGCAGGGCTTGCGCCTCGATCGGGTCACCCAGCGGCGTCCCGGTGCCGTGGCCTTCGACGACGTCCACATCGGACAGTCCGAGCCCGGCGCCGGTCAGCGCTTGCCGGATGACACGCTGCTGCGACGGGCCGTTGGGGGCGGTGATGCCGTTGGACGCGCCGTCCTGGTTGACCGCGGAGCCGCGGAGCACGGCCAGGACTTCGTGGCCGTTGCGACGCGCGTCCGTCAGGCGCTCCAACATGACCAGGCCGACACCTTCGGACCAGCCGACGCCGTCCGCGGCGTCCGCGTAGGACTTGCAGCGGCCGTCGCGCGCGAGGCCACCCTGAGCGGAGAAGTCGACGAACGAGCCCGGCGTCGCCATGATCGTGACACCACCGGCCAGCGCGAGATCGCAGTCGCCCGCGCGCAGCGCCTGCGCGGCCCAGTGCATCGCGACCAGCGAAGACGAGCACGCCGTGTCGATCGTGACGGCCGGACCTTCGAGGCCCAGCGCGTAGGAGACGCGGCCGGACATCACGCTGCCCGCCGTGCCGACGCCGAGGAAGCCGAGGGCCTCTTCGGGGAACTGCGCGCCCTGGCCGTAGTCGTGGTACATCACCCCGGCGAACACGCCGGTTTTGCTGCCGCGCAACGAAAGCGGGTCGACGCCCGCGCGTTCGATGGCCTCCCACGACGTCTCCAGCAGGAGGCGTTGCTGCGGGTCCATCGCCAGGGCCTCACGCGGCGAGATGCCGAACAGGCCGGGGTCGAACTTCCCGGCGCCGTCGACGAAACCGCCTTCGCGGACGTACGAGCGGCCACGCTCGGAGCCGAACAGGCTGTCAAGGTCCCAGCCGCGGTCCTCCGGGAACCCGGCGATGCCGTCCCCGCCGTCGAGGACGAGGTCCCACAGGTCTTCCGGCGACCGCACGCCGCCCGGGTAGCGGCACGCCATCGACACGATCGCGACCGGTTCCTGCTCCGCCGACTCGAGCTCCTCGACCCGCTTGCGCGTCTTGGCGAGGTCGGCGGTGACCCACTTGAGGTATTCGACGAGCTTCTTGTCCTCGGTCATGGCGGCCTCAGCCTTCCTGGTCGAAGGGGGACCCGGGTGCGTCACCGAGCCGGCCCAGTTCGTTGTCGATGAAGGCGAACACCTCGTCGGTGCTGGCCGCGTCGATCCGGTCGGTGACGTCTTCGGGCGCGGCCGCGCCGCCGATCTTCGCCAGGATCCGGCGCAGCCGGGCCGCGACCTCCGCCTGGGCGACGTCGTCGGCCGAGCTGGCCTCCATCAGCTCGTCGAGCCGGTCGAGCTCCGCCGGCAGCGACGTCGCCGCGGCAGGAGCGGGCGCGAGTTCGGTCCGCAGGTGCCGGGCGAGCCCGGCCGGGGTCGGGTAGTCGAAGACGAGCGTCGCGGACAGCGTCAGGCCGGTGGCCGCGGCCAGGCGGTTGCGGAACTCGACGGCGGTCAGCGAGTCGAAGCCGAGTTCGCGGAACTCGAGGCCGCCGTCGATCCGGTCGGCCGGGTGGCCGAGCACGGCCGAGACCTGGGCCCGCACGAGCGTCAGCAGCGTCCGGTCCTGCTCGTTCTCCCGCATCCCGGCGAGCTTCAGGCGCAGGTCGCCGGCCGCGGCCCGGTCGGCTCCGGCGGCGGCGCTGCGCCGTCCCGGACGGCCGATCGGCCGCAGCAGCCAGGGCAGCTCGCCACGGGTGCGCAGCACCGGCAGGTCGACGAGCACCGGCACGAGCGCCGACTCGGTCGACGCCACGGCGCGGTCGAACAGCTCCGCGCCCTGCTCACGCCCGAGCGGCGGCATCCCGCCGCGGACCATGCGTTCGCGCTCGGCGTCGGTCAGGTCGCCCGTCATCCCGGTGTCCCAGGCGCCCCAGGCCAGCGACAGGCCGGGCAGGCCCCGGTCCCGACGCAGGTCGGCGAGGGCGTCGAGGAACGCGTTGGCCGCCGCGTAGTTCGCCTGGCCCGGCGTGCCGATGGTGCCGGCGACCGAGGAGAACAGGACGAACCCTTCCAGCGGCAGGTCGGCGGTCAGCTCGTGCAGGTGCCAAGCGGCGTCGAGCTTCGGCGCGAACACCGTGTCCAGGCGCTCGGCCGTCAGCGAGCCGACGACGCCGTCGTCGACCACGCCCGCGGTATGCACCACGGCGGTGAGCGGGTACTCGGCCGGGATGCCCGCCAGCAGCGCGGCCACAGCGTCGCGGTTAGCGACGTCGCAGGCCTCGACGCGGACGTCGGCCCCGGCTGTTTCGAGTTCCGCGACCAGCTCGGCGACGCCGTCGGCGGCCGGGCCGCGGCGGCTGGCCAGCAGCAGGTGCCGGGCGCCGCCGGTGACAAGGTGCCGGGCGAAGACCCGGCCCAGGCCGCCGGTACCGCCGGTGATGAGCACGGTGCCGTCGGGGTCCCAGGTCGTCTCGGTGGTGTCGAGGGTCGCGCGGGCCAGGCGGGCCACGTTCAGGACGCCGTCACGCAGGACCAGCTGAGGTTCGCCGGTGGCGACCGCGGCACGCAGCGCGTCCGCGTCGGGCTCGTCGACGTCCAGGAGCACGAACCGTCCGGGGTCCTCCGACTGGGCCGAGCGCACCAGGCCCCAGACGGCAGCGGCCGCGACGTCGGTGCGGCCCGGACCGGCGGCACCGCGGGTGACGAACACGACCTTGGTGGCCGAGTCCGTCTGGAGCTGGTCGAGCACCGACGCGGTGAGCGCGTGCGCAGAGGCTCCGGCGTCCGCTTCACCGGACACCGGGACGGCGACCACTCCGGCACCGGACGCCACGGCGGCGGCCAGGTCCGGGTGGGAGTCGCAGCCCAGGGTTTCGGCCAGGCCGAAGCCGTCGCCGACCACGGCCCAAGTGCTGTCGTCCGGCTCGGGAACCGGGACGGGCAGCCAGTTCAGGCGGAACAGCGGGTCGGCCGCGTCCGGAGCGGTGGCCGCCCGGAGGGTGACGCCGGTGGCCGACAGGACGGGCTTGCCCGCCTCGTCGGCGATGGTCAGGGACACGGAGTCGCCGCCGGCGGGCGAGATCCGGACGCGGGCGCGGCTCGCGCCGGCCGCGTGCAGCGACACTCCCGTCCAGGCGAACGGCAGCCCGGCCGGGGCACCTTCGCCGAAGCCGATGGCCTGCAGGGCGGCGTCGAGCAACGCCGGGTGCAGCCCGAACCGCGCGGCTTCCTGGCCCTCGGGCAGCGCCAGCTCGGCGAAGACCTCGGCACCGTCCTGCCAGACGCGGCTGAGGCCCTGGAACGCCGGTCCGTAACCGAATCCGGCCTCGGCGGACGTCTCGTAGAAGCCCGTCAAGTCCACTTCGGACGCTTCGGCGGGCGGCCAGATTTCCGGCACCGGCTCGGCGGCCACGGCCTGCGGCGTCAGCGTGCCGGTCGCGTGGCGGACCCACTCGTCGGTGTCGTCGGCGCGGGAGGAGATCGTCAGCTCGCGACGGCCGCCTTCGTCCGGCTCCCCCGCCGACAGCTGCAGGACGACGGCGCCGTCCGGCTCGAGGACCAGAGGCACGGACAGGGTCAGGTCGGCCACCGACGCGCACCCGACCTCGTCGGCCGCACGCACGGCCAGTTCGAGGAAAGCCGCGCCCGGGAACAGGATCCGGCCGCCGATGACGTGGTCGCGCAGCCACGGCTGGGTGGCCGCGGACAGCCGGCCGGAGAACAGGACACCGAGCGAGTCGGCCAGCGTCACGGTCGCGCCGAGCAGCGGGTGGCCCGTCGGCGCGAGGCCGAGGCCGGTGGCGTCGCCGCCGCCGGCCGGCAGCGGCCAGAACCACTCGTGCTGGAACGCGTAGGTCGGCAGCGAGACGCGGTGCGCACCGGCGAAGTAGTCGTCCCAGCCGATGCTGACGCCGGCGACGTGCAGCCGCGCGATCGCCTCGGTGACCGCGACGGCTTCGTCACGGTCCTTGCGCAGCAACGGGATCACGCTCGCGGACGGTTCGTCGACGGACGCGGACAGGGTCGCGTCCGGGCCCACCTCGGCGAAGACGGTGACGCCGGCTTCGGTGAGCCGCTCGACCGCGTCGCCGAAGCGGACGGTGTCGCGGATCTGGCTGACCCAGTACTCCGGCGACGTGACGTCCCCGGCCGAGACGACCGGCACGCGCGGCTTCGCGAACTCCAGGTTCGCCACGACCTCGCCGAACTCGGCGAGCATCGGCTCCATCAGGACGGAGTGGAAGGCGTGCGACACCCGCAGGCGGCGCTGCTTGGCGAACTTCGAGGCCACCGCGACGACGGCGTCCTCGTGCCCGGACAGGACCACCGAGCCCGGGCCGTTGACGGCCGCGACGTCGACGCCCTCGCCGAGCAGCGGCAGGACGTCCGACTCGGACGCGCGCACCGCGACCATGACGCCGCCGGTCGGCAACGCGCCCATGAGCCGGGCGCGGGCGGACACCAGGGCGCACGCGTCGGGCAGGGACAGCACGCCGGCCACGTGGGCGGCGGCGATCTCGCCGACGGAGTGCCCGGTCACGAAGTCCGGGTGCACGCCCCACGACTCCAGGAGGCGGAACAGGGCGACCTCGAAGGCGAACAGCGCGGGCTGCGCGAATTCGGTGCGGTCGATCAGGTCCGCGTCGCCCAGTGCGTCCCGGACGGCCGGGTCGAGCTGGGCCAGGATCTCGTCGAACGCGCCCGCGAACACCGGGTACACCTCGTGCAGGCGGCGGCCCATGCCGATCCGCTGCGAGCCCTGCCCGGCGAAGAGGAACGCGACCGGCGGGGCGACCCGCGCCTCACCACGCACCACTCCGGCGGGGGTCTCACCGATGGCCAGGTCACGCAGGCCGCTGACCAGGCCGTCGAGGTCGTCGGCGACGACGGCCGCGCGCTGGGCCAGCGCCGCGCGCGTCACCGCGGCGGAGTAGGCGAGGTCGGCCGGGGCGAGGGTCTCGTCGGCCTCGATCCGGTCGGCCAGGCGTGCGGCCTGGGACCGGAGGGCCTCCGGAGTCCGCCCGGAAACGACGACGGGCACCGGGCGGGACACCGGGCTCACGGCACGCGGCGCGGGCCGGTCGGCCGGGGCGGGCTGCTCCAGGATGACGTGCGCGTTGGTGCCGCTGATGCCGAACGACGACACCGCGGACCGGCGGACGCGGTCCACCTCGGGCCAGGACGTGTTCTCCGGCACCAGCGAGACCGCGCCTTCGGTCCAGTCCACGTGGGTCGACGGCTCGGCCGAGAACCGGGACTGCGGGACGACGCCGTGGCGCATGGCCTGCACCATCTTGATCACGCCCGCGACACCGGCGGCGGCCTGGGTGTGGCCGATGTTCGACTTCACCGAGCCCAGCAGCAGCGGCGTCTCCCGGTCACGGCCGTAGGTGGCCAGGAGGCTCTGCGCCTCGATCGGGTCGCCCAGGGGCGTCCCGGTGCCGTGGCCTTCGACGACGTCCACATCGGACACCGACAGCCCGGAGACCGACAGCGCCTGGCGGATGACTCGCTGCTGTGACGGGCCGTTCGGGGCGGTCAGGCCGTTGGACGCGCCGTCCTGGTTGACGGCGGAACCGCGCAGCACAGCAAGGACTTCGTGGCCGTTGCGACGCGCGTCGGACAGGCGTTCCAGCATGACCAGGCCGACACCTTCGGCCCAGCCGACGCCGTCGGCGGAGTCGGAGAACGACTTGCACCGGCCGTCACCGGCCAGCCCGCCCTGGGCCGAGAAGTCCACGAACGCACCCGGCGTCGCCATCACGGTCACGCCGCCGGCGAGCGCCAGTTCGCAGTCACCGGCCCGCAAGGCCTGCGCGGCCCAGTGCATCGCGACCAGCGACGACGAGCACGCCGTGTCGATCGTGACGGCCGGACCTTCCAGGCCCAGCGCGTAGGAGACGCGGCCGGACATCACGCTGCCCGCGGTGCCGATCCCCAGGAAGCCGAGGGCCTCCTCCGGGAACTGCACCCCCTGGCCGTAGTCGTGGTACATCACCCCGGCGAAGACGCCGGTCCGGCTGCCCCGCAGCGAAACGGGGTCGACGCCGGCTCGTTCGATCACTTCCCAGGACGTCTCCAGGAGGAGGCGTTGCTGCGGGTCCATCGCCAGCGCTTCGCGCGGCGAGATCCCGAAGAGCCCAGGATCGAAGCTTCCCGCACCACCGAGAAAACCGCCTTCACGAACATAAGAACGTCCCCGATCCGCCCCGAAGAGGCCACTGAGGTCCCAGCCGCGGTCGGCCGGGAAGGGTCCGACGCCGTCGCCGCCGGTCAGGACCATGTCCCACAGGTCCTCCGGCGAGGTCACGCCGCCGGGGTAGCGGCAGGCCATCGACACGATCGCGATCGGCTCGTCGGCGACCGGCGTGGTCGTGGTGCGCGATCGCAGCACCGGCGCGGCGTCCGCACCGGACAGCTCGTCGCGGAGGTACCCGGCCAGCACGACCGGCGTCGGGTGGTCGAAGACGAGCGTCGCGGGCAGCCGCAGGCCGGTGGCGGCGGCGAGGTGGTTGCGGAACTCGACCGCGGTCAGCGAGTCGAAGCCGAGGCCGCGGAACTCGCGGGCGACGTCGACGGTGGCGGCGTCGAACCCGAGCACCGCGGCGACCTGCGCGCGGATGACGTCGAGCAGCACCTTCTGCTGCTCCCCCTCGCGCAGGCCGGACAGCCGGTCGCGCAGGGCGTTCGCGGTCGGCGTCGCCCGGCCCGCGCCGCGGCGGCCCGGGCGGCCGACCGGGCGCACCAGCCACGGCGGCTCGGCCTGCGACCGGATCAGCGGCAGGTCCATCAGCACCGGCACCAGAGCCGGTTCGCCGGATTCCAGGGCGCGGTCGAACAGCTCGCAGCCCTGCTCGACCGGCAGCGGCGGCATGCCCGCGCGGGTCATCCGCTCGCGGTCGGCGTCGGTCAGGGTGCCGGTCATGCCGGTCTCCCACGCGCCCCAGGCCAGGGACGTCGCGGCCAGGCCACGGTCGTGCCGGTGCGCGGCGAGCGCGTCGAGGAAGGTGTTGGCAGCGGCGTAGTTCGCCTGGCCCGGCGAGCCGATCGTGCCGGCCACCGAGGAGAACAGCACAAACGCGGCGACGTCGCCGGCCAGCTCGTGCAGGTGCCACGCGGCGTCGGCCTTGGGGCGCAGCACGGTGTCGAGGCGGTCGGCGTCGAGGGAGCCGATGACGCCGTCGTCGAGGACACCGGCGGCGTGCACGACGGCCGTGAGTGGCCGGTCGGCCGGGATGCCGGCGAGCAGCGCGGCGACGGCGTCGCGGTCGGCGAGGTCGCAGGCCTCGACGCTGACCTCGGTGCCGTGCGCGGCGAGTTCGGCGACCAGCTCGACGAGCCCGTCGGCCGCACCGCCGCGACGGCTGGCGAGCAGGACGTGCCGGGCGCCGTACTCGGCGGCGATGTGCCGGGCGAACACGCGGCCCAGGCCACCGGTACCGCCGGTGATGAGCACGGTGCCGTCGGGGTTCCAGGCGGCACTTTCACGTGAAAGTGCCGCATTGGGACGGCCGAGGCGGGCGACGCGGGCGGTGCCGTCGCGCAGCAGCAGCTGGGGTTCGCCGATGGCCACCGCGGCGGGCAGGCCGGGCAGGGACACGTCGTCGACGTCGGCGAGCACGAACCGGCCCGGGTCCTCCGACTGGGCCGAGCGCACGAGGCCCCAGACGGCGGCCGCGGCGAGGTCCGTCGGCGCGGTGCCGACGGCGCCGTGGGTCACGAAGACGACCCGGCCGAGGCCGCGTTCACTCGCGGCCTGCACCACGGCCAGGACGTCGGCGGTGACGCGGCGGAGAGCGTCGGGAACGTCTCCGGTGCCGTGGACCGGGACGACGAGGACGTCGGGGTCCGCGGCCAGCGCGGCGTCGAGGTCCGGGTACTCCTGGCCGAGTTCGCCGAGGCGGGTGTCGTGGCCGAGCACGGCCCACTGGCCGTCCGCTTCCCCGGCGGGCACCGGCAGCGGCACCCAATCCAGGCGGAACAGCGGCTCGGGGCCGGACGCGGCCTGGGTCGTCGCGCGCAGCGTGAGGGCGTCGACCGAGAGCACGGGCGCGCCGGTCTCGTCGGTCAGGGTGAGCGCGACGGCGTCGTCGGCGGCCCGGGTGATCCGGGCGCGGACCTTCTCCGCACCGGTCGCGTGGAGCACGGCGCCGGCCCAGGAGAACGGCAGGCCGCCGGGGATGGAGTCCACAAAGGACACCGCCTGCAGGACCGAGTCGAGCAGGGCCGGGTGCAGGCCGAACGCGTCGGCGTCCTCGCCGGGCAGCTCCGCCTCGACGAAGACTTCGCCGTCGCGCAGCCAGACGCGCTGCAGGCCCTGGAACTCCGGGCCGTACGCGAAACCGGCACCGGCGAAGTTGTCGTAGAACGCGGTGAGGTCGACCGGCTCGGCGCCGGACGGCGGCCACTCGGTGTCCGGTTCGGTGGTCGGCAGCGTGCCGGGGGCGACGATGCCCGTGCCGTGGCGGACCCACTCGGCGTCCGGGCCCTCGGCCCGCGACGAGACGCCGACCTCGCGACGGCCCGAAGCGTCAGGGGCGCCGACGACGAGCTGCACCAGGCTGGCGGTGTCATCGAGCACGAGCGGCGCGGCGACGGTGAAGTCCTCGACCTGGCCGCAGCCGACCTGGTCACCGGCCCGCACGACCAGCTCCAGGAAGCCGGCGCCCGGGAACAGGACCTGGCCGCCGATGACGTGGTCGCCCAGCCAGGGCGTCGTCTTCAGTGACAGCCGGCCGGAGAACACCAGGTCGCCGGACCCCGCGACCTCGGTGATCGCGCCGAGCAGCGGGTGCCCGGCCGCGGTCAGGCCGAGGCCGCCGAGCTGGCCCGCGCCGGCCACGAGCCGCGGCCAGAAACGCTGCCGCTGGAACGGGTAGGTGGGCAGTGCGACGCGCCGGGCGCCGGTGCCCTCGAAGAGCGCAGCCCAATCCACGGCGACGCCGCCGGTGTGGAGCGCGGCGAGCGCGGTGACGGCGGCCGTCTCCTCGTTGCGGCCGGCGCGCAGCACCGGCGCGAGGACCTGGTCGTCGCCGTCGAGGAGGGCGGTGAGCACGGCGTCAGGGCCGAGTTCGACGAACGCGCTGACACCGGCGTCGGTGAGCCGGGTGACGGCGTCGGCGAAGCGGACGGTGCCGCGGACCTGGCCGACCCAGTACTCCGGCGACGTGACGTCGCCGTCGCACACGATCGGGACGTCCGGCTCGGCGAAGGTCAGCGTCTCGGCGACCGCCCGGAACTCGGCGAGCATCGGGTCCATCGCCGCGGAGTGGAAGGCGTGGGACACGGTGAGCCGCTTGGTCTTGTCGAACCGCGCGGCGACGGCCAGGACGGCGTCCTCGACACCCGAGAGCACGACGGCCTCGGGACCGTTGACGGCGGCGAGCGAGACGTCGTCGTTCAGGAACGGCCGGATGTCGTCTTCGGTGGCCCGGATCGCCACCATCGCCCCGCCCGCGGGCAGGGCCTGCATCAGGCGAGCACGGGCGGCGACGAGCGTGCAGGCGTCGGCGAGGGACAGCACACCCGCACAGTGGGCGGCCGCGATCTCGCCGACCGAGTGCCCGGCGAGGAACGCGGGCCGCACACCCCACGAACGCACGAGCCGGAACAGGGCCACTTCCAGCGCGAACAGCGCGGGCTGCGCCCAGCCGGTGCGGTCCAGCTCGCTCTGGCGAAGGCCGTAAGGGGCACCCTCAGGGACATCAGCGCCCTGAGGGTGCCCCTCACGGCTGTCCAGCGATCCCGCGTCGTCGCCGAAGACGACGTCGCGCAGCGGCTGCGGGAGGGCGGTGTCGAGGTGGGCGCAGACGGCGTCGAAGGCGTCGGCGAACACCGGGAAACGCTCGTAGAGCCCGCGGCCCATGCCGAGCCGCTGCGAACCCTGGCCGGTGAAGAGGAACGCGGCCGTGCGCACGCGGGCGACGCCGCGGGCGACCTGGTCGCCGGGGGCGAGCAGCACCGCGCGGTGCTCGAACGCCGCCCGCGTCGTGACCAGGGAGAAGCCGGTGTCGATCGGGTCGAGGTCGCGGGGCAGGGCCGCGAGCTGCGCGTCGAGGGCGGCTTCGGACCGGCCGGACAGCACCCACGGCACGACACCCGGCGTGACGTCCCGGCGCGGTTCGACCGGCACGGAGACAGGCGCCTGCTCGATGATCACGTGGGCGTTCGTGCCGCTGAGGCCGAACGACGAGATGCCGGCGCGGCGCGGGTGGCCGTTCTCGCGCCACTCGGTCGCCTCGGTGACCAGCCGGATGTCGCCGCCCGTCCAGTCCACGTGGGACGAAGGTTCGGTGACGTGCAGTGTCGCGGGCACGAGTTCCCGTTGCAGGGCAAGGACCATCTTGATGATCCCGGCGACACCGGCCGCGGCCTGGGTGTGCCCGAGGTTGGACTTGACCGAGCCGAGCAGCAGCGGCCGCTCGCGGTCCCGGCCGTACGCGGCGAGCAGCGCCTGGGCCTCGATCGGGTCGCCCAGCGTGGTGCCGGTGCCGTGGCCTTCGACGACGTCCACTTCGGACGGCTGCAGCCCGGCCGACGCGAGCGCCTGCCGGATGACACGCTGCTGCGACGGGCCGTTGGGGGCGGTGAGGCCGTTGGACGCGCCGTCGGAGTTGATGGCCGAGCCGGCGACGACCGCCAGGACGTCGTGACCGTTCCGCCGCGCGTCGGACAGCCGTTCCACGACGAGGACGCCGATGCCTTCGGACCAGCCGGTGCCGTCGGCGGAGTCGGAGTAGGCCTTGCAGAGGCCGTCCGGGGCGAGGCCGTTCTGGCGGCTGAAGCCGACGAAGCTGACCGGGGTGGACATCACCGTGACGCCACCGGCGAGGGCGAGTTCGCACTCACCGGCGCGCAGGGCCTGGGCGGCCAGGTGCAGCGCGACCAGCGACGACGAGCACGCCGTGTCGATCGTCATCGCCGGGCCTTCGAGGCCGAGGGCGTAGGACAGCCGGCCGGAGACGACGCTCGCCGCGACACCGGTGCCCGCGTGGGCCTCGACGTCGGTGGCGGAGTTGACGATCACCCCGGCGTAGTCCTGGCCGTTGGTGCCGACGAACACGCCGGTGCGGCTGCCGCGCAGGCCGCTCGGGTCGATGCCCGTGCGTTCGACGGCCTCCCACGACGTCTCCAGCAGGAGCCGCTGCTGCGGGTCCATCGCCAGGGCTTCACGCGGGGAGATACCGAAGAACTCCGGGTCGAACTCGGCCGCGTCGGGCAGGAAGCCGCCGCGGTCGACGTAGCTGCTCCCCCGGCCCTGGCCGCCGAGCGCGGTCATGTCCCAGCCGCGGTCGGCGGGGAAGCCGGTGATGGCGTCGCGGCCGTCGGCGAGGAGGTCCCACAGGTGTTCCGGGGTCCGGACGTCGCCGGGGAAGCGGCAGCTCATGCCGACGATGACGATCGGGTCGTCAGTGACCAGGCCGGGCGGCAGGGCGACGGGCAGGTCGGTGCCGTCCCCGATCAGCTCGCCGAGCAGGAATTCGGCCAGGGCGGCCGGGTTCGGGTGGTCGAAGACGAGGGTGGCGGGCAGGCTCAGGGCGGTCGCGGTTTCCAAGCGGTTGCGCAGCTCGATGGCGGTCAGCGAGTCGAAGCCGAGGTCGGAGAACGCCCGCGTGGCGCCGATTTCGCCGGTGCCGGTGTGACCGAGGACGGCCGCGACGTGGTCACGCACGAGGTCCAGCAGCACGGTGACGCGCTCGGCCGCGGGCGAGGTGAGCAGGCGTGTGGCCAACGCGCTGGTGCCGGGCGCCGGGGCCGAGTCCAGTTCGGCGACCACGCGGCGGACCGCGGGGAGGTCGGCCAGGAGCGGGCTGCGGCGGATGCTGAGCAGGGAGCGCAGGACGTCGGCGTTCTGGATGTCCGCGACGACGAGCTGCGCGGCGGGCCCGCCGGCGTCGGCCAGGACGGTGGCGGCCAGGTCCGGGTCGAGGCCGCCGCCGAGGCCGGCGGCCATGCCGTCGCCCGCCCAGGCGCCCCAGGCGATCGACGTCGCGGCCTGGCCGCGGGCCCGCCGGGTTTCGGCGAGCGCGTCGAGGACGGCGTTGGCGGCGGCGTAGTTGGCCTGGCCGGGGTTGCCGACGGCGCCGGCGACCGAGGAGAACAGGATGAACGCGTCGAGGTCGCCGGCCAGCTCGTCGAGCAGGACCGCGGACTCGACCTTGGCGCGGAACACCGCGGCGAAGCGGTCGGGCGTCAGGCTGCCGAGCACGCAGTCGTCGAGCACCCCGGCCGCGTGGATCACGGCGCTGGGGCGGTGCTCGGCGAGCAGCGCGGTGAGCTGGGCGCGGTCGGCGACGTCGCAGCGGGCGATGACGATCCGCTCGTCGTCGCCGGGTTCGCCACCGGAGCGGCTGGCCAGCACGACCCGCTGGGCCCCCTGGGCCAGGAGCCACTTCGTGACGTGGCGGCCGAGCGCGCCGGTACCGCCGGTGACGAGGACGGTGCCGCGGGGCTGCCACGGCGAAGGCGCGGCCGCCGCCGGAGCGAGCCGACGTCCGTAGACGCCGGAGGCGCGGACGGCGATCTGGTCGTCGTCACCTTCCAGTGCCCCGGCGAAGCGGGTGAGCAGCCGCGCGTCGAGGTCGGCCGGCAGGTCGGCGAGACCACCCCAGCGGCGCGGGTACTCCAGAGCCGCGACGCGGCCGAGGCCCCAGGTCGCGGCCTGGGCCGGAGCGGTGAGCCGGTCGGCCGGGCCGGTGGTGACGGCGCCGCGCGTGACGCACCAGAGGATGGCGTCCGCGCCGAGGTCGTCGAGGGCCTGGACGAGGGCGGTGTTGCCGGTGAGGCCCGCGGACTCGTCGAGGGCGAGCAGCGAGACGACGAGCCCGGTGACCTGGCCGCGCAGGAGGTCGGCGAGGGTGTCGCGGTCGGCGCCGGCGGAGATTTCGACGGTCGTGCCGAGGGCGTCGGCGATCTGCCGCGCCCACGGGTCCTCGGCGTGGGACGCGGGGATCAGGACCAGCCGCTCCCCCGCCGTCGCCGGGGTCGCGTCCAGCGGACGCCACTCGATGCGGTAGCGCCAGCCGTCCACAAGGGACTGTCGCTGCCGCCGGGCCCGCAGCGCGGACAGGGCGGGCAGGACGGTTTCCAGGGCCGGGGCGTCGACCTGGAGGTCGGCGGCCAGGTCGGCGAGGTCGCCGCCTTCGACGACCGCCCAGAAGGCGTCGTCGCCGGTCGAGGTGCGGACGGCCGCTTCCGGCCAGTAACGACGGTGCTGGAAGGCGTAGGTGGGCAGGTCGACGGTCCGCGCGCCGGTGCCGGCGAACCAGGCGGTCCAGTCGATCCGCACACCCGCGACGTGCAGCGCGGCAACCGCGGTGGCGACCGCGTCGCGCTCGTCCCGGCCGCGGCGCAGGACGGGGACGGCGGTCGCGCCGGGCACGTCGACCAGCCCGGTGAGGACGGCGTCCGGCCCGACCTCGACGAACGTCGTGACCCCGGCGTCGGCCAGCCGGCCGACGGTGTCGCCGAACCGCACGGTGGCCCGCACGTGCTCGACCCAGTACTCCGGCGACGTGACGTCTCCGGACGCGACCACCGGCAGCTGCGGCTGCGAGAACTTCAAGGCCGAGACGACCTGGCGGAACTCCGCCAGCATCGGGTCCATCAGGTGCGAGTGGAACGCGTGGCTCACCTTGAGCCGCTTGGTCTTCTCGAACCGCGCCGCGACCTCGAGCACGGCGGCTTCGACGCCGGACAGCACGACCGAGCGCGGGCCGTTGACCGCGGCGATGTCGACGCCGTCGATCAGCACGGCGCGAACGTCCTCTTCGGACGCTTCGACCGAGACCATGGCGCCGCCGGCCGGCAGCGCCTGCATGAGCCGGCCCCGCGCCGAGACCAGCGCACACGCGTCGGCCAGCGACAGCACACCCGCGATGTGGGCAGCGGCGATCTCGCCGATCGAGTGGCCCGCCACGTAGTCGGGCCGGATGCCCCACGAGTCCAGGAGCTTCGTCACCGCGATCTCGATCGCGAACAGCGCGGGCTGCGCCCAGCCGGTCTCCGCGATCAAGCCCGCGTCGGTACCCCAGACGACGTTGCGCAGCTCCGGGTCGAAGTACGCCAGCACCTCGTCGAGGGCCTCGGCGAACACCGGGTACGTCTCGGCCAGCTCGCGGCCCATGCCGAGCCGCTGCGCGCCCTGGCCGGTGCACAGGAACGCCTGGACGGGCTGGTGCGCGGTCTCACCGGTGACGGCCCCCGCGGCGAGCTCACCGTCGGCGAGGGCCCGCAGCGCACGGACGGCCGTGTCGGTTTCGTCGGCGACGATCGCCGCGCGGTGCGCGAAGCTCGTCCGGGTGGTGGCCGCCGCGAAGGCGACGTCGAGCAGGTTCGAATCGCCGGCCAGGACACTCAGAAGCCGTCCCGCTTGGGCGCGGAGCGCGTCCTCGGTCCGGCCGGAGACGAGCAGCGGCACCGTCGTCGCGGCCGGGGTCTCGCGCGGCAGCTCCGGAGCGTCCTCGGGGGCCTCGATGATGATGTGGGCGTTGGTGCCGCTGATGCCGAACGACGAGATCCCGGCGCGGCGAGCGCGGCCGGCGGCCGGCCATGCGGTGGCCTCGGCCACGACCTCGACGGCGCCGGCCTCCCAGTCCACATGGGACGACGGCTCGCCCACGTGCAGCGACTTCGGCACGATCCCGTGCCGCATCGCCTCGACCATCTTGATGATCCCGGCCACGCCGGCGGCGGCCTGGGTGTGGCCGAAGTTCGACTTGATCGAGCCCAGCAGCAGCGGCGTTTCCCGGTCCTGCCCGTAGGTCGCCAGGAGGGCCTGGGCCTCGATCGGGTCGCCCAGCACCGTGCCCGTGCCGTGCGCTTCGACGACGTCGACGTCCGAAGTGGACAGTCCCGCGTTGGCCAGCGCCTGGCGGATGACCCGCTGCTGCGACGGGCCGTTCGGGGCGGTCAGGCCGTTGGACGCGCCGTCCTGGTTGACCGCGGAACCCCGCACCACCGCGAGGATCCGGTGGCCGTTGCGGATCGCGTCGGACTGACGCTCGACCACGAGCAGGCCGACACCTTCGGACCAGCCGGTGCCGTCGGCGTCGTCGGAGAACGCCTTGCAGCGGCCGTCCGGGGCGAGGCCGTTCTGGCCGCTGAAGCCCACGAACCCGCCGGGCGTCGCCATCACGGTCACGCCGCCGGCCAGCGCCAGCTCACACTCCCCGGCGCGCAGCGACTGCGCGGCCAGGTGCAGCGCGACCAGCGACGACGAACACGCCGTGTCCACCGTCATCGCCGGGCCTTCGAGGCCCAGGACGTACGACAGCCGGCCGGACGCCACGCTGCCGGCGATGCCGGTCCCGGTCTGCCCGCGCAGGTCGGCGTCGGTGCTCAGCAGCAGGTCGGAGTACGACTGCCCGTTCGTTCCCACGAAGACGCCGGTCCGGGAGCCGCGCAGCGTGGACGCGTCCAGTCCCGCGCGCTCGAACGCCTCCCAGGAAACCTCCAGGAGCAGGCGTTGCTGCGGGTCCATCGCGACCGCTTCGCGCGGCGAGATGCCGAAGAAGCCCGCGTCGAACTCGGTCGCGTCGTAGAGGAACCCGCCCGCCTGCGTGTCGCTGCCGGCGAGCGAGGCGACGTCCCAGCCGCGGTCGGCCGGGAAGCCCGAGACGGCGTCACCGCCGGAGGCCACCAGGTCCCACAGCTCGTCGGGGCCGGTCACGCCGCCCGGGAAGCGGCACGCCATCCCGACCAGCACGATCGGGTCGCCTTCCACGGCCGCGGTCGTCACGACGGCGTCGGCGCCGCGGGCGCCGAACAGCTCGCCCAGCACGAAGCCCGCCACCGCGACCGGCGTCGGGTAGTCGAAGACCAGCGTGGACGGCAGCCGCAGCCCCGTCACCCCGGCCAGCCGGTTGCGGAACTCCACCGCCGTCAGGGAATCGAAGCCCAGTTCACGGAATTCGCCGGTGGTGTCGACGTTCTCCGGTGCGTGCCCGAGCACGGTCGCGACCTCGGCGACCACCCGGCCGGTGAGCACGCGCAGCTGCTCGGGCTCGCGCATCCCGGCGAGCTGCTCGCGCAGCGACCCGCGGACGTGCGCGGCGTCGCCACCGGCGCGGCGCCGGCCGGGCTGGGTGACCGGGCGCAGCAGCCACGGCAGCTCACCCTGGGCGCGCATGGCCGTCATGTCCACGCGCATCGGGACGACGACCGCGCTCGGCGAGCGGGTGGCGCGGTCGAACAGCCGCATGCCGTGCTCGACGGTCAGCGGCGGCACGCCACCGCGCGCCATCCGCTCGCGGTCGGCGTCGCTGAGGGTGCCGACCATGCCGGTTTCCCAGCCGCCCCAGGCCAACGAGGTCGCGACGCGGCCTTCGGCGTGGCGGTGGGCGGCGAAGGCGTCGAGGAACGCGTTGGCGGCGGCGTAGTTGCCCTGCCCGGCCGAGCCGACGGTGCCGGCGACCGAGGAGAACACCACGAACGCGGCCAATTCCAGGTCGCGGGTCAGCTCGTCGAGGTGGACGACGGCGTCGGCCTTGGGCCGCAGCACGCGGTCGAGCCGGTCGGCATCGAGGGACGCGAGGACGCCGTCGTCGAGGACGCCGGCGGTGTGCACGACGGCCTTGAGCGGGTGCTCAGCGGGGATCCGGCCGAGGACGGCGGCAAGCTGGTCGCGGTCGGCGGCGTCGCAGGCCTCGACCGTGACGTCGACGCCCGAAGTGGTCAGCTCGTCCCGGAGTTCCGCGGCACCAGGCGCGTCGAGGCCGCGGCGGCTGGTGAGCACGAGGTGGCGGATGTCGTAGCCGGCGACGAGGTGGCGGGCGAGCTCGCGGCCCAAGCCACCGGTGCCGCCGGTGATGAGCAGCGTGCCTTCGGGGTCCCAGCGCGGCGGCAGCGTCAGCACGATCTTGCCGATGTGCCGGGCACGGCTCATGAACCGGAACGCCGGGCCGCTCTGGCGCAGGTCCCAGCTGCGGATCGGCAACGGGGTGAGCACGCCCTCGCCGAACAGCCGCAGCAGCTCGACGAGCAGCTCCTGCGTCCGGTCGGGACCGGCCTCGCCGAGGTCGAACGCGCGGTAGCGGATCCGGCTCAGCGCGCCGGCGTCGCGGACGTCGGTCTTGCCCATCTCGAGGAACCGGCCGCCGTCGGCGAGCAGGTTCAGCGACGCATCGGCGAAGTCGCCGGCCAGGGCGTTCAGGACGACGTCGACGCCGGTCCCGCCGGTGACCCGGCGGAAGGCGGCCTCGAAGTCCAGGGTCCGGGAGGAGGCGATGTGGTCGTCGGCGACCCCCAGCTCGCGCAGGACGTGCTGCTTGCCGGAACTGGCCGTCGCGAAGACCTCGGCGCCGAGGTGGTGGGCGAGCTGGATCGCGGCCATGCCGACGCCGCCGGCGCCCGCGTGGATCAGGACCTTCTCGCCCGGCCGCAGGTCGGCCAGGTCGACGAGCGCGTAGTAGGCGGTGAGGAAGACCAGCGGCACGGACGCGGCGGTCCGCGAGGACCACTCGGCCGGCACCGGGGCCACGTACCGGGCGTCGAGGGTGGTGTACGGCCCGAACGGGCCCGGCATCATGCCGAAGACGCGCTCGCCGACGCGGGCCGGGTCGACGCCCGGGCCGGTGGCCTCGATGACGCCCGCGCCCTCGGCGCCGAGCTTGCCGGCCTCGCCGGGGTACATACCCAGGACGTTCAGCACGTCGCGGAAGTTGAGGCCGGCGGCCTCGACGCGGACGCGGATCTCCCCGGGTGCCAGGTCTTCGAGGACCTCCGGGCACGCTTCGGCGGTCAGGCCGTCGATCCCCGCGGCACCGGCGGTGAGCCGCCACGCCGGTACCGCGGGAGGCAGGATGTCGCCGTTGCCGGCGAGGCGCCCGAGCCGGGCGACGCGGATGCTTTCGCCGCGGACGGCGAACTGCGGTTCACCGGAGACGACGAACCCGGTGCCCGGCAGCGCCGCGCCGGGTTCCAGGTCGACCAGCACGAACCGGTCGGGCTGCTCGGACTGCGCCGAGCGGATCAGGCCCCAGGCCGCGGCGGCGGCGAGGTCGGCGATGCGCTCGCCCGGGTCGACGGCCACGGCGCCGCGCGTGACGAAGACGATGCGGCCGGCTCGCTCGTCGGTGAAGGCGTTCTGCAAGACCGAAAGGACCCGCGTGGTGACGTCACGGACGGCGGTGAGGACGTCGCCGGCACCCGCGACGGGCACGAGCAGGACGTCCGGTTCGAGGGAAAGGGCCTGCTCGAGGTCGGCGCAGCGCCGGGCGACGGGCGCCAGCAGCGGGTCGTCGCCGAGCAGCGCCCACGTGCCGGCCGGGGCGTCCTTGGCCAGCGCGGCCGGGATCCAGGTGGTCTGGAACAGCGACTCGTCGTCGGCGCTGCGGGGCGTGGCTTCGCGCAGCTGCAGGGATTCGGCCGACAGCACGGGCGCGCCGGTCTCGTCGGCGACGGCGATGGCCACCGACTCCTGGTCGACGGGGGTGATCCGGGCGCGGATCCGGGTGGCGCCGGTCGCGTGCAGGGAGACGCCGGACCAGGCGAAGGGCAGGCCGGGAGCGATCGAGTCGAGCCGGTGGATGGCGTGCAGCACCGAGTCGAGGAGCGCGGGGTGCAGGCCGAACGCGTCGCTGTCCTCGGGCAGCGCGGCTTCTACGAGCAGGGCTTCGCCGTCGTTCCAGGCCTTCACCAGGCCGCGGAACGCCGGACCGTACTCCAGACCGTTGTCGGCTAGTTCGTTATACAGCGTGGTGACGTCCACCTCGGCCGCGCCGGCCGGTGGCCAGTCGCCGACCGTGGCGGCCGGGCGTTCGCCGACCGCGACGACGCCGGCGGCGTGCTGCGTCCACTCCGCGTGCGGGTCGGTGCCGCGGGAGGAGATGGTCAGCTCGCGCAGGCCGGCGTCGTCGGGACCGCCGACGGTGACCTGCAGCAGGGTCGGTTCGTGCTCACGCAGCCACAGCGGCGCGGCGACGGTGAGGCTTTCGACGGCCGAGCAGCCGACCTGGTCGGCGGCGCGGACGGCGAGGTCGAGGAACCCGGTGCCGGGGAACAGCACGTGCCCGCCGACGACGTGGTCGGCCAGCCACGGCTGCCCGGCCAGGGACAGCAGGCCGGAGAAGACGACGCCGCCGGAGTCGGCGAGGTCGACGGCGAAGTCGAGCAGCGGGTGCCCGGCCGGGGTGAGGCCGAGGCGTTCGACGGCGCCGCGGCCCGGCGTCACGCTGGGCCAGTAGTGCTGGCGCTGGAAGGCGTAGGTGGGCAGGTCGACGGTCCGGGCGCCGGTGCCGGCGAACCACGGCGTCCAGTCGACGTCGACGCCGGCGACGTGCAGCCGGGCCAGCGCGCCGAGCACGGCGTCGGGTTCCGGGCGGTCCTTGCGCAGCAACGGCGTGACGACGGCGTCCGGTGCGTCGACCATCGCGGAGAGGACGCCGTCCGGGCCGATCTCGAGGAACGCGGTGACGCCGGCCCCGGTGAGCTGCCGCAGGGCGTCGGCGAACCGGACGGTGTCGCGGACGTGGCGGACCCAGTACTCCGGCGAGGTGACGTCGCCGGTGGTGACGAACGGGATGCGCGGCTGCGCGAAGGTCAGCGTCGAAACGACGTCGCGGAACTCGTCGAGCATCGGGTCCATCAGCCCGGAGTGGAAGGCGTGGCTGACCTTGAGCCGCTGGGACTTCGCGAACCGGGCGGCGACGGCCAGGACGTCGGCCTCGACGCCCGACAGCACGACCGAGCGCGGGCCGTTGACGGCCGCGAGGGAGACGCCGTCGGTGAGCAGCGGGCGGACGTCGGATTCGGACGCTTCGACGGCGACCATCGCGCCACCGCGCGGCAGGGCCTGCATCAGGCGGCCGCGGGCGGTGACCAGGGTGGCGGCGTCGGCCAGCGACAGCACACCCGCGATGTGCGCGGCGGCGATCTCGCCGATCGAATGGCCGGCGACGTACGCGGGCAGGACGCCGTGGGCCTCGGCCAGGCGGGCCAGGGCGACCTCGACGGCGAACAGCGCGGGCTGCGCCCAGCCGGTTTCGGCGAGCAGGCTCGGGTCGTCGCCCCACAGGACGTCGCGGACGCCGGGGTCGAGGTGGCCGAGGACCTCGTCGAGGGCCGCGGCGAACGGCGCCGACGTGGCGTGCAGCTCCCGGCCCATGCCGAGCCTCTGCGAGCCCTGGCCGGTGAACAGCAGCGCGACCGAGGAGGTCGCGGCGGCCGCGCCGGTGGCGGCTTCGCGGACGCCGTCGACGGTGGCGAGCAGGACGGTGCGGTGCGGGAAGCTCGCACGCGTGGTGACCAGCGAGTGCCCGACGTCGAGGCGGTCGAGGCCGGTCTCGGTGATCCGCGCGACCTGCGCGGCGACGGCAGCTTCGGTCTTGCCGGAGACGACCCACGGCACGACCGGCAGCTCACGGCGTTCGGCGTCCGGCTCTGCGACGGGCTCGGGCGCCTCGATGATGACGTGCGCGTTGGTGCCGCTGATGCCGAAGGACGAGATCCCGGCCCGGCGAGCACGGTCGGCGGCGGGCCAGTCGACGGCCTCGGAGACGACCTCGACGGCGCCCGCGGTCCAGTCAACATGGGACGACGGCTCGCCGACGTGCAGCGACGGCGGCACGGTCCCGTGCCGCATCGCCTCGATCATCTTGATGATGCCCGCGACACCCGCGGCGGCCTGGGTGTGCCCGAAGTTGGACTTGATGGAACCCAGCAACAGCGGGGTTTCCCGGTCCTGGCCGTAGGTCGCCAGCAGGGCCTGGGCCTCGATCGGGTCGCCCAGCACCGTGCCGGTGCCGTGCGCTTCGACGACGTCGACGTCCGAAGTGGACAGTCCGGCATTGGCGAGAGCCTGGCGGATCACGCGCTGCTGCGAAGGGCCGTTCGGGGCGGTGAGGCCGTTGGACGCGCCGTCCTGGTTGACGGCCGAGCCGCGGAGCACGGCGTGGATCCGGTGGCCGTTGCGGAGGGCGTCGGACTGGCGTTCCAGGACGAGGACGCCGACGCCTTCCGACCAGCCCGTGCCGTCGGCGTCGTCGGAGAACGCCTTGCAGTGACCGTCCGGCGCGAGGCCGTTCTGGCCGCTGAAGCCGACGAACCCGCCGGGTGTCGCCATCACGGTGACGCCGCCGGCGAGCGCGAGGGTGCACTCCCCCGAGCGCAGCGACTGGGCCGCCAGGTGCATCGCGACCAGCGACGACGAACACGCCGTGTCGACGGTCATCGCCGGGCCCTCCAGGCCCAGCACGTACGAGAGGCGGCCGGACACGACGCTGCCGGCGATGCCGGTGCCGGTCTGGCCGCGCATGTCGACGTCGGCGGTGAGGAACAGGTCGGAGTACGACTGGCCGTTGGTGCCGACGAACACGCCGGTCCGGGAGCCGCGCAGGCCGGTGGCGTCGAGGCCGGCGCGTTCGAACGCCTCCCACGACACTTCCAGCAGCAGGCGCTGCTGCGGGTCCATCGACATCGCTTCGCGCGGCGAGATGCCGAAGAAGCCCGCGTCGAACTCGGCCGCGTCGTAGAGGAAACCCCCGGCGCGGGTGTCGGAGGCGGCCAGCGCCGCGACGTCCCAGCCGCGGTCGACCGGGAAGCCCGAGACGGCGTCGCCGCCCGAAGCGACCAGGTCCCACAGGTCTTCCGGGCCCGCGATGCCGCCGGGGAAGCGGCACGCGACGCCGACCACGACGACCGGGTCGTCCGCGAACGCGCCCGTGTTCGCCACGACGTCGTCGACGCCGCGGGCGCCGAACAGCTCGCCCAGCACGAACTGCGCGACGGCCGTCGGGGTCGGGTGGTCGAAGACGAGCGTCGCGGGCAGGCGCAGGCCCGTGACGGTGGCCAGCTTGTTGCGGAACTCGACCGCGGTCAGCGAGTCGAAACCCAGGTCGGAAAACGACTTCCCGGCGCCGACGGCGGTGGCGTCGGCGTGGCCGAGCACCGTGGCGGCGCGGCTGCGGACGAGGTCGACGACGGCGGTGAGCCGGTCGGCCTCGGACAGCTCGCGCAGGCCGCGGGCGAGGTCGCCGGCGGCCGCGGAGGTGGCGACGGCGGCCGAGCGGCGGGTGCCGCCGACCAGGCCGCGCAGCAGCGGCGGGAGTTCGTCGAGCAGGCGCAGCGCGGCGAGGTCGACGGCGACCGGGACGACCAGCGCGTGCGGCAGGGTCAGCGCGGTGTCGAAGAGCGCGAGACCATGGTCGAGTTCGAGCGGCGGCATGCCGGTGCGAGCCATCCGCGCGCGGTCGGCCTCCGACAGGGAGCCGGCCATGCCGCCTTCGACCGCCCACGAGCCCCAGGCCAGGGACAGTCCGGGCAGACCGGTCGCGCGGCGGTGAGCGGCGAGGGCGTCGAGGAAGCTGTTGGCGGCGGCGTAGTTGCCCTGCCCGGCGCCGCCCATGATCCCGGCGACGGAGGAGAACAGCACGAACGCGGCGACGTCGCCGGCTAGTTCGTGCAGGTGCCACGCGGACGCGGCCTTGGCGGTCAAGACACGAGTCAGCCGCTCGGGGGTGAGTGCGGTGACGACGCCGTCGTCGAGGACGCCGGCCGCGTGCACGACGGCGGTGAGCGGGTGCTCGGCCGGGATCGTGGCGAGAGCGGTTTCGAGCGCCGTACGGTCGGCGACGTCGCAAGCGGCGACGGTCGCGTCGACCCCGAGGGCGGCCAGGTCGTCGCGGAGGTCCTGCGCGCCCGGGGCGTCCGGGCCGCGACGGCTGAGCAGGAGCAGGTGCCGGACACCGTGCTCACGCACCAGGTGCCGGGCGAGTTCCGCGCCGAGACCGCCGGTGCCGCCGGTGATCAGGACGGTCCCGTCCGGGTTCCACGCGCGTGCCTCGGCGCCGGTCATCCGGGCCCGGGCGAGTCGCGCCGCGCGGACATCGTCGCCGCGCAGCGCGAGCTGCGGTTCGTCGAGCGCGAGGGCCCGCGCCACCGCGTCGGCCGACGTCTCGGCGTCGACGTCCACCAGCACGAACCGGCCCGGGTTCTCGGCCTGGGCGGTGCGGATCAGGCCCCAGACGGCCGCCGCGGCGAGGTCGTGGATCGGCTCGCCGTCCTCGGTGGCCACGGCGCCTTCGGTCACGAACGCCAGCCGGGCGTGCGCGAAACGTTCGTCGGCCAGCCACTCCTGGGCCAGCACCAAAGCGCGCGTCGCCAAGCCTTCCAGGGGATCCGACGCCGTGAGCCGGGCCGTGACGACGGCCGGGACGTCCGCCAGGTCGGCGAGCGGACCGGTCAGGTCGGTGACGACGACGGCGTCCGGCGGGAGCACGACCGGCGCCCAGCGCGGCTCGAACAGCGAGTCCGCACCGGTGAACGTCACGGCACCGACGGCTTCCGCGTGGACGGACCCGACCGACGCGACGGGCTGCCCGGCCGCGTCGGCCATGGCCAGCGAAACGCCGCCCTCGCCGTGGCGGATCCGGACGCGCACCCGGGCCGCGCCCGCGGCGTGCAGCGTCACCCGGGTCCACCGCGCCGGGTAGCCGCGCAGGCCGGCCGCGTGCAGCGCGCTCTCCAGCAGCCGCGGGTGCAGCCCGAACGCCGTGGTGTCGTCCTCGCCGAAGGCGACCTCGGCGAACACGTCGTCGCCGCGGCGCCACAGGCCGCGCAGCTCCGGAAGGTCCGACGTCAGTTCTTCGGCGTCGGCCGGGGGCCACTGGGCAGTGGCGAAGTCTTCGTGGTGCCCGCCGGTGGCGAGCACACCTTCGGCGCGGCGGACCCAGCTGCCGACAACCGACCCGGCGGGCCGGGTGTGGATGTCGAGGCGGCGGCGGCCGGTCGCGTCCGGCTCCCCCACCGACAGCTGCAGGTCGACGGCGTCGTCGGCGGCCAGCTCCAGCGGCGCGCCGAGGGTGAGTTCCTCCACCAGGTCGCAGCCCAGGTCCAGCCCGGCTCGCAGGGCCAGCTCGAGGAACCCGCTGCCGGGGAACTGCGTGCCGGTCAGCCACGGGTGGGTGCGCGCGGACAGCCTGCCGGTCAGCAGCAGGCCGTCGGACTCGGCGAGGGTGAGCGACGCGCCGAGCAGCGGGTGCTGAACCGGCGTGAGGCCGAGTCCGGCCGCGTCGGCGACGCTCTCCACAGTGGACGGCCAGTACCGCTCGCTCTGGAACGGGTAGGTCGGCAGGGCCACGGGCCGCGCGCCGGTGCCGGCGAAGAACGCCGTCCAGTCGATCCGGACACCCGCAGTGTGCAGAGCGGCCAGCGCGGCCGTCAGCGTCTCGGGCTCGTCGACGTCCTTGCGCAGCACCGGGATCGCGGTGACGTCGTCGGCGCTCAGCCCGACCAGCGGGGTGAGCACGGCGGCCGGGCCCAGCTCGGCGAACACCGTCGCGCCCCGCTCGGCGAGGCGGCGCACAGCGTCGCCGAAGCGGACCGGCTCGCGGACGTGGCGCACCCAGTACTCGGCGGAGGTGACGTCGCCGCCGGCGACGAACGGCAGCACCGGCTCGGCGAAGGTCAGGCCGGTGACGATCTGCCGGAAGTCGGCCAGCATCGGGTCCATCAGCCGCGAGTGGAAGGCGTGGGACACGGCCAGCCGGCGCGGCCGGTCGAACCGCTCGGCCACCGCGAGCACGGCGTCCTCGGCACCGGACAGCACGACGGACGTCGGCCCGTTGACCGCCGCGACGCAGACGTCGTCGCTCAGGTACGGCCGGACGTCGTCCTCGCTCGCCCGCACGGCGACCATCGCGCCGCCCGCGGGCAGCGCCTGCATCAGCCGGGCGCGGGCGCTGACCAGCACACAGGCGTCGTTCAGGGACAGCACGCCGGAGACGTGCGCCGCGGCGATCTCGCCGACGGAGTGCCCGGCGACGAAGTCGGGCCGCACGCCCCAGGACTCGAGGAGCCGGAACAGCGCGACCTCCACGGCGAACAGCGCGGGCTGCGCGTGCCCGGTGTCGTCGAGGGCACCGGCGTCGGCACCGGACAGGACTTCGCGGACGGCCGGGTCGAGCAGGTCGAGCGTCGCGGACAGGGCGTCGGCGAAGACCGGGAACCGGGCGGCGAGGGTGCGGCTCATGCCGAGCCACTGCGCGCCCTGCCCGGAGAAGACGTACGCGAGGGCCGGCGGCTGGTCGGCCGAGCCGGTGACGACTCCGGCCGCTTCACCGTCGTCCAGCCAGGACGCCAGGGCGGCCCGCGGGTCGCCGCCGACGACCGACAGCCGCTCTTCGAACGACGAGCGGGTGGTCGCCAGCGACCACGCCACGTCCAGGGGGTCGCGGTCCTCGGTGGCCGAGAGCACCTGGGTCACCTGGGCCCGCAGCGCGGCCGGAGTGCGCCCGGACAGCAACCAGGGCACGGGAATCGAGGCCCGCGGAGTCTCCTCGGCGACGGTCAGTGGCGGGGCCTGCTCGATCAGCGCGTGGGCGTTGGTTCCACTGACGCCGAACGACGACACACCGGCGCGACGCGGGCGGCCGGTCTCCGGCCACGGCGTCTGCTCGGCCGCCAGGACAACGCTGCCGGACTTCCAGTCCACATGAGATGACGGCTCAGCGGCGTGCAAAGTCTGCGGCACCACACCGTGCCGGATCGCCTCGACGGTCTTGATGATCCCGGCGACCCCGGCCGCGGCCTGGGTGTGGCCGATGTTGGACTTGACCGACCCCAGCAGCAGCGGCGTCTCACGGTCCTGGCCGTAGGTGGCCAGCAGGGCCTGTGCTTCGATCGGGTCGCCGAGTTTCGTGCCGGTGCCGTGCGCCTCGACGACGTCGACGTCCGAAGTGGACAGTCCGGCGCACGCGAGGGCCTGGCGGATGACACGCTGCTGGGACGGGCCGTTCGGCGCGGTGAAGCCGTTCGACGCACCGTCGGAGTTGACGGCGGTGCCGCGGACGACGGCGAGGACCTCGTGCCCGAGGCGCTGGGCGTCGGACAACCGCTCCAGCACCAGCACGCCGACACCTTCGGACCAGCCGGTGCCGTCCGCGTCGTCGGAGAACGCCTTGCAGCGGCCGTCGCCGGCGAGGCCGCCCTGACGGCTGAACTCCATCAGGGAGCCGGGTGTCGACATCACGTTGACCCCGGCGGCGAGCGCCAGCGAGCACTCCCCCGCCCGCAGCGCCTGCGCGGCCAGGTGCACCGCGACCAGCGACGACGAGCAGGCCGTGTCGATGGTGACGACCGGGCCTTCCAGACCCAGCGAATACGCGAGCCGGCCGGAGATCGCGCTCGCCGCGATCCCGGTGCCCACCGAACCGTCCGCGTCGGCGAGCGAGCGGACCATCAGGTAGGCGTAGTCCTGGCCGTTCGTCCCGGCGAACACGCCGGTCTTGCTGCCCCGCAACCGTTTCGGGTCGATCCCGGCCCGTTCGATCGCCTCCCAGGACACCTCCAGCAGCAGGCGCTGCTGCGGGTCCAGGGACACCGCCTCGCGCGGCGAGATGCCGAAGAACCCGGCGTCGAAGTCGGCGACGCCGTCGAGGAACCCGCCGGCCTGGCTGACGCTCATGCCGCGCTCGTCGACGCCGGCGCCGGTGACCGCTTCGAGGTCCCAGTCGCGGTCGGCGGGGAACGGCCCGATGGCGTCCCCGCCGTTCGCCACCAGGTCCCAGAGGGCCTCCGGGGAGCGGACGCCGCCGGGGAACCGGCAGCTCATGGCCACGATCGCGATCGGCTCCGTCGACGCGGCCAGCAACTCCTGGTTCTGCCGCTTGAGCCGTTCGGACTCCTTCATGGCGGCACGGAGTGCTTCGACGACCCGGTCGTTCGGCGTGGACATGTGTCAGCTCCGTAGGTTCATCGGGATCAGGTGGCCTCACCGTCGAGCGCGGCGCGGACCAGGTCGTCGAGCGACATCCCGTCGATGTCTTCGCTCGCCTTCCCGGTGCCGCCGACCGGGTCCGGGACCTGCCCGGCCAGGCGCCGCAGGGGTTCCAGCACGCCGATCTCACGCAGGCGGGCCAGGGGTACCGTCGCGAGCAGGGCTCGCAGTGCCGCATCGTCGTCACCGGTGTCGGGCACCAGCTGCCGGACCAGGTCCGCCGCCAGCACCGCCGGGGACGGGTGGTCGAACACCAGCGTCGCGGGCAGTTCCAGGCCGGTCGCCGCCGCGAGCTGGTTGCGCAGCTCGATCGCGCTGAGCGAGTCGAAGCCCAGTCCGGAGAACGGCCGCTCCGGGTCGACCGCGTGCGGCCCGGCGAAGCCGAGCACCGCGGCGACCTGGGTGCGGACGACGTCCAGCGCGGCCTTCTCGCGGTCCGGAGCCGGCAGCTTCGCCAGCTTGTCCCGCAGGGCCCCGGACACGTCGACCGGTGCCTCGGCGGTGAGCCGGTGGTACTCGGGCAGGTCGGTCAGCAGCGGGCTCGGGCGGGCCGCGGTGAACGTGCGCAGGAACGTGGCGTGGTCGATGTCGGCGACCACCGGGGTGGCGTCGCTCGCCAGCACGACCTGCGCGAACGTGGTGAGCGCGAGGTCCACCGGCACCGGCCGGGTCCCGGTGCGCTTGGCCCGGGCGGCGGCGTCGGCGGTCTCGGCCATGCCCGCTTGCCAAGCGCCCCAGGCGATCGACGTGCCCGGCAGCCCGGCCCGGGTGCGGTGTTCGGCGATCGCGTCGAGCACGGCGTTCGCCGCGGCGTAGTTGGCCTGCCCGGCGTTGCCGACCGAGCTGGACGCCGAGGAGAACAACGCGAAGACGTCGAGGTCGAGCTCCAGTTCGCGGGTGACCTGGTCGAGCACCCGCGCCGAGTCGGCCTTCGCCGCGAAGACAGCGTCGAACCGGTCGGCGTCGTAGCTTTCGAGGACACCGTCGTCGAGCACGCCGGCCGCGTGGACCACGGCGGACAGGGGCGCGTCCGCCGGGACGTCGGTCAGCAGGGTTCGGACGGCGGCCGCGTCGGTCAGGTCGCACGCCACGATCGACGCGCGCTCGCCCAGCTCGGCCAGCAGTTCCGTGGCGTCGGGGGTGTCCGGGCCGCGACGCCCGGTCAGCACGACCTTGGCCGCGCCTTCGTCGAGCAGCCAGCGGGCCAGCCGCCGGCCGAGCGCACCGGTACCACCGGTGACGACGACGGTGCCGTGCGGGCGCCAGGCCTTCGGGGCCGCACCGGACGGCGTCCGGACGAGCCGGCGGGCGAACACGCCCGCGGCCCGCACCGCGACCTGATCCTCACCGCCGGCGAGGATGCCGCCGAGCCGTGCGACCGCGTGGTCGTCGAGCTCGCCCGGCAGGTCGATCAGGCCGCCCCAGCGGCCCGGCTGTTCGAGCGCGGCCACCCGGCCGAGGCCCCAGAGCGCGGCCTGCGCCGGCGAGGTGGGCCGGTCGGACGGGATCGCGGTGACGGCGCCGCGGGTCAGGCACCACAGCGGTGCGGTGCTGCCGGTCCCGGCGAGGGCCTGCAGCAGCGCGGTGGTCGCCGCGACCCCCGCCGTCGGCGAGGATTCGTCGAGGCCCAGCAGGGAAACGACGCCGGCGACGTCGTCGAACCCGCTGAGCGCGGCGGTCAGCGCCGCGCGGTCGGTGCCGGTGACGTTCATGCGCTCGGCCCCGAGGGCCTTGACCACACCGGCGGCCCAGGCGTCGTCGGTGAACCCGGCGGGCACGAGGACCAGCCAGGTGCCGTCCGGGACGACGCCGAGGGAGCCGCCGAGCGGCTTCCAGGCGATCCGGTAGCGCAGGTCGTCCACAGTGGACTGGGTGGCGCGGCGGTGCTTGAGGTCCAGCAACGCGGGCAGGACGGCGTCGAGCGCGGCGCGGTCGACGCCGAGGTCGGCCAGGGATTCGGCGTCCAGCTCAGCCCACAGGTCCTCGCTGGTACCGGCGGTGACCTGCGCCTGGTCCGGCCAGAAGCGTTCGTGCTGGAACCGGTAGGTGGGCAGGTCGACCGGCCGCGCGCCGGTGCCGGCGAAGAAGTCCGCCCAGCGGACCGGAGTGCCGGCGACGTCGAGGCGCGCCAGCGCGGCGACCACGGACGTCTCGTCCGGGCGGCCCTTGCGCAGCGCGGCGGTGACCGTGGCGGACTCGCCGGCGAACGAGCGGGTCAGCGCCGCGAGGGTGCTGTCCGGCCCGAGTTCGAGGTACTTGGTGACGCCGAGAGCGCCGAGGGCGGCGACCGCGCCGGTGAAGAGCACCGGCCGGCGGGCGTGGTCGACCCAGTACTGCGCGTCCTGGATCTCCGGCCCGGCCGGGGAGGCCGTCACGGTGGACACGATCGGGAGCACCGCGGGGGCGTATCCCACCCCCGCGGCGACCCGCCCGAAGTCGTCCATCATCGCGTCCATGTGGGACGAGTGAAACGCATGGCTGACCCGCAAATGTCTAGTCTTTCCGCCCGCCGCCGCGACGGCCCCGGCCACTTCGGCCACGGCGTCCCGGTCACCGGAGACGACCACCGCGTCGGTCCCGTTGACCGCCGCGATCGACAGCCGGCCGGCGAACCCGGCGACGAGGCGCTCGGCTTCGGCCTCGGTGGTCTGCAGCGAGACCATCGCCCCGCGCGGCAGCTCCTGCATGAGCCGGCCGCGGGCGGCGATCAGCGTGCAGGCGTCGGCCAGGGACAGCACCCCGGCGACGTGCGCGGCGGCGAACTCGCCGATCGAGTGCCCGACGAGGTAGTCGGGCCGCACGCCCCACGACTCGACGAGCCGGAACAGCGCCACTTCCAGCGCGAACACCGCGGGCTGCGCCCACCGGGTCTCGGCCAGCAGGTCGGCGTCGTCGCCGAACATCACCTCGCGCAGCGAACCGGGCAGTTCGAGGTCCAGGTGCGCGAACACGGCGTCGAGCGCCTCGGCGAACGCGGGGAACCGCGCGTAGAGGTCGCGGCCCATGCCGGGACGCTGGGAGCCCTGCCCGGAGAACAGGAACGCCAGCTTCCCGCCCGTCTGCGGTCCCGTGAGCACCAGCGGCGACGTCGTCCCGGCGGTGATCGCGGCGAGCCCGGTCAGCAGCTCCTCGCGGTCCTCGGCCACGACGGTGGCCCGCGCCTCGAGCCACGCGCGGGTGGTCGCCGCGGAGTACGCGACGTCGGGCAGTGCCAGCTCCGGGCGCGCGGCGAGGTGGTCCCGCAGCGCGCGGGCCTGGGCCCGCAGGCCCTCGGGCGTCCGCGCCGACAGCCTGACCGGCACGGCCACGGCGTCGGCCGGCTCCCGGCTCGGCGTGGGAGGTGCCTGTTCGAGGATGAGGTGCGCGTTGGTGCCGCTGGCGCCAAAGGCGGAGATCCCGGCGCGGCGCGGGCGGCCGGTGGCCGGCCACGGCGTGCTCTCGGACAGCAGCGAGACCGTGCCCGCCGACCAGTCGACGTGCTCCGAGGGCCGGTCGACGTGCAGGGTCCTGGGCAGCAGACCGTGCCGCATGGCCAGCACCATCTTGATCACCGCGGCGGCGCCGGCGGCGGCCTGGGTGTGGCCGATGTTGGACTTCACCGAGCCGAGCAGCAGCGGCCGGTCCCGCTCGCGGCCGTAGGTGGCCAGCAGGGCCTGCGCCTCGATCGGGTCGCCGAGCTTGGTGCCGGTGCCGTGCGCCTCCACGGCGTCCACTTCGGACGCCGTGAGCCCGGAAACGGCCAGCGCGCGGGTGATCACGCGTTGCTGGGCCGGGCCGCTGGGGGCGGTGAGGCCGTTGGACGCGCCGTCGGAGTTGACGGCCGAGCCGCGCACGACGGCGAGGATCGTGTGCCCGTTGCGTCGTGCGTCGGATTCGCGTTCCAGCACGATCATCCCGACGCCCTCGGACCAGCCGGTGCCGTCGGCGGCGTCGGCGAACGCCTTACAGCGCCCGTCGGCCGACAACGCGCCCATCTCGCCGAACTCGACGAACCCGGCCGGGCTGGACATGATCATCACGCCGCCGGCGACGGCGAGCGAGCACTCCCCCGCCCGCAGCGCCTGCGCGGCGAGGTGCATCGCGACCAGCGAAGACGAGCACGCGGTGTCGACGGTGACCGACGGGCCCTCCAGCCCGAAGGTGTAGGAGACGCGGCCGGAGAGCAGGCTGCCCGCCTGGGCCGTGGACTGGTGGCCCGCGGTGCCGGTCGGCGGCCGGTAGTCGCCGGAGCCGCCGCCGATGTAGACGCCGGTGTCGCCGCCGCGCAGGGCGGTCGCGTCGACGCCGGAGCGTTCGAACGCTTCCCATGCCACTTCGAGGACGAGTCGCTGCTGCGGGTCCATCACGATGGCCTCGCGCGGCGCGATCCCGAAGAAGCCGGGGTCGAACTCGGCCGCGTCGTGCAGGAAACCGCCTTCCTTGGCGGCGCTGCTGCCCGGCCCGTCGCCGGTCAGGGTGGCCAGGTCCCAGCCGCGGTCGGCCGGGAAGCCGCCGACGACGTCACGCTCGTCGACGATCGCCCGCCAGAGCTCTTCCGGCGAGCCGATCCCGCCGGGGTACCGGCAGCTCATGCCGACGATGACGATCGGGTCACCCGCGACCGGCGCGGCCACGCTCACCTGCGCCACTTCGGCCTCGCCGATCAGCTCGCCGAGCAGGAACGCGGCCAGCTCGCGCGGGGTCGGCCGGTCGAAGACCAGCGTCGCCGGGAGCCGCAGGCCGGTCTCGGTGCTGAGGGCGTTGCGGAGGTCCATCGCGGTGAGCGAGTCGAAGCCCAGCGCGGAGAACGCGCGGTCGGTGTCGATCTCGGTCGTGTCCGGGTGCCGCAGCACCTCGGCGACGGCCGTCTTCACCACGTCCAGCACGACGTCGGCCCGGTCGCCCGCGGACTGGGCGAGTAGCCGGTCGCGCAGGCCGTGGGTCCGCTCGCCGGCCTCGGCCGGGCTGTGCAGCTGCGCCAGCAGCGGGCTCGGGCGCCGCGCGGTGAACGCCGGGCCGAACCGCTCCCACCGGACGTCGGCCACGACAGTGGTGACGTCGTCGGCGCGCACGGCCGTCGTGAGCGCGGTGACGGCGGTCGCCGGGTCGAGCGCGGGCAGGCCGCTGTCGCGCAGGTGGTCGAGGTCCTCGTCGGCGCCTTCCCACGCCGAGAACGCGACGACCGCCGCCTTCTCGCCGCGGTCGCGGCGCTGGCGGGCGAACGCTTCGAGCGCGGCGGCCTCGGCGGCTTCGTCACCGCGGCCGCGCACGCCCCACACCCCGGCGATCGAGGTGAGCAGCACGAACGCGTCGAGTTCCTTGCTGTCCAGCAGGTCCGCGAGGTGCCGGGCGCCCGCGAGACCTTCGCCGTGGATGACGGCGTCGGGCGGGAACTGCGTGAGCAGGTCGCGCAAGGTATCCGGGTCGGCCGTGGCGCCGCGGACGACGTGGACGCCGTCGCGCTCGGCGAGCCGGTCCGCGATCGCGGTGGCCGGGCCGTCGCCGGTGACGAGCACGGTGCCGAACGGCTCCCAGTGCTCGCCGGGCGCGCCGGCGCGGGTCAGGCGGCGGCCGTAGGCCCCGGCCGCCCGGACGGCGACCTGGTCCTCGTCGCCGGCGAGCACGCCGGCAAGCCGGGCCGCGGTCCGCGCGTCCAGGTCGGCGGGGACGTCGACGAGCCCGCCCCAGCGCACCGGGTCGTGCAGCGCGGCCACGCGGCCGAAGCCCCACAGCGCGGCCGTTTCCGGCGACGCGATCCGCTCGGCCGGGGTCACGGCGACCGCGCCCCGGGTCACGCCCCACACCGGCGCGTCGAGGCCGGCGTCGTCGAGCGCGGCCAGCAGCGCGCGGGTGTCGGCCACGGTGTCGAGCAGGGACACGATCCGCGTGGCCCGCACCTGCGTCAGGTCGGCGTCGGGGCGGTGGACCTCGGCACCGAGCACGTCGGCGACCTTCGAGGCCCACTCGATGTCCGGGCCGGTGATGACCACGACATCGGCGGCGTCAGCAGCGCCGACGGTGACGGGCTGCCAGGTGATCCGGTAGCGCAGGTCGTCGGCGGCGGATTCGGCGTCGCGCTTGCGGCGCCATTCGGCCAAGGCGGGCAGTACGGCGGTGAGCGCGGCCGGGTCGACGTCCAGGGCGGTCGCCAGCTCGGCGCCGTCGGCGCGGTCGACCGACGCCCAGAACTCGGCGTCGACGGCGGTCCCGGTCACGACCGTGGCGGGTGCGTCGGGCCAGTAACGACGGCGTTGGAAGGCGTAGGTGGGCAGCTCGGCGCGCCGCCCGGCGGTGCCGGCGAACCAGGCCGCCCAGTCCGGGTCGATTCCGGCGGTGAACAGCGTGCCGAGTGCCGTCGCGGCACTGTCCTCTTCGGACTTTCCGCGGCGGAGCACCGGCACGACGACGCGGTCGGCCGCCTCGGCGACGAGCGGCGTCAGGACGGCGTCCGGCCCGATCTCGACGTACAGCGAGACGTCGGACTCCGCGAGCCGGTCCAGGGTGTCGCCGAACCGGACGGTGTCACGCACGTGCCGCACCCAGTACTCCGGCGACGTGACGTCACCCGACGTCACGACCGGGATCGACGGCGCCGCGAACCGCAGGCCCGCGACCACCGTGCGGAACTCGTCGAGCATCGGCTCCATCAGGTGCGAGTGGAACGCGTGCGAGACCGCAAGCCGTTTGCTGCTCTCGAAGTTCGCCGCCACGGCGAGCACAGCGTCCTCGGCACCGGACAGCACGACCGACTCGGGCCCGTTGACGGCGGCGAGGTCGACGCCGTCGGTGAGCCGGACGTCCGCCTCGGCCGCGCGGACGGCGACCATCGCGCCTCCCGTCGGCAGCGCCTGCATCAGCCGGCCACGCGCCGCGACGAGCTTGCAGGCGTCTTCGAGGGACAGCACACCGGCGACGTGCGCGGCGGCGATCTCGCCGATCGAGTGCCCGGCGACGAAGTCGGGCCGGATCCCCCACCACTCCAGGAGCCGGAACAAGGCGACCTCGACCGCGAACAACGCGGGCTGGGCCCAGCCGGTGTGGTCCAGCTCGGCCGCGTCGTCGCCCCAGGCGACGTCGCGCAGCGAGCCGGGCAGCCCGGCGTCGAAGTGGGCACAGACCTCGTCCCACGCCTCAGCGAACACCGGGAACCGGTCGTACAGCCCGCGGCCCATCCCGAGGCGCTGGGCGCCCTGGCCGGAGAACAGGAACGCGCTGACGCGTTCGCGGGCGACACCGCGTGCCACGACCCGGCCGTCGGCCAAGACGGCGCGGTGGTCGAGCGCGGCGCGTCCGGTGGCCAGGGTGAACCCGGCGTCGAGCGCGTCGGTCTCGACGTCGGCCAGCAGGGCGAGCTGCGCGTCGAGCGCGGCCGCCGAGCGGGCCGACACCGGCCACGGGACGACCGCCGGGCGAGTGCCAGTAACGTCCGCGCGAGCGGGCGGCGCCTCCAGGATCACGTGGGCGTTAGTGCCGCTGACACCGAACGACGACACGGCGGCGCGACGCGGGCGGCCGGTCTCCGGCCACTCCGTCGCCTCGGTGACGAGCCGGACCGCGCCCGCGGACCAGTCCACATGGGACGACGGCTCGCCGACGTGCAGCGTCTTCGGCACGGTGCCGCGACCGAGGGCCAGCACCATCTTGATGACCCCGGCGGCACCGGCGGCGGCCTGGGTGTGGCCCAGGTTCGACTTCACCGAGCCGAGCAGAAGGGGCTCTTCGCGCTCGCGGCCGTAGGTCGCCAGCAGCGCCTGCGCCTCGATCGGGTCGCCGAGGGTGGTGCCGGTGCCGTGCGCTTCGACGACGTCGACGTCCGAAGTGGACAGACCGGCGTTGGCCAGGGCCTGGCGGATCACGCGTTGCTGCGACGGGCCGTTCGGGGCGGTGAGCCCGTTGGACGCGCCGTCCTGGTTCATCGCCGAACCCCGCACCACGGCGAGGACGTCGTGGCCGAGGCGGCGCGCGTCGGACAGCCGCTCGACGACCAGCACACCCGCGCCCTCGGACCAGGTCGTGCCGTCGGCGTCGTCGGAGAAGGCCTTGCAGCGGCCGTCGCCTGCGAGGCCGCCCTGGGCGTCGAACTCGACGAAGGAGAACGGGCTGGTCATCACCGTGACGCCGCCGACCAGGGCCAGCGAGCACTCGCCCGAGGCGAGCGACTGGGCGGCCCAGTGCAGCGCGACCAGCGACGACGAGCAGGCCGTGTCGACCGTGACGGCCGGGCCTTCCAGGCCGAGGGTGTAGGACAGCCGGCCGGACAGCACGCTCGCCGTCGTGCCGGTGGCCATGTGCCCGGCGACGTCCGCGCCCGAGGTGAGCAGCAGGCCGGTGTAGTCCTGGCCGTTGGTGCCGACGAACACGCCGGTGTCGGAGCCGCGCAGCGTCGCCGGGTCGATCCCGGCGTGCTCCAGGGACTCCCACGACGTCTCCAGCAGCAGCCGCTGCTGCGGGTCCATCGCGAGGGCCTCGCGCGGCGAGATGCCGAAGAACCCGGCGTCGAAGTGCCCGGCGTCGGGCAGGAACCCGGCCTGGCCGGCGCCGATCGTCGAGAGGTCCCAGCCGCGGTCGGTCGGGAACGGCCCGATCGCGTCGCCGCCGCCGGCCAGGAGGTCCCAGAAGGTGCGCGGCGAGGTGACGCCGCCGGGGAAGCGGCAGCCGATGCCGACGATGACGACCGGGTCGGTCGTGTCGGCCCGGGTGGCCGCCGTGGTCGTGGTGAGTTCGGTGGTGCCGACCAGTTCGCCGAGCAGGAACGCGGTCAGCGCGCGCGGGGTCGGGTGGTCGAAGACCAGCGACGACGGCAGCGCGAGCGCGGTCGCCGCGCCGATGCCGTTGCGGAGTTCGACGGCGGTGAGCGAGTCGAAGCCGAGGTCGGCGAACGCGGCGTCCGGCGCGACGGCCCCGGCGTCGGAGTGCCCGAGGACCATCGCGACCTGCGTGCGCAGCAGGCTCAGCAGGTGCTTCTCGCGGTCCGCGCCGGGCAGTCCGGCCAGGGTGGTGCGCAGGTCGCCGCGCTCCCCCGCCTCGCGGGCCTGGCTGAGCACGGCCTTCGCCGCGGGCAGGTCGGCCAGCAGCGGGAACGGCCGGCCGATGCTGAACGCCGGGATGAAGCGGGTGAAGTCGATGTCGGCGACGACGACTTCGGCATCCCCGGCGCCGATCGCGCGGCGCATGGCCGCGATGGCGCGGTCCGGCGGCAGCAGGGCGAGCCCGCCGCGGCCGACGCGGTCCTGCACGCCGGCGTCCCCACCGAGCATGCCGGCGCCCGCCCAGGGACCCCAGGCGATCGACGTCGCGGCCTGACCCGCGGCCCGCCGTCGGGCAGCGAGCGCGTCGAGGTAGGCGTTGGCGGCGGCGTAGTTGCCCTGCCCGGCCGCGCCGAACGTGCCCGCGGTCGAGGAGAACAGCACGAAGGCGTCGAGGTCTCCGGTCAGTTCGTCGAGGTTCTCGGCGCCGGTGCACTTCGGGCCGAAGACGGTCGCGAACTGGTCCGGGGTCAGGGAATCCGTGGTGCTGTCGTCGACGACACCGGCGGTGTGCACGACGGCGTTCACCGTCGGGAGCGACGCGATGAGTGCGGCCAGGGCGTCGCGGTCGGCGACGTCGCAAGCCGCGATCGTCACGCGCGTGCCGCCCTCGGTGAGTTCGGCTTCGAGGTCGGCCGCGCCGGGCGCGTCCGTTCCGCTGCGGCTGACGAGCACCAGGTGGTCCGCACCGGCCGTGGCGAACCGGCGCGCGACTTCCGCGCCGAGCCCGCCGGTGCCGCCGGTGATCAGGACAGTGCCGCGCGGGGTGTAGGCCGTGACCCCGGCGTCGGTCACCGGGGCCGGGGCGAGGCGGCGGGCGAAGACCCCGGACGGCCGGACGGCGACCTGGTCCTCGTCGCCGATCCCGGACAGGACAGCGAAGAGGCGGTTGACCGCGCGGGTGTCCAGGGTTTCGGGCAGGTCGACGAGCCCGCCCCAGCGCTGCGGCTGCTCCAGCCCCAGCACCCGGCCGAGGCCCCACAAGGCCGCACCACGCGGGTCCGCCGCGGGGTCGGCGGCACCGACGCTGACGGCGCCCCGGGTCGCCCACCACAGCGGCGCGGCGATCCCGCCGTCACCGAGCGCCTGCGCCACGGTGAGGGCACTGTCGGTCTCGCCCAGCAGAGAAAGGACGACATCTGTGTCCACTTCGGACAGACGAGCGGCCAGGGTCTCGCGGTCTTCGCTGCCGACCTCGAACCGGACACCGTCCACAGCGGACAGGACCGACTCGGCCCACGGGCCGGGTCCGGCGGGCACGACGACCAGCACGCGGCGCGGGGTCGCGGCCTCGGTGCGGACCGGCGTCCAGACGACGCGGTAGCGCCACGTGTCGGCCTCGGACTCCGTCCGGACCTGGCGCCGCCACGCGGTGAGCGCGGGCAGCACGGTGCCGAGCGCGTCGCGGTCGACGTCGAGCGTGGTGGACAGCGAGGTGACGTCGGCGGCTTCGAGAGCCGTCCAGAAGCCGGTGTCGGCTTCGGCCGTGGACTCCGCCGGAGCGGGCTCCGGCCAGTAGCGGGCGCGCTGGAACGCGTAGGTGGGCAGGTCGATCCGGCGGGCGCCGGTGCCGGCGTAGAAGGCGGCCCAGTCGGGGCGGACGCCGTGCGCGTGCAGCTCGCCGAGCAGCGCCGCGACGGTCTCGCCCTCCGGCCGGTCGCGCCGCAGCACGGGCCGCACGGCGACGGCCGCGTCGGTGACGATCTCGCCGACCATCGCCGACAGCACGCCGTCGGGCCCGAGTTCGACGTAGGCGGTGACGCCGGCGTCGTGCAACGCCGTGATCGCATCGCCGAACCGGACGCCCTCGCGGGCGTGGCGGACCCAGTAGTCCGGAGTGGACACCAGCTCGGCGTCACCGAACCCACCGGTCACCCCGGAAACGAAGGACAGATCGGGGGCCGAGTAGGTGAGCCCGGCGACGGCCGCGCGGAACTCGTCCAGCATCGGGTCCATCGCCGCCGAGTGGAAGGCGTGGGAGACGGTCAGGCGACGGGTCTTCGGGAACTGTTCGGCGAACGCGAGCACGGCGTCCTCGGGACCGGCGACGACGGTCGCCCGCGGCCCGTTGACCGCGGCGATGTCGACACCCTCGGGCAGCAGCGCCCGCACGTCGGCCTCGGCCTCGCGGATCGCGACCATGGCGCCGCCGGACGGCAGCGCCTGCATGAGGCGGCCGCGGGCAAGCACCAGCGTGGCGGCGTCGGCCAGGGAGAACACCCCGGCGACGTGCGCCGCGGCGACCTCGCCGACCGAATGGCCCGCGACGTGGTCGGGCCGCACGCCCCACGACTCCAGGAGCCGGAAGAGCGCGACCTCGATCGCGAACAATGCGGGCTGGGCGTAGCGGGTTTCGTCGAGCAGCGCGGCTTCCGGCGTGCCCGGCTCGGCGAACAGCAGGCCGTGCAGCGGGTGTTCGAGGCCGGCGTCCAGGTGCGAGACGACCTCGTCGAGGGCTTCGGCGAAGACGGGGAACCGCTCGGCCAGCTCACGCCCGGCACTCGGGCGCTGGCTGCCCTGGCCGGTGAACAGGAACGCGGCGCCGGGACCGCCCGTGGTGCCGCGCAGCACGGACGCCGCGGGCTCGTCGGCGGCGACGGCGGCGAGCCCGTCGAGGACATCGTCGTGCGTGGCGGCCAGGACGACCGCGCGGTGGCTCAGGTCGGCCCGGGCCGTCGCGAGCGAGAAGCCGAGGTCGGCGAGCGCGGGCTCGAGCTGGTCGGCCAGCCAGGTGCGCAGGCGGGCCGCCTGGGCGCGCAGGGCTTCCGGGGTCCGGGCCGACACGACCAGCGGGACGGTCCCGACGGTCTTGGGCTCGGCTTCGGCTTCCTCGATCTCGGCGGCGGGGGCCTGTTCCAGCACGGTGTGGACATTGGTGCCGCTCAGGCCGAACGACGAGACGGCGGCCCGTCGCGGGGCACCGGTCTCGGGCCAGTCGGTCTGCTCGTCGAGCAGCGCGATGGTCCCGCTCGACCAGTCGATGTGCGACGACGGCGTGCCGGCGTGCAGCGTCTTCGGCAGGACGCCGTGGCGCATCGCCATGACCATCTTGAGGACGCCGGCGATGCCGGACGCCATCTGGGTGTGGCCGATGTTGGACTTCACCGAGCCGAGCAGGAGCGGGCGTTCGCGCTCACGGCCGTAGGTGGCCTGCAGCGCCTGTACCTCGATCGGGTCGCCGAGCGCGGTGCCGGTGCCGTGGCCCTCGACGACGTCGACGTCCGAAGTGGACAGACCCGAGTTGGCCAGCGCCTGCTTGATCACGCGCTGCTGGGACGGCCCGTTCGGCGCGGTCATGCCGTTGGACGCGCCGTCGGAGTTCATCGCCGAGCCGCGGACGACGGCCAGGATCTCGTGGCCGTTGCGCTGGGCGTCGGACAGGCGTTCGACGAGGACCAGGCCGATGCCCTCGGCGAGGCTCATGCCGTCGGCTTCGTCGGAGTAGGCCTTGCAGCGGCCGTCGGGGGCCATCGCGCGCTGGCGGCTGAAGCCGATCCACGGCGCGGGCGTCGCCATCACGGTGACGCCACCGGCCAGCGCCATCGTGCTCTCGCCGTTGCGCAGGGACTGGCAGGCCAGGTGCAGCGCGACCAGCGACGACGAGCAGGCCGTGTCGAGCGTGACGGCCGGGCCTTCCAGACCGAACAGGTAGGCGACCCGTCCGGAAAGGACACTCGACACCGAGCCGGTGATCATGTGGCCTTCGGAGCCCTCGGCCGCGTTGAGCACGGTCGAGCCGTAGTCCTGGTAGCTGGAGCCGATGAAGACGCCGGTGCGGCTGCCGCGCACGGTCGCCGGGTCGACCCCGGCGCGTTCGAGGGCCTCCCACGAGACTTCCAGCAGGAGCCGCTGCTGCGGGTCCATCGACAGCGCCTCGCGCGGCGAGATCCCGAAGAAACCGGCGTCGAAGTCCGCGGCGCCTTCGAGGAAGCCGCCGAGCGTCGAGTAGGTCTTGCCGCTGCGGTCGGGGTCGGGGTCGAACAGCCCGGCCGCGTCCCAGCCGCGATCAGCCGGGAACGACGAGATCGCGTCCCCGCCGCCGAGCACGAGGTCCCACAACGCTTCCGGCGACGCGACACCGCCGGGGAACCGGCAGCTCATGCCCACGATGGCGATCGGCTCATCGGTCATCGCCCGCGTGACGACGGTCTCGGCGGTGTCCGATCCGTCCAGAGTGGACAGGATGAACCCGGCGAGCGCGTCGGCGTTCGGGTAGTCGAACACGACGGTGCTGGGCAGACTCAGGCCGGTCACGACCTCGAGGCGGTTGCGCAGGTCGACGGCGGTGAGCGAGTCGAAGCCGAGGTCACGGAAGGCGCGGTCGGCCTCGACGGCGTCCCCACCGGCGTGGCCGAGAACGGTCGCGGCTTCGGCACGCACGAGGTCGACGACGAGCCGTCGTCCCGCCGCGGCGGGCAGCGCCCGGACCCGGCCGGCGAACGCAGCGACGTCGGCCGTCTCCGGCGCGGCCTCGGCGAGCTTGCGGACCGCGGGCAGCTCGGAGAACAGCGGGCTGGGCCGCACCGACGTGAAGACCGGGTAGTACCGCTCCCAGTCGAGGTCGGCGATCATCAGCGACGTCTCGTCGTCCTCGAGGGCGCGCTTCAGCCCGGCCAGCGCGAGGCGCGGTTCCATGAACTGCAGGCCACTGCGCAGGATCCGGCCCGGGTCGACCCGGCCCAGCTCGCGGTCGTCGGCCCAGATGCCCCAGGCGATCGTCGTCGCCGGGACACCGCGGGCGCGCCGCTGCTCGGCGAGGGCGCCGAGGTAGGCGTTGGCCGCGGAGTACGCGCCGTGGTCACCGCTGCCCCAGACGCCGGCGGTCGAGGAGTACATCACGAAGTGCTCGAGTTCACCCTCGTCGAGCAGCTCGTCGAGGACGGCGTCGAGGTTGGCCGCGCCGGTGACCTTGGCGTCGAGGACCTCGGCGAAGGCGGTGGGGTCGGTGCCGGTCAGCGGCGCGAGCGCGATGTGCGCGGCGGTGTGCACCACGGTGGTGATGCGGCGGCCTTCACCCTTGAGCCGGGTGACGAGCGCGGCGACGGCGTCGCGGTCGGTGACGTCGAGGGCGACGACCTCGGCCGAACCGAGGTCCGCCACCAGCGCGTCGGCACCGGGCGCGTCGGGGCCACGGCGGCCGGTCAGCACGACGTGCTCGACACCCTCACCGGCGAGCCAGCGGGCGAGGTGCGGGCCGAGGGTGCCGGTACCGCCGGTGACGATGGCGGTGCCGTGGGCGCGCCAGGTCCGTTCCGGACGGCGCCCGGCGACGGGAGCGGGCACGATCCGGCGCGCGAACACGCCGGAGGCCCGGACGGCGAGCTGGTCCTCGTCGCCGGACTCGCTCAGGACGGTCGCAAGCCGCCGGGCGGCCGCGGCGTCGAGGGTTTCGGGCAGGTCGATCAGCCCGGCCCAGTGCCCGGGGTGTTCGAGGGCGGCGGACCAGCCGAGGCCGTGGACCTGCGCCTGAGCCGGATCGCGGACGGGGTCGGCGGGCCCGGTGGAGACGGCGCCGCGGGTCAGCGCCCAGATGGGGATCGCCGGGTCCGTCTCGGCGACGGCCTGGACGAGCGAGAGGGTCCGCAGCAGCCCGCGGTCGAGGCCGGGGTGCCCCGTCGGCGCGTGGTCGGCGGCGAGCAGCGAGACGATGCCGGTCACGCCTTCGGTGTCGCCGAGCGCGGCAGCCAGCGCGGCGCGATCGCTCGCGCCGAGCGCGCTCTGGTCGGCGCGGTCCGAGTCGCCGTCGGCCGTGCCGACACCCGCGGCCAACGCGGCGCGGTCGGCATCGCCGAGTGTCTCGGCCGTCGTCGGGTGGTCGGAGTCCTCGGTGAGCGTTACCAGGCGCACCTCGGCGCCGTGGCCGCGCAGAGCGTCGGCGACCTCGCCATCCGCGTCGTCGCCGATGACCAGCCAAGTTCCGGACAGGGTTCCGCCGGCCGGGCGGGCCGGGCGCCAGGCGACGCGGTACCGCCAGGCGTCCACAGTGGACTCTTCGTCCCGGCGGGCGTGCCAGGCCGACAGTGACGGCAGCACGTCTTCGAGGGCACCTCGCTGGTGCTCGTCGAGGTCCAGCAGCCGGGTCAGCTCGGCGGTGTCGGCGCGGCCGACCGCCTGCCACAGCTCGTCGTCGGCCGGGGCGCCCGCCATCGCCGGCGCCGCTTCTTCGATGGCCCAGTAGTGCTCGTGCTGGAAGGCGTAGGTGGGCAGGTCGGCGCGGCGACCGCCGGTCAGGGTGTCCGCCCAGTCGACCGCCACCCCGCGGGTGTGCGCTTCGGCCAGGGACTTGAGGAACCGGTCGGCCCCGCCGTCGTCGCGGCGCAGGGTGCCCAGCGCGGCGACCGGGACGCCGGCCGCCTCGGCCAGTTCGCCGATCGCCATGGTGAACACCGGGTGCGGGCTCGACTCGACGAACACCGGGTGCCCGTCGGCGACCGCCGCGGACAGCGCCGCGCCGAACTCGACGGTCCCCCGCAGGTTGCGGCACCAGTAGCCGCCGGTCAGCTCGGTCGGCTCGACGAGCCCGCCGGTCACCGTCGAGTAGAACCGGACGCCGGTCTCGCGCGGGGTCACCGGTGCGAGCAGCTCGGCGAGCTCGCCGGCGATCTCGTCCACCTGCGGCGAGTGCGCGGCGAAGTCGACGCCGTCGAGCCGCCAGCGCATCATGCCCGCCTTCGCGAGCCGCCGTTCCAGCGTGGCCAGGGCGTCCGGGTCGCCGGACACGGTGACCGAACGCGGCCCGTTCACGGCCGCGACGGCGATCCGGTCGGCCAGTTCGGCGATCAGCTCGCGGACGTCGTCCGCCGCGGCGACGACCGACAGCATCGCCCCTCGGCCGGAAAGCCGCTCGGCGATCAGCCGCGACCGCAGCGCCACGATCCGGGCGCCGTCCTGCAGCGTCAGAGCCCCGGCGACACACGCCGCGGCGATTTCGCCCTGCGAGTGCCCGATCACGGCGACCGGCTCGACACTGTGTTCGCTCCACAGGCTCGCCAGCGAGACCATCACGGCCCACAGCACCGGCTGGATCACGTCCACCCGGGCCAGCGCCTCTTCGTCGCGCAGTACTTCCGGCAGCGACCAGTCGGTGAACTCCGCCAGCGCGGCAGCGCATTCGGCCATCCGGCCGGCGAACACCGGCGACGACGCGAGCAGTTCGCGGGCCATGCCCGGCCACTGAGAATCCTGGCCGGGGAAGACGAACACCGGTGCCGCGGTGCGCTTGGCGACGCCGCGCACGAGCGCGGCGTCCGCGGCGTTCCCGGCCAAGGCCGCGAGACCGCGGCGCAGGTCCAGCGGGTCTTCGCCGACGACGACAGCGCGCTGTTCGAACAACGACCGCGTCCCGGCGAGGGACCAGCCGACGTCCACCGGCCGCGTCGCGGGGTGCTCGTCGAGGTGGCGCAGCAGCCGCAGCGCCTGAGCCTGCAGGGCGGGCGCGGTGCGCGCGGACAGCGGCCAGACGACCGGTCCGGACACGGCTTCGGGCTCGGCCGGGACGTCTTCCGGCGAGGGGGCTTCGATGATCGCGTGGGCGTTGGTGCCGCTGATGCCGAACGACGAGACGCCGGCCCGGCGCGGACGTCCGGTCTCCGGCCACTCGGCCTGCTCGTGCAGCAGCTGGACCGCGCCGGCCGACCAGTCGATCTTCGTGGACGGCTGATCGACGTGCAGGGTGCGCGGCAGCACGCCGTGGCGCATGGCGTGGACCATCTTGATCAAGCTGGCCACGCCGGCGGCGGACTGGGTGTGCCCGATGTTGGACTTCACCGAGCCGATCAGCAGCGGCCGCTCGCGGTCGCGGCCGTAGGTCGCCTGCAGCGCCTGGACCTCGATCGGGTCACCGAGCGCGGTGCCGGTGCCGTGCGCGTCGAGCGCGTCGACCTCGGCCGCGTCGAGCCCGGCGTTGGCCAGGGCCTGGCGGATGACCCGCTGCTGCGAGGGCCCGTTGGGGGCGGTGAGGCCGTTGGACGCGCCGTCGGAGTTGACCGCGGTGCCGCGCACGACGGCGAGGACCTGGTGGCCGTGGCGGCGGGCGTCGGACAGTCGTTCCAGCACGAGGATGCCGACGCCTTCGGCGAGGCTCATGCCGTCGCCGGCTTCGGAGAACGCCTTGCAGCGGCCGTCGGCGGCCAGCGCGCGCTGGCGGCTGAACGCGACGAACGGGTCGGGCGACGCCATGATCGTGGCGCCGCCGGCCAGCGCCAGGGAGCTTTCCCCGGCGCGCAGGGACTGGCAGGCCAGGTGCAGCGCCACGATCGAGGACGAACACGCCGTGTCGACGGTGACCGATGGGCCCTCGAAGCCGAACAGGTACGACAACCGCCCGGAAAGGACACTCGGGATGGTGCCGGTGACGAGGTGGCCTTCGGAGCCTTCGCCGGTCGAGGTGCCGTAGTCCTGGAAGCTGGAGCCGATGAAGACGCCGGTCCGGCTCCCCCGCACCGAAGCGGGGTCGACGCCGGCGCGTTCCAGGGCCTCCCACGAGACTTCGAGGAGGAACCGCTGCTGCGGGTCCATGGACATGGCTTCGCGCGGCGAGATCCCGAAGAACCCGGCGTCGAACTCGGCGGCGTCCTCCAGGAACCCCCCGAGCGTCGAGTAGGTCTTGCCGCCCCGGTCGGGGTCCGGGTCGAACAGGCCCGCGGTGTCCCAGCCGCGGTCGGCGGGGAACGACGAGATCGCGTCCACGCCGCCCACGACGACGTTCCAGAGGTCCTCCGGGGAGCCGACGCCGCCGGGGAAGCGGCAGCCCATGCCGACGATGGCGATCGGCTCGTCGACGGCACCCGGTGTGACGACGACGTCGCCGGCGGCCGGACCGTCGATCTCCTCACGCAGGAACGCGACGAGCGCCAGCGGGGTCGGGTAGTCGAACACCAGCGTCGCGGGCAGCGACAGACCGGTGGCGTCGGCCAGCCGGCGGCGGAACTCGACGGCGGTCAGCGAGTCGAAGCCGAGGTCGCGGAACGCGCGGTCCTCGTCGATCGCGTCGGCCGTCACGTGCCCCAGCACGGCGGCGGCGTCGACGCGCACCAGGTCCAGCAGCGCGCGGTCGCGTTCGGTCTCGGACATCCCGGCGAAGCGGGCCGCGAAGGCGGTCACGGCGGTGGCCGCGACCGGCTCGGGCTTGCTCTCGACGAGTTCGTCGAACAGCCGGCTGGCGCGGGTGGCGGTGAACACCGGCAGGAAGGTGTCCCAGGTGATGTCGGCGACGACGACGGCCGTGTCGTCGCGCAGCAGGGCGCGTTCCAGCTCGGCGAGCGCCGGCGCGGTCGGCAGGAACCCGAGGCCGCGGCGGCTCAGCTGGCCGGCGACGTGCTCGTCGGTGGCCATGCCTTCCTCGGCCCAGGCGCCCCAGGCGATCGACGTCGCCTTGCGGCCGCGGGCCCGGCGGGCCTCGGCGAGCGCGTCGAGGTAGGCGTTCCCGGCGGCGTAGGCGGCCTGGCCGCCACTGCCCCAGACGCCGGCGACGGAGCCGAAGAGCAGGAAGAAGTCGAGGTCGTGCCCGGAGAGGAGGACGTCGAGGTGCGCCGCGCCCTCGGTCTTGGCGGCCATGACGCGGGTGTACTCGGCGAAGTCGGCGCCGTGGATCGGATCCATCGCCTGCGCGATGCCCGCGGTATGCACGACCCCCGTGAGGTCCAGGCCGTCGAGAAGGTTTTCGACGGCGGCGCGGTCGGCGATGTCGCAGGCGGCGATCGTCACCCGGGCACCGGCCTCGGTGAGTTCGGCTTCGAGTTCGGTCGCCCCGGGTGCTTCTGGGCCGCGACGGCTGACCAGCACGAGGTGCTCGGCCCCGGCGGCGGCGAGCCACCGCGCGACGGACGCGCCGAGCGCACCGGTGCCGCCCGTGACCAGCACGGTCCCGGAAGCGCGGAAGTGCCCGGTGGGTTCGGCGGGCAGGTACCGCCCGATCCGCCGGCCGAAGGCCCCCTGGGCCCGGATCGCGACCTGGTCCTCCCCACCGGACGCGGCGAGCACGGCGGCGAGCCGTCGCCCGGCGGCGGGGTCGAGGGTGGCGGGCAGGTCGATCAGCCCACCCCACAGCGCGGGCTGTTCGAGCGCGGCGGTCCGCCCCAGCCCCCACAGCCGCGCGGCGACGGGATCGGGCGCCCCTTCCCCGGCGGTGACGACGGCGCCGGAGGTCAGAGTCCAGAGACGCAGACCAAGGTCGGCGTCGCCAAGGGCTTGGACGAGGGTGAGCAGATCCCGCAACCCGGCATCCCCGGCGGCGGGCAGGTGGAGGACGCCCTCAGCCGGCCCAGCCACGGCAAGCGCCGCGGCCAGTCGCGCACGCTCGTCCAAGTCCGTGAATGGCACATTGAGGGACTCAGAGTCCGTGAATGGCACATCGAGGGACTTAGAGTCCGTGAATGTGCCATTCACGGACTTCGGAGCGTCCAGAGCCGACAGAACCACGCGCTTGATCGTCGCGCCGTGGGTGGTCAGGGCCGACGCGATCTCGGTGCCTTCGTCGGCGGTCGACGTCACCAGCAGCCAGGTTCCCGGCAGGGCCGGGTTCTCCGCCGTGCGGAACGGGTGCCACTCGGTGCGGTAACGCCAGGACTTCGCCTTCTCCTCCGCCGCTCGGCGGTCACGCCAGCCCGAGAGGGCCGGCAGCAGCGTCGTCAGGGACTCCTGCTGGTCGTCGCCCAGGTCGAGCAGGCCCGCCAGTTCCGCTGGGTCGCCGCGGCCGATCGCCTCCCACAGCGGGCCGTCCGCCGTGGCGGCCACGGACCGCGCCGGGACCGCGGCAGCCCAGTAGTGCTCACGCTGGAACGGGTACGTCGGCAGCTCGACCGGCGCGCCCGCGCGGCCGAGGTAGGCCGGCCAGTCCACCGCGCAGCCGCGCGTGTGCAGCACCGCCAGGGCGGTGACGGCGGACTCCACCTCCGGACGGTCCTTGCGCAGCAACGGGATCGCGCCCGGCTGGTCGATCATCGCCGACAGCACCGCCGACGGTCCGAGTTCCAGGAACGTGGAGGCATCCGAGCGCGAGATCGTCTCGGCGAACCGGACCGTCGCGCGCACGTGCTCGACCCAGTAGCCCGGCGACCGGACGTCGCCCTGGGCCACGAAGGTCAGCGACGGCTCGGCGAAGTCCAGCCCCCGCACGACCTCGCCGAACTCCGCCAGCATCGGGTCCATCAGGTGCGAGTGGAACGCGTGCGACACGTCCAGGCGCTTCGTCCGCTCGAAGCGCGCGGCGACCGCGAGCACGGCGTCCTCGACGCCCGACAGCACCACCGAGTCCGGGCCGTTGACCGCCGCGATGTCGACGCCGTCGGTCAGGCCTGCGCGAACGTCCTCTTCGGGCGCCTGCACCGACACCATCGCGCCGCCGGCGGGCAGGGCCTGCATCAGCCGCGCCCGTGCGGACACCAGCGCGCACGCGTCGTCCAGGGACAGCACGCCCGAGACGTGCGCGGCCGCGATCTCGCCGATCGAGTGCCCGGCCACCAGGTCCGGCCGGACGCCCCACGACTCCAGCAGCCGGAACGCGGCCACGCCGAAGGCGAACAGCGCGGGCTGCGCGGTCCCGGTCTGCTCCAGCGCGGCCGGGTCGTCACCCCACACCACGTCCCGCAGGCCCGGTTCGCACCGGTCGAGGACGTCGGTGAAGACGTCGGCGAACACCGGGAACCGCGAAGCCAGCTCACGCCCCATGCCCAGGCGCTGGGCGCCCTGACCGGGGAAGACGAACGCGAGGCCGCCGGCCGCGATCGTACCGGTGATCAGGCCGGGCGCCGGGTTTCCCGCGGCGAGCGCGGCCAAAGACGAAGACACGTCGTCACCGAGCACCACGGCCCGGTGCTCGAACGCCGTACGCGTGGTGGCCAGGGACCACGCGAGGTCCAACCGGCCCGCGTCGATCGACGCCACGTTCGCGGCCTGCTCGCGCAAGCCGCCGGCGGTCCGCGCGGACAGCAGCAGCAGCGCGGCGACCGCGTCCACCGGTTCCGCGCTGACCGAGGTCTCGGTACGAGGGGCCGCTTCGAGGACGACGTGCGCGTTGGTCCCGCTGATGCCGAACGACGACACCGCGCCACGCCGGGCGCGCCCGGTCTCCGGCCACGGCGACGCTTCGGCGAGCAGCGAGACCGCGCCCGCACTCCAGTCCACATGGGACGACGGCGCAGCCGCGTGCAGCGACCGGGGCACGGTGCCGTGCCGCATCGCCATGATCAGCTTGATCACCCCGGCGACACCGGCCGCGGCCTGCGTGTGGCCGATGTTGGACTTGACCGAGCCCAGCAGCAGCGGGGTTTCCCGGTCCTGGCCGTAGGTCGCGAGCAGCGCCTGGGCTTCGATCGGGTCACCGAGGGTCGTGCCGGTGCCGTGTCCTTCGACGACGTCGACGTCCGAAGTGGACAGTCCGGCGCCGGCCAGCGCCTGACGGATCACCCGCTGCTGCGACGGGCCGTTCGGCGCGGTGAGGCCGTTGGACGCGCCGTCCTGGTTGACGGCCGAGCCGCGGACCAGGCCCAGCACGCGGTGGCCGTGCCGGCGGGCGTCCGAGAGCCGTTCGAGCACGAGCACACCCGCGCCTTCGGACCAGCCGACACCGTCGGCTTCGTCCGAATAGGACTTGCAGCGGCCGTCGGGCGACAGGCCGCGCTGGCGGGAGAACTCGACGAACGAGTTCGGGGTGGACATCACCGTGACGCCGCCGGCCAGAGCGAGGGTGCAGTCGCCGGAGCGCAGGGCCTGCATCGCCCAGTGCATCGCCACGAGCGACGACGAGCAGGCCGTGTCGATGGTGACGGCCGGGCCTTCGAGGCCGAGCGAGTAGGCGACCCGGCCGGAGACGACGCTCGACGCCGTGCCGCTGCCCTGGAAGCCTTCGAAGTCGCCGCCGGCCATGACGAGGCCGTAGTCGTTGTACATCACGCCGGCGAAGACGCCGGTGGAGCTGCCGCGCAGGCGTCGCGGGTCGATCCCGGCGCGCTCGATCGCCTCCCACGAGACTTCCAGCAGCAGCCGCTGCTGGGGGTCGGTGGCTTCGGCTTCGCGCGGGCTCATCCCGAAGAACGCCGGGTCGAACTCGCCGGCGTTGTGCAGGAAGCCGCCTTCGCGGGTGTAGGAGGTGCCCTTGTGGTCGGGGTCCGGGTCGTACAGGGCGCCCAGGTCCCAGCCGCGGTTCACCGGGAACGTCGACGTCGTGTCGCGGCCCTCGGCCACGGCCGCCCACAGGTCTTCCGGCGAGGCGATGCCGCCGGGGAAGCGGCAGCTCATCCCGACGATCGCGATCGGGTCGTCGTCGGCCGCGGCGCTCCGGGTGAGGACCGCCGCGCGACCGTCGTCGCCGAGCAGCTCGGCCAGGATGTGCGCGGCCAGCGCGGCGGGTGTCGGGTGGTCGAACGCCGTGGTGGCGGGCAGGCGCAGCCCGGTCGCGGCGTCGAGGCGGTTGCGCAGCTCGACGGCGGTGAGGGAGTCGAAGCCGAGTTCGGAGAAGGACCGTTCCGGGTCGACGGCCGCGGCCCCAGCGTGCCCGAGCACGCCGGCGACCTCGCGGCGGACCAGGTCGGCGACGCGCGCCGCGCGGGCCGCGTCGTCCAATGTGGACAGCTGGTGGGCCAGCCGTCCTGCCCCACCGGCGGTCCGCACGGCCCGGCGGCTGCCGCCGACGAGCGACCGCAGCACGGCGGGCGGTTCCGGCCGGGCGCTCAGCACCGGCAGGTCGAAGCGGACCGGGACGACGACGGGCTCGTCGGCGGCCAGCGCCGCGTCGAAGAGCGCGACGCCTTCGGCCTCGGTGAGCGCGGGGATGCCCATCCGGGCGAAGCGGCGCAGGGTGCCGTCGCCGGCCATGCCGGCTTCACCGGCCCACGGGCCCCAGGCGAGGGACACCGCGGGCAGCCCGGCGTCGCGGCGCACCTGGGCGAGCGTGTCGAGGAAGGCGTTGCCGGCGGCGTAGTTGGCCTGCCCGGCCGCGCCGAGCGTGCCGGCCAGGGACGAGAACAGGACGAACGCGGTCAGGTCGTGGTCGCGGGTCAGCTCGTGCAGGTTCCAGGCCGCGTCGGCCTTGGGCGCCAGCACGGTGGCGAGCTTCCCGGCGTCGAGGGTGCCGAGCAGGCCGTCGTCGAGGACGCCGGCCGCGTGCACGACGGCGGTCAGCGGGTGGGCGGCGGGGATGTCCGTGAGCAGCGCGGCCAGCGCGGCGCGGTCGCTCGCGTCGCAGGCGACGACACTGACGTCGGCGCCCTGACCGGCCAGCTCGGTGAGGAGGTCGTCGGGCGCGACGCCGCGGCGGCTCGCGAGGACCAGGTGCCGGACGCCGTGCTCGCGCACGAGGTGGCGGGCGATGATCCGGCCCAGTCCCCCGGTGCCGCCGGTGATCAGGACGGTGCCGTCGGCGTCCCAGCCACGCGGCTCGGCGGGCACGGCCCGCACCAGCCGGGGTAAGAGCACGCGTCCGGCGCGGATCAGGGCGCGCGGCTCGCCGGTCGACAGCGCGGTCGTGACGGCGTCGGCGGACGCCGGCTGCTCGTCGGTTTCGATCAGGACGAACCGGCCGGGGTGTTCCTGCTGGGCGGCCAGGACGAGCCCGCGCACGGTCGCCGCGGCGGGCACCCCGGCCGGGATCACCAGGGCCAGCCGCCGGTCGTCGGCCGCTTCAACACGCGCCTGCAGGAGGCCGAGCGCGTGCGCGGCGAGTTCACGCGCCGCCGCCGGGGTCTCCCCCGCCGGGACGTCGAGGGGGACGACGTCGGCGTCGGCCGGGTCGGTGATCCCGGTGACCGGCTCGGTCCAGTCGACCCGGTACAGGCCACCGCCGGTGCCGGCGGCGAAGGATTCGGCGGCGATCGGCCGCACGGACAGGCCGCCGGCCACCGCGACCAGGTCGCCTTCGGGCGTCGACAGGACGAGGGACAGTGAGTCGTCACCGGTCTTGCGCAGCTCGGCCCGCAGCACGGTCGCGCCGACCGCGCGCACGGCGACGTCCCGCCAGGAGAACGGCAGGCCGCCGTCACCGGCGAGGAAGGCCGTGGCGTGCAGGGCCGCGTCGAACAGCGCGGGGTGCAGGTCGAACGTCTCGGCTTCGACGGCGTCGGGCAGCGCGACCTCGGCGAAGACGTCGTCACCACGGCGCCACGCGGCCCGCAGGCCGCGGAACGCCGGGCCGTACTCGCGGCCGTCGTCGATGCCGTCGTAGAACCCGTCGAGTTCGACCGGGGTGGCGTCCGCGGGCGGCCAGACCGCCTCCGGGATCACGATTTCCGGGGTGACCGCGGTGAGCCGGCCGACCGCGTGGGACGTCCAGTTGCCGCTGACCTCGCCGTCCGGGCGCGAGTGGACGGCGACCGCGCGGCGGCCGTCGTCGTCCGGCGCGCCGACCCACACCTGGACGACGACGCGCTCGTCGGCGCCCAGCACGAGTGGCCGGGTCAGGGTCAGTTCTTCGACGTCGGGGCAGCCGGTCTCGGCGCCGGCGCGGACGGCCAGCTCCAGCAGCGCTGTGCCGGGCACGACCACCGCACCGCCGACGCGGTGGTCGGCGAGCCAGGCGTGCGTGCCGGCCGACAGCCGGCCGGTCAGCAGCAGGCCGCGAGCGTCGGCGACCTCGACGGCGGTGCCGAGCAGCGGGTGGTCGACGCTGCGCAGGCCCGCGGACCGCAGGTCGCCGCGGCCGCGGCCGGTGTCACGCGGCCAGAACCGCAGGCGCTGGAAGGCGTAGGTGGGCAGCTCGGTCCAGGCAGCGCCGGTCCCGGCGAAGAACGCGGTCCAGTCGATGGCGACGCCGTCGCCGTGCAACCGGGCGAGCGCCTCGGCGGCGGAGGTGTGCTCGTCGCGGTCCTTGCGCAGCAGCGGCACGGCGAGCGCGTCCGGGACGTCGACCAGCGGCGTCAGCGCGGCTTCCGGCCCGACCTCGACGAACCGGTTCGCGCCCGCGTCGGCGAGCCGGGCGAGGACGTCGCCGAAGCGGACGGTCTCGCGGACGTGACGCACCCAGTACTCCGGGTCGGTCACCTCGCCGGCGACGACCAGGGTGCGAGCGGGCTCGGCGAACGTCAGGCCGGCGACCACCTCGCGGAACGCGGGCAGCATCGGGTCCATCAGGTGCGAGTGGAACGCGTGGGACGCGCGCAGCCGCGTCGTACGCTCGAAGCGGGACGCGACGGCCAGCACGGCGTCTTCGGTACCGGACAAGACAACCGCGCGAGGTCCGTTGACGGCGGCGATACCCACACCGTCGACCAGCTCGGCGCGGACTTCGTCTTCGGTGGCCCGGACGGCGACCATCGCGCCGCCGGCGGGCAGGTCCCGCATCAGCCGGGCGCGCGCGGACACCAGCGCACAGGCGTCGTCGAGGGACAGCACGCCCGCGCAGTGGGCGGCGGCGATCTCGCCCGCCGAGTGCCCGGCGAGCAGGTCGGCGCGCACGCCCCACGACTCGAGCAGGCGGAAGAGGGCGACCTCGACGGCGAAGATCGCCGGCTGCGCTTGGCCGGTGTCGGCGAGCGTGTCGGCAGCGTCGGCACCGGTGCCCCAGACGACGTCCCGGAGCCCGGGCTCGAGCCGGTCGAGGACCTCGTCGAACGCGGCGGCGAAGACCGGGTGCGCGGCGTACAGCTCGCGGCCCATCCCCAGGTGCTGCGAACCCTGACCGGTGAACAGGAACGCGGTCTTCGCGCGGGCGCGCGGCGAACCGACAACACCGGACTCCCCCGCGGCCAGCGCCTGCAAGGCGTCGGCCACGGCGGCGCGATCGGCACCGACCACGGCGGCGCGGTGCTCGAACGACGTCCGCGCGGTGGCCAGGGAGAACGCGACGTCGGCGAGCGGCGCGGCGCCGTCCGCCAGCTGCCGCGCGAGCCGTCCGGCCTGCTCCCGCAGTGCCTCGTCGGTCTTGCCGGAAACCAGGAACGGCACCGGCCGCTCGACGACGGCACGCGGCTCGGCGTCCTCGGCCGGCGCCTGCTCGATGATCGCGTGCGCGTTGGTGCCACTGAGCCCGAAGGACGACACGCCCGCGCGGCGGGGCTCCCCGCTCTCGGGCCACCCGGTCGCCTCGGTGACCAGGTCCACCCGGCCCGCGCGCCAGTCCACATGGGACGACGGCGTGTCGACGTGCAGCGTGGGCGGGACGACGCCGTGGCGCATGGCCAGGACCATCTTGATCACGCCGGCAACGCCCGCCGCGGCCTGAGTGTGGCCGAAGTTCGACTTCACCGAACCGAGCAGCAGCGCACGTTCGCGGTCCTGCCCGTAGGTCGCCATCAGGGCCTGGGCCTCGACCGGGTCGCCGAGCTTCGTGCCGGTGCCGTGCGCCTCGACGACGTCGACCTGGCCCGGCGTGAGCCGGGAGCTCTTCAGCGCCTCCCGGATGACGCGCTGCTGGGAGGGGCCGTTGGGGGCGGTCAGGCCGTTGGTGGCGCCGTCCTGGTTGACGGCGCTGCCGCGGACCAGGGCGAGCACGGGGTGGCCGTGGCGGCGGGCTTCCGACAGGCGTTCGAGCACGAGCACACCCGAGCCCTCGGCCCAGCCGGTGCCGGCGGCCGAATCGGCGAACGAGCGGCAGCGGCCGTCCGGGGACAGCCCGCCCTGGCGGCTGAACTCGACGAACGTGGTCGGGGCGGACATCACCGTCACGCCGCCCGCGACGGCGAGCGTCGACTCCCCCGACCGCAGCGACTGCGCGGCCAGGTGCAGCGCGACGAGCGACGACGAACACGCGGTGTCGACGGAGACGGCCGGGCCGACCAGGCCCAGCACGTACGACAGCCGGCCGGACAGGACGCTGTTCGTGTTGCCGGTCAGCAGGAAGCCCTCGGACGGCCCGGCCGCGCCGGTCAGGTACTCCTGGGCCATCGCGCCGACGAACACCCCGGTCCGGGTGCCCTTGAGCGACGACGGCGCGATGCCTGCGCGCTCGATCGCCTCCCACGTCGTCTCGAGCAGGATCCGTTGCTGCGGATCCATTTCGGCCGCTTCGCGCGGCGAGATGCCGAAGAAGCCGGCGTCGAACTCGGCGGCGTCGAGCAGGAAGCCGCCGGACATCGCCGCCTCGCCGCCGGCCTCGGCGAGCGCGCCGAGGTCCCAGCCGCGGTCGGCGGGCAGCCCGGTGACGCCGTCACGCCCCGACCTGACCAGCTCCCAGAGGTCTTCGGGGCTGGTGACCCCGCCGGGGAAGCGGCAGCTCATCCCGACGATCGCGATCGGTTCGACCGCGCGGGTCTCCAGTTCCTCCAGCCTCTGCTGGGTGCGCACGAGATCGGCGCTGGCCCGCTTGAGATAGCTCCGGAGCTTCTGTTCGTTGTCCATGAATCAGCAACCCATCCCGACACGACGGCGAGCGGTGGCGCCCCGGGACGGCTGCCGCAGAGGCAGTCCGGCGCACGGCCGGCTGCCGCCCGGGGCGCGAAAAATGGTTTTCTGCGGCGGAAATCGTCCTCGGCGGCACATCGCCCGGGCCGCGACCGCCGAGTTCTTTCCGGGACCGGCCGGGGCCGGCTACCAGACGGCGGCGGTCAGCGCCTCGCCGAGGTCCAGCTCCCGGGCGGTCTGGTGCAGGTCGGATTCGACCATCATGCGCATCAGCTCTTCGAACGGCACCGACGGCTTCCAGCCCAGATCGGCGCGCGCCAGCGTGGCGTCGGCGCACAGGGTCTCGACCTCGGCGGGCCGCACCAGACTGGGGTCCACGACGACGTAGTCGCGCCAGTCGAGATCGGCGGCGGCGAACGCGATGTCGGCGGCGTCGCGGACGGTGTGCATCCGGCCGGTGCCGATCACGTAGTCGCATGCCTCGTCCTGCTGCAGCATCAGGTGCATCGCCTGGACGTAGTCACCGGCGAAGCCCCAGTCGCGCACGGCGTCGAGGTTGCCGAGACGCAGCTCGTCCTGCAGGCCCAGCTTGATCCGCGCGACGGCGTTGGAGATCTTGCGCGTCACGAACTCGATCCCGCGCCGCGGCGACTCGTGGTTGAACAGGATGCCCGAGACGCCGTACATCCCGTAGGACTCGCGGTAGTTGCGCGTGATGTAGTGGCCGTAGGCCTTCGCGACGCCGTAGGGGCTGCGCGGGTGCAGGATCGTCTTCTCGTTCTGCGGGGTCTCGGCCGCCTTGCCGAACATCTCCGACGACGACGCCTGGTAGAACCGGATCTGGCTGCCCGGCGCGGTGGTCCGCGACTTGTCCAGCCCGGAGACCATCCGGATCGCCTCCAGCACGCGCAGCACGCCCATGCCGTTGACGTCGGTGGTGAGCTCGGCCTGCTGCCACGACATCGGCACGAACGAGATCGCGCCCAGGTTGTAGACCTCGTCCGGCTGCACCAGGTCCACGGCCCCGACGAGACTCGCCTGGTCCAGCAGGTCGCCGTGGACGAAGTTCAGCTCGGCGGCGATCCGGCTGACCCGGGACTTGCGCGGGTTCGCCTGACCGCGCACCAGGCCCCACACGTCGTAGCCCAGTGCCAGCAGGTGCTCGGCCAGGTAAGAGCCGTCCTGTCCCGTGACACCCGTGATCAATGCTCGTTTCGTCATAGCTCTCCCACGTTCACCGGCCAACCGGCCGTGCTCGCGGCCGCCCGGCACCGCCGCTGATCCGCTCGATCACACACCCGCCCCGCCCTGGAAAACATTGGACAATCCGTGCCCCCATCGGGAACTACTGGTGATTTCCCGTCTTCAGCGGGTCCATCCTGCAGCTTTCCGGTAGCCGAGGCATGCGAGGACCTGATGGCATTCCGATATCCCGTCTCCCAGCCCCATCTCACCGGCCGTGAGATCTACTACGTCACCGAAGCGGTGACGACGGGCTGGATCTCCTCCCAGGGCCCGTTCGTGCAGCGCTTCGAAGAGACCTTCGCCGACTGGAACGGCCAGGGCCACGGCGTCGCCTGCTCCTCCGGGACGACGGCGCTCACCCTCGCCCTGCGCGCGCTCGGCATCGGGCCCGGCGACGAGGTGCTGGTGCCGGAGTTCACCATGATCGCGTCGGCCTGGGCGGTCACCTACACCGGTGCCACACCGGTCTTCGTCGACTGCGGCGACGACCTCAACATCGACGTCGCACAGCTCGAAGCCAAGATCACCCCGCGCACCAAGGCGATCATGCCGGTGCACATCTACGGCCGGCGCTGCGACATGGACGCGATCATGGACCTCGCCTACCAGTACAACCTGCGGGTCGTCGAAGACTCGGCCGAGGCCCACGGCGTCCGCCCGGTCGGCGACATCGCGTGCTTCTCCTTGTACGCCAACAAGATCATCTCGTCCGGCGAGGGCGGCATCTGCCTGACGAACGACGCGCGGCTGGCCGAGCAGATGAAGCACCTGCGCGGCATGGCCTTCAGCAAGGCCCACGATTTCATCCACAAGAAGCTGGCCTACAACTTCCGGATGACCAACCTCCAGGCCGGCGTCGCACTGGCCCAGGTGGAGCGGATCGACGAGATCCTCGAGCTGCGGTCCCGGATCGAAAAGCAGTACGACGAACGGCTTTCCGGCATCTCCGGGATCACCCGCATGCCGAGCCGCGACGTCCTGTGGATGTACGACCTGCTGGCCGAGGGCCGCGACGAGCTGCGCGCCCACCTCTCGGCCGCCGGCGTCGAGACGCGGCTGTTCTTCCAGCCGATGAGCCGTCAGCCGATGTACCTGGACCCGTCGTGGCCCGAGCTGAACGCGGCCCGCCTGGCCGCCCGGGGCTTCTACCTGCCGACCTACGTCGGCCTGGAGGAGAGCGACCAGGACTTCATCGTGGACCGCGTCGCGGAGTTCTACGGCAGCAACTGAGACGACGGAAGCCCGCCGGGAAACCGGCGGGCTGTGTCCGACTCAGGGGTCGAGGTTTTGGGGACCGGTGAGCCGTCCGGACAGTGACCAGGACGGCTCACCGGCGTTCGTGGGCCGGAGGGACACTCCGGCGGTGCGGTGGGCCGGCAGACCAGGGGGTCGCCTGCCGGACCACCGACGTCAGCCGGCCGGCTGCTCGGCCGAGTCGAGGTCGCGCGCCAGCAGCTCGACGATCTCCGCCACCGCGGCGTCGGCGCCTTCGCCCTCGGCCGAGATCACCACTTCTTCGCCGCCGCGGACGCCGAGGGCCATCACACCCAGAATGCTGGTCGCGTCCACCAGCTTGTCCTCGGTGCGGCCGATCTTCACCGGTACCGGCTGGCGGCCCGCGGCCTCGACGAGCAGCTTGACCGGACGCGCGTGCAGCCCGACGGGCGAGCCGATTACCACCTTTTTACTGGACATTCCCGATTCCCATCTCGTGGAGAAAGCTTGTGCCGCGTCAGCCGGCCGTTGTGGCGGAGAACTCTTCCGCGATCCGGCGCGCCGCCGGCACGTCGGACGCGGAGAGCACCTCGCGGGCGAGGGTTTCGCACTGTTCGAGGGTGTAGTCCTTCAACGCGGCGCGGACCGCGGGCACCGCGGACACCGACATCGACAGACTGGTGATGCCCAGGCCGGCGAACACCGGGGCCAGGCCCGGGTCGCTGGCCGCCTCGCCGCAGATGCCGGCGGACTTGCCGGCTTCCTTGGCCGCCGCCGCGACGTTCGCCACGAGCGCCAGCAGCGCTGGCTGCCAGGGGTCGAGCAGGTCCCCCAGCTCACCCAGCATCCGGTCCGCGGCGTAGGTGTACTGCGAAAGGTCGTTGGTGCCGATGCTGACGAAGTCGACCTCCGCCAGGATGTCCGCGGCCCGGATCGCCGCGGCGGGCACCTCGATCATCACGCCCGCCTGGCCGATCCCGTGCTCCCGCGCCAGGTCGCGGAACGCCGCGGCCTCCGCCGGCGTGGCGATCATCGGCGCCATCACCCGCACGTCGGCCTCGTGGTCGGCCGCCGCCAGGCTGATCGCCTCCAGCTGCGCGGTGAGCAGCCCCGGGTTGCGGACGCCGACGCGGTAGCCGCGCACGCCCAGCGCCGGGTTCGGCTCGTCCTCGGTGTTGGCGAACGGGATGTACTTGTCGGCGCCGGCGTCCAGCGTGCGGATGACGACCGGCCGGCCGGCGAAGCCGCGCAGCACCTCGCCGTACGCCGCCCGCTGCTCCTCGACCGTCGGGGCCTCGGTGCGGTCCAGGAACAGGAATTCGGTGCGGAAGAGCCCGACCCCTTCGGCGTCGGCCGCCGCGTCCTGCTCCACCCCGCCGGCGCTGCCGACATTGAGCAGGAGCTTGACCGGGTGGCCGTCGGCGGTGGCGCCGGGGCCGCTGTGCGCCGCCAGCTTCTCCTTCAGCGACGCCGCTTCCGCCTCGACCTGCCGGACGTAGTCGTCCGTCGGGTCCACGACGACCGTGCCGCGCCCGCCGTCGACCGCGATCCGCTGCCCGTCCGCCAGGCCCGCGGCGCCGGCGCAGCCGACCACCGCGGGGATCCCGAGAGCGCGGGCGACGATCGCCGTGTGGCTGGTCGGGCCGCCCTTCTCGGTGACGATGCCGAGCACCTTCGCCGGGTCGAGCAGCACCGTGTCGGCCGGGGCGATGTCCTGGCCGACGAGGACGAACGTGCCGTCGACGTCCGGGATGCCGGGCTGGGCCAGGCCCAGCGCCGCGGCGATCGCCCGGTCCCGGATGTCGATCAGGTCGGCCGCCCGCTCGCCGAGGTAGCCGCCGATGGCCTCCAGCGCGGCCACGTGCTTGCCGAAGGCGTCGCGGATCGCCCAGGCGGCGGGGCGGCCGGCGGCCACCCCCTCCTGGATCCCGGTCCGCAGCGTCGGGTCCTGCGCCATCATGATCTGGGTGTCCATGATGGACTTGGACTCGCCCGAAACCGTTGCCGCGCGCTTTTCCAGGTCCGCCACCGCCGCGTCGAGCGCTTCGGTCGCCGCCGCCAGCTCCTCTTCGGGAGCCGACGGCGTGTCCCAGTGCTCCGGCAGGACCGGGGGCGGCGTCAGCCGCACCACCGGCCCGGCGGCCGCGCCCGGGCTCGCCGGGTTGCCGCGCAGTTCGTCAACCACCGTTGGTCGCCTCCTTGGGGTTCGGGCCCTCACCGCTCACGCGGGGACGGCCGCGCCCGGCTCGATCGTCACCTTGATCGCCTCGCCGCTGCTGACGATGTCGATCGCCTTCAGCACGTCGGACAGCGGCAGGTGGTGGGTGATCAGGTCGTCGACCGGGACCTTGCCCGACGAGATCAGCTCGAGCGCCTGGCGGTTGTGCTCGGGGCTGGATCCGTTGGCGCCGTAGATGGTCAGCTCGCGGTAGTGCACCAGGTTCGAGTCGCACGCGATGATCGGGTTGTCCTTCGGCAGGCCGCCGAAGAAGCTGATCCGGCCACGGCGCGCGGTCATCTTGAGCGCGTCCTCCTGGGCCTTGCCCGCCGCCGCGGCCGTGATGACCACGTCCGCGCCGTCGCCACCGGTGAGCTCGAGGACCTTCGCGACCGGGTCTTCCTCGGCGCCGCAGATCGCGGCGTCGGGCTTCACCAGCTCGGCGGCCATGTCGAGGCGGCCGCGGTTCAGCTCGACCAGGTACACCGCCGCCGCGCCCTTGGCCCGGGCGAGCCGCACGTGCAGGCAGCCGATCGGGCCGGCGCCGACGACCACGACGACGTCGCCCTCGCCGACCTGCGCGAAGCTCTGTCCATTGAGGACACAGGCCAGCGGCTCGGCGACGGAGGCCTCCGCGTAGCTGACGCCGTCCGGGATCCGGTTGACGCCGTCCACCTTGAGGACCTGCTTCGGCACGATCATGTACTCGGCGAAGCCGCCGTCGAAGTGGTAACCCATCGACAGCTGGTTGGGACAGACCTGCTGCAGGCCCTTGCGGCACTGCTTGCACTCACCGCACGGGATCGCGGCGATGACCTGCACGCGGTCGCCCGACTCCCAGCCCGAGACGTTCGCGCCGGTCTCGACGACCTCGCCGGCGATCTCGTGCCCGATCACGCGCGGCGGGTCGATGTGGTGGTGCCCGTGACGGAAGATCTTCAGGTCCGTGCCGCACGTCGAGGTGTTGTGCACCCGGATCTTGATCTCGTCGGGGCCCGGGTTGGGCTCGTCGGCGTCTTCGACCCGCAGGTCACCTGGCGCGTAGAAACGTGCCACCTTCATTCGGAGAACTCCTCGTCCATCTGGTTCAACAGTCGCAAGATCGTCTCGGCGTCCGGTGCTTCCCGCAGCTGCCGGACCTGCTCGCCGTCCATCAGGATCCGGGCGAGCGAGGACAGGATGCCGACCTGCTCGGACCCCTTGGCCGCGATGCCGACGCACAGCCGGACCTCGTTGCCGTCCCAGTCGACCCCGTCGGGGAACTGGAGGATCGCGAGCGCGGTCCGCTTCACGAAGCGGCGGGACTCGTCGGTGCCGTGCGGGATCGCGACGCCCTCGCCCAGGAAGGTCGAGACGGAGCGCTCGCGCTCGTGCATCGCGTCGAGGTAGCCCGGCTCCACCGCCCCCAGCTCCAGGAGCTTGCGACCCACCTGCGTGATCGCGTCGGCCTGGTCGGGGGCGGTGCAGCCGATGAGGACCGACTCGACGCTGAGGATGGAAGCGTCAGTCGGCAAGGGAACCGCCGTCCCGGATCGCCTGCTCGACCTGGTCGAACACCGGGTCGCCCAGGAAGCTCTGGAACCCGAGGATCACCGCCGTGGTGTTGGCCTTGCGGGCCCGCTTGACCAGGGTGCTCTGACACAGCACGACCTGGGCGTCACCCGGGATCTCGTTGACCGGCGTGTGCTCGACCTTGACCGAGTAGGGCTTCAGCCGCTTGGCCAGCTGGGACGCGACCATCACGCTGCTGCCCATCCCGGCGTCGCAGGCGATGATGACCTTCTTGACTTCCTTGCCTTCGATGCTGCTCACAACCGCACTTCCTTCCTTCGATCGACGATGATCGTCAAGCCACCGCTCCACCTTCGGCGACGGCGAGTTCCCGCTCTTCCCTGCGGGCATCCTTGCCGAACTTCAGCAAGGCCGCAGCGACGATGAACGATACGACCGCCGCGATCAGGACCCCGGCGACCACGCCCAGGTAGCCACCCTTCGGGGTCACCGCGAGGACCGCGATGATGCTGCCCGGCGACGGCGTCGCCGTCAGGCCCGCGTCGAAGATCGCGAACGTCGCGACACCCGCGGCGCCACCGGCGATCGCGGCCAGGATCAGGCGCGGGGTGGCCAGGATGTACGGGAAGTAGATCTCGTGGATGCCGCCCAGGAACTGGATGACGATCGCGCCCGGCGCGGTGGCCCGCGCGCTGCGGGCACCGAAGAAGGTCAGCGCCAGCAGGATGCCGAGACCGGGGCCGGGGTTCGGCTCGATCAGGAACTCGATGGCCTTGCCGTCCTTCAACGCGTCGGCGACGCCCAGCGGGCTCAGCACACCGTGGTTGATCGCGTTGTTGAGGAACAGCACCTTGGCCGGCTCGACGATGATCGAGACCAGCGGCAGCAGGTGGCCGTCGATCAGGGCCTGCACGCCGTTGCCGAGGCCCTTGGTGATGCCCTGCACGACCGGGCCGATGCCCAGCAGGCCCAGCACCGCCATGATGCCGCCGATGATGCCGGCGCTGAAGTTGTCGACGAGCATCTTGAAGCCCGGCGCGGTCTTGCTGCCGACCTTGTCGTCCCACAGCTTGATGAGGAAGCCGCCCAGCGGCCCCACGATCATCGCGCCCAGGAACATCGGGATCGACGCGCCGACCGCGATGCCGACCGTCGCGACCGCGCCGACGACCGCACCGCGCTGGCCGTGGACCAGCCGGCCACCGGTGTAACCGATGAGCACCGGCAGCAGGAAGTTGATCATCGGGTCGACGAGCTCGGCGATGTGGGCGTTCGGCGTCCACCCGCTCGGGATGAACAGCGCGGTGATCAGGCCCCAGGCGATGAACGCGCCGATGTTCGGCATGACCATGCTGGCGAGTTGACCGCCGAAGCGCTGGATCGAGACCCGTGCGCGCTCCGCCCTCGACGGAGTTTCGTCGTCGATCTCCGTGGTGGTAGTCATCGTTGGCTTCCTCTTCTGGAAAGGTGATTTGAGGGTTGCGCCATCACGGGATGGCGGTGGCCGGAGCGAGCCGGTTCCGTTGTGCCGTAAGGCTATTCACGAATCTTCTCGTCCCAGCCGGGATGCGGGTCCACCCGCACTCGACGTGCCCCCACGTCTTCGGGACCCGGCATCGTGCTGCCCGGGAGCGACACCGCGGCCGCACCCCAGGCGACGGCTGTGGCCAGCGCTTGCGGGCCACTCCCCCCTGCCGCCAGGAAACCGGCGAGCATCGCGTCGCCGGCACCGACCGAGCTTCGCGGTTCGGCCGATGCGTTGGCGCACCAGATCCCCGCGTCTTCGACCAGCACGGCACCTTTGCTGCCGAGACTGGCCAAAACCGTGCCCGCGCCCAGAGAGCGCAGTTCCTGTGCGGCGTCCACGACGTCCCGCACGGTGTCGAGCTGCCGGTCGACCGCTTCCTCGAGCTCGTCGAGGTTCGGCTTGACCAGTGCCGGCCCGGCCTTCACCGACGTCCGGAACGCCGGGCCGCTGGTGTCGACGACGACCCGGACCCCGCTGGGGGCCAGGCGCGCGATCAGCTCCGCGTAGAAGTCTTCGCCCACGCCGGGCGGCAGACTTCCCGCTGCCACAACCCATTCCGCGTCGGCCACGTTGGCCAGCAGGACGTCGCACAGGGTCTCGATCTCGCGTCCGCTCAGGTGCGGGCCGATCTCGTTGACCTTCGTCACGGTGGCATCCGGCTCGACGACACTGATGTTGCTGCGCACGGACTCTTCCGTGCGCACCCGGACCACGTCGATGTTGTAGTCCTCGAGCAAACTGATCAGCTGGTCGCCTTCGGCACCGCCGGCGGGAACCACCGCGCGGGCCTTGAGTCCGTTGCGCACCAAGGCACGCGCCACGTTGATGCCTTTTCCGCCCGGCTGGACGCTGGCGCCGGAGGCACGGTGCAGACCACCCCGGATGAGCCGGTCGACCTCGACCGTCCGGTCGACGCTCGGGTTCGCCGTCAGGGTCACGAACACTTCGGTACACCTCCGCCGAGAACTCTTTGGTTTGAGTGATATTGCCTGTGTTCGCCTGTGTTTGCAAGACCCGATCGCGACGAATATCCAACCGTTACCATCCGTCCACCTGGCGACTGTCACCGTACGCAGCCAAAACTCTCGTTTCTGTGCTCCCTTGTGTACGGGAAGCGACGAACGGGCAAAGCCACACAAAGCCACACATGGGCGGTGACCCGGGTCACGAGCCCACATCGCGCGACCGGCTCGGGACGTGGTCCCGGTCGTCACAGCGAAGCGGGCCGCACGCCCACCCGTCTCGCGAGTGCACCTGCGGCCCGCCCTCGGCGTCACCGGTCCGGCCCGTCACCACCGGCGGGTCACCGGACGAAGTCCGGCAGCGCGCGCGGCGGCCAGGAACCGACCCCGAAGATGCCCATCGAATAGGCCTTCGAGATCAGCGCGGGCCGGTTCTTGACCTTCATCTTCCGCAGCAGCGTCGTCACGTGGTATTCGACGCCGCCCCGGCTCATGTAGAGATTGGCGGCCAGCTGAATCGTCGAAACACCCGACGCGACGCCCTCGAGAATGCGGGCGTCCATCTCGGTCAGGATTTTCTTCCGGCTGACCGCGACCTGGTTTTCCCGGTCGGACTTGTCCGGCCGGAACACCACGGTGAGGCTGTCGAGCCGGTCGCCCACGCTGTGCACGGTCGAACCGAGGAAATCGCCGCTGAGCGTCGTGCCGTTGTCCCGCATGACCAGGATGCGCTCGGAGAACCGGGTGCGCTCACCGCGGACCAGCAGGCGGAGCTGCTGCTCGACCTTGTCCCGCACGCTGGGGTGCAGCAGGTCGCAGAGGCTGGTTCCGGTGACGCCGTCCGACGTGCGTTCGAACACCCGGAAGAATTCCATGCTGGCCGAGACAATGCGCAGCCGGTGGTCGAGGTTCACCATGCACATTTCCGGGGTGACCGGCCGAGGGGCCGGCTTGCGCGGCGCGGGACGGCTGATTCGCTCCAGCGCCGAAGCCAGGCCGATACCTGTGACCGCATCTGCGACGTCTGCACTCATGAAGGGATTCCTCTCTTCGGCGAGAAGCACTCCGACAAGAAAGCCGGGTACTGGTGGCGATCGTGTGGCCACATCTCCGGGGTGACGCAGATCATGTTAGGCACGGCCGATTAGCAGGGGCAACAGCTGCCGGACACCTGGCCTTAACACTGTGGTGCGCCCCCGTTGGGGGTACGGAGGTACGGAGTGCGGTGCGGTGCGGTTCGGTACCGAACACCGGTGGTGACCCACGCACAGCCGCATCTTGGCCTCAGCCAGGGGATTCGCAGGTGAAGGGGGGTCCGAACCCCCGCACCGCACGCGGCGTGCGGTCCGTACCCGGCGGGTGCGGTACCGCACCACGGCGCGGTGCGGCACTCAGTCGAGCTCGGCTTCGCCGAGGTGGTCGATGAGCTCGGCCCGCCCGCTGACCTCGAGCTTGCGGTAGGTACCGGTCAGATTCTTCTCGACCGCGCGCCGGGTTACCCCCAGAGAGTCCGCGATCTGCTGGTTCGTCCAGCCGCGCACGACCAGGCGGGCCACCGCGGCCTCCGCCTTCGTCAGGTTTTCCAGGCCGCCGCCGGAAAACCGCAGCACGGGGCCGTTCAGCTCGGTCTCCCCCGTGCCGTCCAGCCAGGTCGCGCCGATGGCCTTGGCCAGTTCCCGGCTCTCCGCAAGGAATCCCGCCGCGTCCGGATCACCGGAGTCGAGCAGGCGGGTACCGAGGATCACCGAGGTGCGGGCACGTTCGGCGAGGTCTTCGGACTCGCGGATGATGCTCGCGGCCTCGTGGAGCAGGTCGATGCCGTCGGCGCCGCCGGTCAGCATTCCCTGCAACCGCAGGGAACGCCCGACGCTCAGCGGGCTCCCCCACTGCTGGGCGACGATGTCCTCCGCCGCGGCGTGCGCCTGCGCGGCCGGCAGGTCGCCCATCCGCTGGCGCACCAGCGCGGCCCAGGTGCGCCACGGGTACTGGGGCGTGTTGACCCAGCCCTCGCGCTCCAGCCGCCGGCCGCAGTCGAGGAACCGGCCCAGTGCCGTGGCGGGATCGCCCCGGACCAGGTCGATCATGCCGCGGGTCAGCCGGCGGGCGGCGAACACGCGGTGGTCGGTGCTGTCCATCGGCACCGCCAGCAGGCGCTCGCCGAGCTCGGGATCCTGGGTCTCCAGGGCGATCTGGGCCAGCGTGGTGACCGACAGCGCGAGCGCGTCCGGCCAGGTTTCGTGGTCGGCGCCTTCGAGGACGCCCAGCGCGATCCGCCGGGCCTTGGCCAGATCCCCTTGCGCCCTTTTGACTTCCGCGGTCTCCGCGGCGATCAGGTGCGCGGTGTCCTGCCACCGGCGCTGGGTCGCCTGCTCGGCCGCCGCGGCCAGCGCGGGTTCGAGGACGCTCGCGGTGTCGGCGGCCACCAGCGTGGTGACGAGAAGCGGCAGGGCCGTGTAGGCGTGCGCCGGGTCGAAGGGTTCCTCGGTGACCAGTCGCTTGAGGACGGTCTCGACCTCGTCGGCCGCCACGCTGCCGGACAACGCGGCGGAGTGCAGGAGCACGACGGCGAGCTCGCGGCCGGCCGGCGAGTCGAGCCGCTCGGCCGTCTCCAGCTCCCGCAGGCGGGCCAGCGCGGCGTCACCCTGTCCCGGCGGGCGGGTCCCCGGGTACCAGGACCGCGCTTCCGCCCGCAGTTCCAAGTCCGTTCCGCCCGCCGGATCCGCCTCCCGCAGCACGGATTCGACGGCCGTGCGGACGGCCGTGCCGAGCGCGGGCACCGTCACCGCGAGGCCGGGCGGGATCCACAGGGCCGCTTCCGCCTGCGCGGCCCCGGCGGGCAGCAGCGACAACGCCTGCGACACGTGCCGCGCCGACGCGATCAGGTCGAAACCCCGTTCGGCCGCGGCGAGCTCCACCATCAGGCGGCCGCGTTCCTCGCTGTCGGGCGAGGTGTTGAGCAACGCCCGGCGCAGGTAGCGCGCGGCCAGGTCCCCGGCGCCGCGCTCCAGCACGGTCGCCGCGGCGGAGCTGAGGATCCGGACCTCCCACGGATCCTCGGCCGCGCCGACCTTCATCAGCTTCTCGGCGACGCGCTCGGCGGGCCGGCCGTGTTCGTAGAGCAGCCGTGCCGCCCGGCGGTACAGGACTTCGCGCAGTTCCACCGGGATCGCCGGCTCGACGCCTTCCCGGACCGTGGCGTTGGCGAACCCGATCCGGCGGTCGTCGTGGACGAGCAGCCCGAGGCGTTCGAGGCTCTGCAGCGCGGACTTGTACTCGACCTCGTCGAGGCCGGCCAGGTCGGCGGCGAGCTGCGGCTCGGCCAGGTCGCCGAGGACCGCGACCGCGCGCACCAGCGCGAGCACCGCGGGCGGCTGCGACCCGAGCGACAGCATGATCCGGTGGTCGAGCAACCGCTCGGCTTCGGCCGTGGCCGCCGCGATCTGCGCGGCGATCGGGCGCAGGCCCTCGCCGACCAGTCCGGTGAGGACGGTCGCGACGTTCGCCGGGTTGCCGCCCGAAACCCGGTGCAGCATCGCGGTGAACGGTTCCTCGGCGCGTTCGCCGAACGCGACCTCGGCCATCGACGCGACACCCTCGGGCGACAGCGGCGCCGGGACGACGATCCGCGCGGCCGCGGTGACGAGTTCGTGCACCAGCGCGTACTTCGGCGCCTCGCACTCCTCCGCCACGGCCAGCGCGAGCAGGATCCGCGACCCGCTGAGCCGCTTGGCCAGGTAGGCCAGCAACCGCAGCGAACCGTGGTCCGCCCACTGCAGGTCGTCGACGATCACCACGACCAGGTCGTCGTGCGACATCGCGTGCACCACCGTGTGCAGTCCATAGAGGACGGCTTCGGTGGGCAGGTTGTGCTCGTGGCCGTTGGTGACGAGGCGTTCTTCGGTCAGCGCGCGCAGGATCTGCTCGGACGCGCCCTGGAACCAGCGCTCGCGCTCGGCCGTGCCGGCCGCGACGAGCACCGGGCGGCACAGCTGCTGCGCGATGCCGAACGCGAAGTCCTCTTCGAGCTGGGTCGCGTCCGCGCGCAGCACCCGGGCGCCGGCGGCCAGGGCCGACGCGGTCGCGTCGCGGAGCAGGGCCGACTTGCCGCTGCCCGCCGGTCCGCTGATCAGCAGCAGCGAGCCGTCGCTGCCCGCGGCCGCGTTCAGCGCGGTCGCTATCGCGGCCCGCTCGGCGTCACGCTCCAGTAGCACCGGTCATCAACTCGCCGCGGAATCGGGACTCATGAGCTCGGTCAGCTGCCGCCGCCCGGTCACCGTCAGCTTGCGGTAGATCCGGGTAAGGCGCAGTTCGACGAGCCGGCCGCTGAGCCGCAGCGCCCGCGCGATCTCCGGATTCGAATGGCCCGCGGCCGCGAGCGCCGCGATGCTGGCCTCCTCTTCGGACAGTGAACCGACGGGATCGCCCGCCGCCGGCGCGACGGTGCTCGTGGTGGTGCTGCGGGTGAGCCGGCCGGACACGTCGCGGATCTTGGCCACGAGTCCGGCGGGCAGCAGCAGCGGCCGGATCGTGGCGACCCGGCCCAGCAGCGACGCGGCTTCCGCCGGGTCGCCGTCGTCGAGACACGCGCCGGCCAGGTCGGTCACCGCGGTCAGGAACTCGACCCGCAGCGGCGATCCCTCCAGCAGCGCGACCGCCTGCTCCAGCGTGGTGCGGGTTTCGGCGCCGTCGAAGACCTCCGCCAGGTACAGGCTCGCGGTGCCCCGGCCGCTTGGTGCGCCCCAGGTTTCCGCGCGCGCCAGCGCTTCCCGTGCGATCTCGGCCGCCGCGCCGGATTCGCCGAGGCGGGCCAGCGCGATCGCCACCCCGGTGCGCCACGGCAGGTCCACGGCGTTGCCCTCGCGACGGGCACGCGTACCGCGCCCGGCCGCGCGGAAGTCTTCGAGTGCCGCCGCCGGGTCGCCGGTGGCGAGCCGCACGGCCCCGCGTCGCAGCAGGAAGTACGCGGCGGCCATGCCGTCCTCGGCCCCGGCGGGCAGCGGATCGGCGACGGCCTTTTCGGCCTCGTCCAGCCGCGTGCCGGCGAGCGCGAACTCGGCCCGCACCGCCAGCAGCCGGGACACCGAGCGCGGGTGCCAGGCCCGTTCCGGCAACCGGGTTTCCACCGCTTCGAGGTCCGCTTCGGCCTGCCCGAGGTTGCCGCGCCGCAGTTCGCAGCGGGCCCGCATCAGCAGCGCGTTCGCCGCGGCGGCCCGGGCCCCGACGCGGGTGGCGTCCTGCAGCACGTCGGTCAGGCCGAGCACGGCTTCGGTGAGGTCGTCGGTGCAGAACAGCACCCAGGCGGCCTGGATCCGCAGGCTGGACGGCAGTTTCCCGGACCGCGGCACGAGCGCCAGCCGGGCCAGCTCGCGCGCCCGGTCGAACTCCCGGCCCCGGCCGGCCAGCTCCGACGCGATCGTCGCGGCGACCGCCGGGTCCTGCGCACCGGGCTGGGCCGCGGGCGCCCCGAACACCGGCGTCGGCACGACCGGGCCCGACACGGAGTCCTCCTGCGCCAGCCAGCCGAGCGCGGCGAGCGCCGACGTGCCGGCGTCGAAGGCGCTGCGACGACGCCAGGTCGCGGCGATCGCGCGGTGCGCGGTGCGGGTGTCGCCCCGCGAAAGCAGGTGGTCGGCCGCGTCGAGCAGGACGGCACCGGAGACCTCGGGCCCGGCGTCGAGCAGCACCCGCTGCAGCCGCAGGTCGCTCAGCTCGGGCTGGTCGGCGACCTCCGCCAGGGCCAGGCCCAGCATCAGCTTCCGGCGTTCGGCCTGGCTGACCGGTTCACGAAGCGCCCGCGTGAGCAGCCGGGCCGCGCCGTGCCGGTCGCCGATCGCGCGGCGCTGCTCGGCCGCGCGCCGCAGGGTGGCGACCGCCCAGGTCGTGCCGATCGGCCGGATCGTCGTCAGCAGCTCGGCGAGCTGGTCGTCCGGGACCGCGGCGCGGTAGGCGAGCTCGGCCGCGCGGGCCGCGAGGTCCGCGCGCTCGGCGGAGTTCAAGGTGCCCAGTGCGGCGTCCGCCGTGCCGTCGTCGACCACTCGCGGTTCGGCGCCGCCGAACACCAGGCCGAACCCGCTGAGCATCCGCAAGGCGGCCTCGGCCGAGCCGGTCAGCGGGCCCGCCAGTGTCGTCACGAGCTCGAAGTCGAGCAGGCCGCGGCACATCGCGATGGCCCGCAGCAGGTTCAGGGCGTCGGCCGGGAGCGCGGCGATCGAGACGGCGAGGTCGGCGTCCCGCAGGTCGCCCAGGTGCGCGATGACGGCGGGCAGGCGCTCGGCGACCGGCTCGAGCCCGGCGGCGGAGAGCCGTTCGAGGACCGGGGCCACCAGCGCCGGCTTGCCCCCGGTGGCGAGGTGCAGCCCGGCGACGAACCGCGCGTCCGGGCGGGTGCCCGGGAAGCGGTCCGCGACCAGTTGCCGCAGGCCCTCTTCGGTCAGCGGCCGGACGACGACGGTGTCCACCCCGTCGGCCCGCACGGCGGCCGAGCGCGAGCCGGCCTGCATCACGGCGCGGACCAGCAGGATCGGCGCCTGCTGCAGCCGGTGTTCCATGGCCTCGAGCCAGGCTCGCGAGCCCGGGTCGCACCACTGCGAATCGTCGACGGCGATCAGGAGCGGCCCCTGGCTGGCGACCCCCACGAAGTCCCCGCACAACGTCGGGATGGTCCGCTCGGCCAGCGCCCGGCCGCAGGTGCGCGTGCCGCTGTCGAGCCGGCAGCCGGCGCCCGCGATGTCCGCGGAAAGCTGGTTGATGACGCCGCGGTGGACGGTGGACTCGGCGGGGGTGCAGCGGGCGAACGCCGTGATCATCCCGGCGACGCGCGCTTCGCGGACGGCCGCGGCGAGCAGCGCGCTGCTGCCCGCGCCGCGCGGGCCGACGACGACCACCCGGCCCGACCGGCCGGCGACCGCGCCGCGAATCCCCCGCCGCAGCACGGCGATCTCGTCTTCGCGTTCGACCAGGCGGACGTCCCCGGCGCGCCGGGCGCGGCGTTCGAACTCGCCCCGCCACGGGAGGGTCAGCACGGACGGGGCCGCGGGGCCGTCCCCACCGGCCGGGCGCTCCCGGACGGCGGGCACCGCGACAGAGCGGACGAGCGCGTCCGCCATCGCCGGTTCGGCCCTACCTGGTCCGGGCAACACCATCACCCTCCGACCCACACAGCGGCTCGTCGCCGCCGCTCACCCATCGTTGCGTCGAGCGACTTGGCCTCCCAGCGTAGGACCCAGAATGTTGGTTTAACAAGCCCGGCGCCTTCGTTTTGTCTGCACTTGGGCCTCGTGGACAACGCACTACCCACGAAGTCCCAGGAAAACCCACGTCTCTGGCGGCGATACTTGACAGGCCTGACCGCCCGGTGGTCAGGCTGTGCGCCGCGCCGCACACGGACTTTACGGGGCCAGAAACATGAATAAGAATCGTAAACGCCGCCCCAGCAAGATCGAATACCACCCGCTGACCTTCGGCGGCTGGGGCGACTACGACCTGTGGGTCGAACATGGGTTCACACCCAAACCCAAGTCCGAGCCGACCGCCGCGAGCCCGGAACCGGGCACGAACGGGGCCGAAGCGGGCACGGCGGTCACGACCGAGCAGGTCAAGCCGCCCCAGCCCGCCGAACCTCCCGTACCGCTCGGACCGACCTGGCCGAAGACCGAGAGCCCCGCCCGGGAGCCGCTCGGCATGCGCGAGGCGCCGCGCCCGCGGCCCTACGTCCGCGGCACCCGCCCGCCACGGCCGGGGCCGCGCCACCCCCTGCCGCCCGAGGTCATGCTGACCACGACCGGGCGGCACCGCGGCGCCACCGGGCTCGACCCCGACCTCGCGGCCGTCTGCCGGATGTGCCAGATCCCGACGTCGGTGGCCGAGGTCGCCGCATATCTGATGCGGCCGCTGGACGTCACCCGCGCGCTCGTCCTGCAGGGCATCCGGGACGGGCTGCTGCTCGCGCGCGGCGTCGACCTGGGGGTCACCGACCGGCCGCCGCTCGAGCTGCTGCACCGCGTCCACCAGGGCCTCCTGCGGCTCGGCTGAGCGGCCGACTTACTAGACAGTTCCAGGTAGCCGCGCCCCTACGCTCACGCCATGGCGAGCCAACTACTGGCGTCCTCCGACGTGCTCACGTACGTGAGCGACCATTCCCGTGCCGAGGACGAGATCCTGCGCGAGTTGCGAGAAGAAACGGCGTCGCTGCCGATGGGTGCGGCGATGCAGGTGTCCGCCGAGGAGGGCCAGTTGCTCGCGCTGCTGGTCAAGCTCACGCGGGCGCGAACGGTGGTGGAGGTCGGCACCTTCACCGGGTACAGCTCACTCTGCATGGCCCGGGCGCTGCCCGACCGCGGCCTGCTGATCACCTGCGACGTCACCGACCGCTGGCCGGCCTTCGGCCGCCCCTACTGGCGCCGGGCCGGCGTCGAAGACCGGATCGACCTGCGGATCGCCCCGGCGACCGCGGTACTCGACTCGCTGTTCGCCGAGTACGGCCCCGGCTCCGTCGACCTGGTCTTCATCGACGCCGACAAGGCGGGTTACGCCGCCTACTACGAGGCCGCCCTGATGCTCCTGGCACCGGACGGGCTCGTCGTCGTCGACAACACGCTGTTCTTCGGCCGGGTCACCGATCCGGCCGCCCAGGACCCGGACACGGTGGCCATCCGCGAGTTCAACCGCTTCGTGCGGGACGACCCGCGGGTGGAGATGTCGCTGCTGCCGGTCGCCGACGGCATGACGCTCATCCGCAAGGCGAGCTGACCCCCGAACCCCCGAAAACCGAAGGCCGCCGCGGGATTCCCGCGGCGGCCTTCGGTTTTACCGTTGCGGCGCTCAGTGCACGCTGATCCGCTCGGTGAGGTCGGGGGCCACCAGGGCCACGGTCGTCGGCTCTTCCTGCGGCACCGGCTCGAGGTGCAGGCGCTGCAGGCCGTCCAGGCCCGGGTCGGCGAGCACGGCCTGGCACGCGCACGCCTCGTCGGCGAACCCGGTGAAGCGGTAGGCGATCTCCATCATCCGGTTGCGGTCGGTCGGCCGGAAGTCGGCCACCAGGTGCGCGTCGGCGGTGGCGGCCTGGTTGATCAGCCAGCGCAGGATGATCGAGCCGGCCCCGAACGACACGACCCGGCAGGACGTCGCGAGCAGCTTCAGGTGCCAGACCTCGTGCCCGGTCTCCAGCAGCAGCACGCCGACGGCGCCGTGCGGCCCGAAGCGGTCCTGCATGCTCACCACCAGCACCCGGTGCCCGGGGTCGTCGATCAGGGCGCTCAGCGCCTCGTGGGAGTAGTGGACGCCGGTCGCGTTCATCTGGCTGGTGCGCCGGGTCAGTTCCTCGACGCGCGTCAGCTCGGCGTCGGTCGCCGGGCCGATCGTCATCTTCAGGTCCAGCGACCGCAGGAAGTCCTCGTCCGGGCCGGTGAAGCCGGCCTGCGCCTCCTGGCGGCGGAACGACGCCTGGTACATCTGCCGGCGCCGCCGCGAGTCGACGGTGACCGTGGCCGGGCTGAACTCCGGCAGGGACGCCAGTTCCAGCACCTTCTCGGCGCGGTAGGTCCGCACCTGCGGGAGGTGGAACGTCACCTCGGCGAGCTCGGCCTCCTGGTCGTCGACGAAGGCGATGGTGTCGAGGGCGAACTTCAGCTCGTCCGCGATCGCCCGGATGGACTCCGACTTCGGGTTCCAGCCGATCCGCGGCAGCACGAAGTACTCCGCGAGACCCAGCTCCTCCAGCCGCGCCCAGGCGTGGTCGTGGTCGTTCTTGCTCGCGACGGTCTGCAGGATGCCGCGCGCGTCCAGGGTCCGCACGAGCTCCCGGATCGGCTCGGGGATCTGGACCGAGCCGTCCTCCAGCAGTGTCCCGTTCCACAGCGTGTTGTCGAGGTCCCACACGAGACACTTGACCATTTGCGTGCTTGCCACCGGACTCCTCCTTAGCCGCCGCTGTTCGCGAGGACACGCGTGTGCCCCGCCAGGATCAGCTGGCAGATTTCGTTGCTGCCCTCGATGAGTTCCATGAGCTTCGCGTCGCGGTGCGCGCGGGCGACCACGTGGCCGTCCTGCGCGGCGGCCGAGGCCAGCACCTGCACCGCCGCCGCGGCACCGCGTGCCGCGCTCGTCGAGCTGACGTACTTCGCCAGCACGGTCGAGACCACCATCTCCGGGGAGCGCTGGTCCCACGCCCGGCTGGCGTGCTCGCACACCCGGGTCGCGGCCTGCTCGTCGGCGAACAGGTCGGCGAGGTGACGGGCCACCAGCTGGCGGTCGGCCAGCGGGATCCCGCCCTGGTGCCGCTTGCCCGCGTGGTCGCCGGCCGCCCTCAGGCAGGCCCGCAGGATGCCGACGCACCCCCAGGCGACCGAAATCCGGCCGTACGCCAGCGCCGTCGTGACCAGCATGGACAGGTCGACGCCGCCGCCGCCCAGCAGGGCGGAGCGCGGCAGCCGGACGTTGTCGAGCCGCACGGTCGAGTGACCGGCCGCCCGGCACCCGCTGGGGTACGGGATGCGTTCGATCGACACGCCTTCCGCGCGGGCCGGGACGACCACCGCGGCACCCAGCCCGTCGAGCTCGCCGACGACGACGAGCAGGTCGGCGTAGGCCGCCGCGGTGATCCAGACCTTCTCGCCGTCGATGACGATGTCGTCGCCGTCGGTGCGGACGGTCGTCGCGACCGAGGAGAGGTCGCTGCCCGCGGCCGGTTCGCTGAACGCGACCGCGGCCAGGTCACCCGAGGTCAGCCGGCCGAGGTACTTCGCCCGCTGGGCCCGGTCCCCGAACCGCTGGATCGTCCACGCCGCCATGCCCTGCGACGTCATCACGCTGCGCAGCGAGCTGCACAACGCGCCGGCGTGCGCGGTGAAGTGTCCACTGTGGAGGCTGCTCGCGCCGAGACCGCCGAAGTCGGCGGGCACCTCGGCGCACAGCAGCCCGCGGGCGCCGAGCCCGCGCAGCATGTCGACGGGCAGCAGGCCCTCGACATCCCACGCGGCCGCCCGGTCGCCGACCAGCGCGGTCAGCTCGCCGGCCGCACCGGCGAGCGGGTCCTCACTCATCGAGCAGGCGCCGGACGAGTGCGGACATGCCGTCCACGGTGCGGAAGTTGTCCAGCTTCAGGTCCGGGCCGACGATCGCGATGCCGTAGGTCTGCTCGAGGAACACGACCAGCTCCATGGCGAACATCGAGGACACCAGCCCGGTGCGGAACAGGTCCTGGTCCGAGGGGACCTCCTGGTTGATGCGCCCGGCCAGGAAGTCCTTGATCTGCTGGGCGACGACCTCCGGCGTCCGCGCCGGGGTTTCGGTGGTGGAGACGTCGTTCACTGGAACACCTTCCCGTACTCGTAGAACCCTCGTCCGGACTTCCGGCCGAGGTGGCCTTCGGCCACTTTGGACTCCAGCAGCGCGCACGGCAGGTGCCGCGGGTCGCCGGTGCGTTCGGACAGCAGCCGCAGCGCGTCGGCCAGGTTGTCCAGGCCGATCAGGTCCGCGGTGCGCAACGGGCCCGTCGGGTGACCGAGGCAGCCCTGCATCAGCTCGTCGACCGACTCGACCGACGCGGTGCCCTCTTCGACCAGCCGCGCCGCGTCGTTGATCTGCGGGTGCAGCAGCCGGCTCGTGACGAACCCCGGGGAGTCGTTCACGACGATCGGGCGCCGCTTCAGCCGCTCCAGCAGCGCCAGCACGTTGGCGAGCGTGTCGCTGCCCGTCCGCGGACCGCGCACGACCTCGACGGTCCGGATGAGGTACGTCGGGTTCATGAAGTGCGTCGCGAGCAGGTCCTCCGGGCGCTCGACCGCATCGGCGAGCTCGTCGACCGGAATGCCGGAGGTGTTGGTGATCAACGGGGTCCGCGGGGCGACGAGCCCCGCGATCCTGGCCAGTACGTCGGCCTTGCTCGACGCGTCTTCGATGATCGCTTCGACGACGGCCGTCGCGCCCTTGGCCGCGGTCAGGTCCGTCGTCGCCGTCAGCTCACCCGGTTCGACGTCGGGGAACGCGCCCATCAGGCGGCCGTGCCGCAGCTGCTGGTCCACCCTCCGCCGCGCCAGGTCCAGTGCTTCGTCGCCGGCTTCGACCAGTGTGACCGGAACCCCGTGTCCCAGTGCCATCGCCGTGATGGCCGATCCCATCACGCCGCCACCGATCACGGCCGGGTGATCCTGCGTTTGTCCGCCCACCACCGCGCCTCACAATCCTCGGGACATTCCCTTGTGCGTTGGGAGGGTCTGTCACGAGTGCGCGAACGGTCAACGAGCCGCGGTCAACTCTAGGGTTTTTCCGCCGCCACGGCGGTTTCCGGGCGGAGAGCCCACTATCCATCCGGTACGGGGAACCGTTCGGGCTCAGGACTCCAGCACGCCGATCGCCGCCAGGTCACCCATCCACGCGCGGATCGAATCGGCCAGTTCGCCCGGTTCGAGATCGCATTCGGGCGCGAGGGTCAGCGCCGCTGCACCGGGGTCCCAGCCGTGCTGGGCCAGCGCGATCCACATGGCCGCGCCGATGCCCTGCGCGAGCACCCGCTGCTCACCGGAGGGGAGCGACATCTCGAGCACGCCGGCGTCGTCCACGACCACCGCCAGTCCCGCCACCGGCCGCATTCCGCTCCCCGTTTTCTCCCGCTTCCGATCCCCGGCGGATCCCCCTGCCGGATCCCATCGTCAGCGCCCTCGAACCACTGCCAAGGGAACGCTATCACCGCAGGTCGGGAACAGACCAGGACGTTTGTCACGTATTGTGGTTCCCACTCGGCGGGACACCCTCGCATTCTCGCACGCGTTTACGCGGATCGGACGGGAATACCCACACCGCACGCGGAGCCGATTATTACCCGTTGTCCGTCAGGACAATTCGGCGCCGGCGAGCGCGGGCTCGGGCGCCAGCAGGCCCTGGGAGAAGAGCTCCTGCAGGTGGGCGCGGCCGTTGACGCCGAGTTTGCGGTACACGCTCGTCAGGTGGATTTCCACCGTCCGCAGGGCCAGCAGGAGCCGGTCCGCGATCTCGCGGTTGGTCGCGCCGGCCGCGGCCAGGTCCCCGACCCGCCGCTCCCCCACCGTCAGGACGTCGGTGACGTTCCCGGTCACGGCGTAGTTCCGCCCGCCGGACGCCGTCACGCCGGCCCGGGCCCGGTCCGCCCGGCCCCAGAACCCGGCACGCACCGACAGGTCGACGGCCGCCCGGTAGTGCTTGCGGGCCCCGGGGTGGTCGCCCGCTTCCAGCAGCGCCTGGCCCAGCAGGATTTCCGCTTCGGTCCGGTACCAGGACGCCGGGGTGCCGGCGAGCACGTCGGCGGCCGCGGCCAGCCGTTCGACGGCCGCGGCGCCCTCGGCCGTGAGGCCACGCCCCAGCAGGGCCAGGCCCCGCGCGGACGCCGTGCCCCAGCTCCGGGCCAGGTCCTCGCCCTGTTCGACGAGTGCGATCGCCTCGCTCCGCCGGCCGAGCGTGACGAGCACGCGGGCGGCGTCGAGCCACCACGGTGCGAAGACCGGGTTGTGGACGCCTTCCTCCCGCAGCAGCCGGCCACACGTCAGGAGGTGGCCGAGGGCGGTTTCGTGGTCGTCGCCCAGTTCGCACAGCCAGGCCCGGGCCAGCAACCGGTGCGGCAACCGGAGGACGGCGGTGTCCGGGCCCTCGCGGTCGGCCCGGGCCAGCGCCTGTTCCGCGCTTCCGACGTCCCCCTGCCGCAGCAGGATCAGCGCCTGGGAGACCAGTGGCGCCGTGGCGAGTTCCGGACTGCCGTCCCCGTCGGCGAGCCGGACGGCGGCGGCCGCGTCGGACAGCGCCCGGGCGAGGTCGCCGGCGCCGCAGCTGAGCCACGACTGCGCGGTCAGGGCGGTGATCGCCGGCCAGCCGGCGTCGTCGCGCGGCGCGTCGGGGACGAGGTCTTCGAGGGCGCCGAACGCCTCGTCCACCTCGTCGGCGAGGTAGAGGACGTAGGCGGCCAGCGACGCGGACCAGAGCACCGCGGGTTCCGGCCGGTCCAGGGCCCGGCGCGCGCACGACACGGCCGTGTCGCGGTCGGTGCCCGCCAGCATGTGGGCCACCGAGGCCAGGGCGAGCACACTCGTCTCGGCCGGCGTCTGACCACCCAGCCCGGACATCGCGGCGAGCCGGCCGTCGAGCAGGCCCAGGGTCCCCGGCTGTTCGAAGGCGACCACGAGCAGCGCGCCTTCGAGCTCGGTGCGCAGGCCGCGGCCGTCCTCCGGGGCGGTGCCGGCGGGCTCCGCGTCGAGCTCGGCGAGAGCCGTCGTCAGCAGCCGGGTCGCCTCGCCCGCTTCCCGGGCCGTCAGCGCGGCCTTGGCCAGCTGCAGGGAGATCAGCGCGCGGCTGCGGGTGTCCTCGGCCAGCTCCGCGGTCCCGGCGAGCGTCGCGTACGCGGCCAGCGGGTCGCGCACGCCGACCACGCGGGCGAACTCGATCCGGGTCGGCACGTCCTCGGGGCGGTCGGCGACCAGCACCCCGAGGTAGCGGGCCGCGTCGGTGTGCCGGCCGGCCCGCTCCGCGGCGCGCGCGGCCTCGGCGAGGACGTCCCGCATCCACTGCTCGGGCAGCCGTCGCCGGCCGAGCAGGTGCGCGCCGACGTCCTCCGCGGGCCGGCCGCGGTCGTTGAGCAGGCGGGCGGCGGTCAGCCGCGACGCGGTGAGCCGTCGTTGCGACATCCCGGCCAGGACACCGGCCCGCGCTTCGGCGGAGGTGAACCCGTGGCCGGCCGGGTCGAGGACGTGCTCGGCGGCCAGCACCCGGATCGCGTCCCCGGCCAGGGGTTCGGGCACGCCGCTGAGCAGGGCGACCAGCTCGACGTCGGCCCGGTCGAGCACCGCGGCGGCTTCGGCGACGCAACCCACGTACGCCGGGCGGGCCGCGAGGATCCGTTCCACGAGGCGGGCGTGGGCGCCCGGGGCGAGCAGCCGGGCCCGCGCGGCTCCGTCGTCGTCCGGCGCGAAGCCTTCGCTCCGCAGCGCCCGGCACACCTGGCCGAGCAGGGACGGGTTTCCCCCGGTCAGCGCGGTCAGGTCGGCGGCGAAGCCGGGCTCCGGCCGGATCGGCCAGAGCTCCGTGACCAGCTCTTCGACGACCGCCTCCCCGAACCCGGCCAGGTCGATCGTCGCGACGTCACCCGGCGGCAGCGCCAGCGGCGGCCAGACGGGCAGGTCGGCGGGCCGCTGCGCGACCACGAGCAGCAGCGGCAGTTCGGCGCCGCGGTGCAGCTGGTGGGCCAGCACCCGCAGCGAACCCTCGTCACAGCAGTGGAAGTCGTCGAGCACGAGCACCGCCGGGCGGGTGGCGGTGACCTCGGCCAGGCACCGGCCCAGCCGCCGCGACACCAGCGCGACCGGCGTGCCGTCCCCGCCCGCGCCACCGGGGAGGAGTTCTTCGACGGCGCGTTCGGCGGTCGCGCGGCCGGGACGGCGGCACGTGGCGCGCAGGACCGTCGCCCGGTCTTCGAGCTGCTCCGCGAACGCGTCCAGCAACGTGGTCTTGCCGGTGCCCGCGGCACCGCGGACGCGCACCAGCGTGGCCGCGCCGGCGCGCGCGTTGGCGAACGCCGAGCTCAGGATCTCCAGCTCACGCCGGCGGCCGGTCATCCGCACCGCGGTCCCACTCGCCACACCGGGCATCCCGCACCTGCTTCCCGCGCCGTCGAGGTCAGCGATTCGAGGTCAGTGATTCTGAGGTCGACGACTCACTGGTGCCGGCGGCCGCCGAGCCCTTCGTCGTCCGCGCCGTGCCACATGTCCGGCCGGTACGGCGTGTCGGGCACGACGATCCGGTCGAGAGCCTCGATGCCGTCGCGCGCGGCGGACGGCGGCAGTTCACGCAGCCCCGCGTCGATCCATTCGAGATCGCTCAGCAGCCGGCGCATCGAGTGCGTGTCACCGTGGATCCGGTGCAGGGACTGGACCGCCCTGCGCAGCTCGGTGGCCTTGCGCCGGGCGAGGGCGAGCGCGTCACCGGTCATCGGAGCTCCTCTCGGGGCGGTCGGGCGCGGTCCGCGAAACGCACCGCACGCGCAGGCTAAGTCGGCCCGGACCCGGAAAACCGCAGATCTCACGCGTTCCGCCGTGGGTGACCGGCAACACTAAGGTTTCCGTTGCGGCGGCCTGGGTTTACTGGTGACCCGTAAGCACGCCGAAAGGAACACGCCTCGTGAACATCGCGGACAACGCCACGACGCCGTGGATCCGCCGCTACCACCAGGCGGCCGAGGCAGGGACCCGGCTGGTGTGCTTCCCGCACGCCGGTGGTTCCGCCAGCTACTTCCACCCGGTCTCCGCCCGGTTCGCGCCGGACGTCGACGTCGTTTCCCTGCAGTACCCCGGTCGCCAGGACCGCCGGCGCGAACCCTGCGTCGACACCATCGCCGGCCTGGCCGACCTGGTCACGACGGAACTGCTGGCCCTGTCGGCGAAACCGACGGTCTTCTTCGGCCACAGCATGGGCGCGGTCCTGGCCTTCGAAGTCGCGCTGCGGCTCGCGGACCGCGGCGCGCCGGGGCCCGGCGCGCTGATCGCCTCCGGCCGCCGCGGCCCGTCGACCCACCGCGACGAACGGATCCACGAGCGCGACGACGACGGGATCATCGCGGAGGTCAAGGACCTCAACAAACAGGACCTCACGGTGCTCGGCGGCGACGAGATCCTCCGGATGGCCCTGCCGGCCATCCGGAACGACTACCGCGCGATCGAGACCTACACCTGCGCCGCGGACCGCCGCGTCGGCTGCCCGGTGACCGTCCTGATCGGCACCGACGACCCGAAGGTCACCGCCGCGGAGGCGGAGAACTGGCGCGACCACACCGACGGCGCGTTCCGGCTGGAGGTTTTCCCCGGCGGCCACTTCTTCCTCGCGCGGCACCAGGGCGCCGTCAACGGCGAGATCCTGCGTGAACTGCGGGCGCTGCAGGCCCCCGTCGAGGAGACCCCGGCGTTGCTTTCCGGACGTGATTCAACATAAACTCACATCGCCGGCAACACGCACCGACATGAAGGGGGCGGCGATGTACGCGGAGGAGCGTCAGCAAATGATCCTCGAGCGTGCACGTACGCGGGGCAGAGTGGACGTCGCCGAGCTGGCGGGCGAGTTCACCGTCACCACCGAAACCATCCGCCGCGACCTCACCACGCTGGAGCGGCACGGATCGCTCCGCCGGGTGCACGGCGGGGCGATCCCCATCGAACGGCTGGGGTTCGAACCCGCGTTCACCACGCGCGAAAGCGTGATGACGGCGGAGAAGAAGCGCATCGGCAAGGCCGCGCTGGCCGAACTGCCGTCGGAGGGCGCGATCCTGCTCGACGCCGGGACGACCACCGCGCACCTGGCCGAGGCCCTGCCGATCGACTGCAACCTCACGGTGGTCACGAACTCCGTGAACATCGCGCTGTCGCTCTCGAAGCGCCCCAACCTGACGGTCATGCTGGTCGGCGGCCGGCTGCGGGCCCGCACGCTCGCGTCGGTCGACGCCTGGGCGCTGCACGCGCTGAGCGAGACCTTCGTCGAAGTGGCGTTCATGGCCACCAACGGCCTGTCAGTGGAGCGTGGCCTGACCACCCCGGACCCGGCCGAGGCGATGGTCAAGCGCGCCTCGATCGCCGGCGCCCGCCGCGTGGTCCTGCTCGCCGATCACACGAAGGTCGGCAACGACCACTTCGCACGGTTCGCCGAACTGTCCGAAGTGGACACGTTCATCACCGACGGCGGCATCGATTCCACCGTGGCGGCGGAGATCGAGCGCGAAGGCGTCAACGTCCTGACCGCCTGACGCGCCCTACCAGCGCGCCGGGAGCTCGTACAGTCCGAAGAGGACACCGTCGTGCTTGAAGTTCAGCTCGTCGGCCGGCACCGCCAGGCGCAGCCGCGGGATCCGGGCGAACAGCGTCGTCAGCGCGACCTCCATCTCCAGGCGCGCCAGGTTCTGGCCGATGCACTGGTGGATGCCGTAACCGAACGCGACGTGACTGCGCGCGGACCGCGCCGGGCAGAACTCGCCGGGGTCGTCGAACACCGTCCCGTCGTGGCCGGCCGCCAGCCCGAGCGGCGCCACGCCCTCGCCGCGGCGGATCAGCTGGCCCGAGATCTCGAGGTCCTCGGTGGCGACGCGCAGGCTGACGACGTCGGAGATCGAGTAGAACCGCAACAGCTCCTCGACGACCCCCTCGTGCCCGATCCACTGTGGATTGTCGAGCAACGTGACCACACCGAGGGACAGCATGTTCGCGGTGGTCTCGTGGCCGGCGACCAGCAGCAGCATCGCGACGCCGCGCAGCTCGTCGTCGTCCAGCACACCCCCGGCGAGCAGCCGGCTGATCAGGTCCTCCCCCGGCTCCGTCCGCTTCGCGGCGATGAGCTCGGTGAGGTAGGTGGTGATTTCGCCGAGCGCGACCTCGCGCTGACGCGCCGTCGAGGCCAGGCTGACCAGCACGCGCGTGCGGGACTCGAAGTGCTCGTGGTCCTCGTAGGGCACACCCAGCAGCTGGCAGATGACCAGCGAGGGCAGCACGAGGCAGAAGGCGGACACGAGGTCGGCGGCGTTGCCGGCGGCGAGCATCCCGTCGATCAGGTCGTCGACGACCTGCTGGATGCCCGGGCGCAGCTCCCGCACCTTGCGGACGGTGAACTCCGGGATCAGCAGCTTGCGGTAGCGGGTGTGCTCCGGCGCGTCCATCGCGACGAACCAGCCGGGGACCGCTTCGGGCGCCCCGCCGGTGGCCGGGAAGCCGGGCAGCGCCGGGTTGGAGCTGAGCCGCGGGTCGGTCAGGGCGGCCCGGACGTCTTCGTGCCGGGTGACCAGCCAGACCAGGTTCCCGCCGGGCAGCATGGTCCGGCAGAGCCCGGGCTTGCCGCGCAGCTCGGCGTAACCGTCGGGCGGGGAGGTCTGGCCGGGCCCGCGCCGGGGGAAGCTCACCACGCCGGATTCCGTGCTCACCATGCGGGTTGTTGTACCGCCCGGCTGCCCTCCAGGGCTGCTGCGACGGCGGAAGTCTGCAAGAACCCCTAGTTCGCCCACACGTTGACCAATTCAGCGTTCGTCGCGATTCTTGCCCGATATCGGGCAAGAATTTGGCACTCACGACGCCGCCGTGCATGATGGGCGCCATGGAAGACGCCTCACTCGTCGATCAGGTCGCGCTGTCCACGGGCTTGTCGCCCGCGGTGGCCGGGCGCGTGGTCGAGGACGTGCTGGCGTTCTACCGGGAGACCGCCGAGCAGTACGTCCGGCGCCGGCACGCGGAGCTGCAGACCGAGGGGAAGAAGAACCCCGAGATCTTCCCGCTCGTCGCCGGTGAACTGGACGGCAGGCTCGTCGCGCCGCCCACCCTGTCCGAGCGGCAGCTGCGCCGCATCGTCTACGGCTGACCGGGCCCGCCCCGGTCCCCGTCCCCTGCTCCAGTGAGGTCTCCCCGGCATGTGCGGAATCGTCGGATACATCGGCACCCAGAACGCGGCCCCGATCCTGCTCGAAGGGCTCACCCGCCTCGAGTACCGCGGCTACGACTCGGCCGGGATCGCCGTGCTCGGCACCGGCGGCCAGAGCGTGCACCGGATCACCGGCCGCGTCCGCAACCTGGCCGCCGCGCTGCCCAAGCGGCTGGCCGGCAAGGCCGGCATCGGGCACACGCGCTGGGCGACGCACGGCGGGCCGACCGAGGCCAACGCCCACCCGCACGTCTCCGAAGACGGCCGGATCGCCGTGGTGCACAACGGGATCATCGACAACGCCGACGCGCTGCGCGAGCAGCTCACGCGCGCCGGCGTCACGCTCGCCTCGGACACCGACACCGAGGTGCTCGCCCACCTGATCGCCCGGTCCGAGGCCGAGACGCTGGAAGACGCGGTCGTCGAAGCGGTCTCCCGGATCTCCGGCACGTACGCGATCGCGGTCACCGACGCGAGCCGCCCGGACCGCGTCGTCGTGGCGCGCAACGGCTCCCCGCTGATCGTCGGCGTCGGCGACAAGGAGATGTTCGTGGCCAGCGACCTGGCCGCGCTCGTCCGCCACACCTCCAGCGTCGTGCACCTCGCCGACGGCGAGTTCGCCAGCGTCACGGCCAAGGGGTACCGCACGTTCACCGTCGAGGAGGCCGACACCGGCCGGCCGCCGACGGCGATCGACATCGAAGCCGACGACCTGGACCTCGGCGAGCACAGCCACTACATGTACAAGGAGATCCAGGAGCAGCCCGAGTCGGTGGAGCGGATGATCCGCGGCCGCCTCGACGAGCGCTTCGGCGTCTCCCGCCTGGACGGCCTGAACCTGACGCCCCGGGAGCTGCGCGGCTTCGCGCGGGTGAAGATCCTCGGCTGCGGCTCGGCCTACTACGTCGGCCAGATCGGCGCGACGATGATCGAGGAACTGGCCCGGATCCCGGCCGACGCCGAGGCCGCGTCCGAGTTCCGCTACCGCAACCCGATCATCGAGGCGGACACGCTCTACATCGCGGTCAGCCAGTCCGGGGAGACGGTCGACACCGCGTTCGCCGTCGAAGAGGTCAAGCGCAAGGGCGGCCGCGTCATCGGGCTGGTGAACGTTGTCGGCTCGGCGATCGCGCGCGCCTGCGACGGCGGCCTGTACCTGCACGCCGGCCCGGAGGTGGCCGTCGCGTCCACGAAGGCGCTGACGAACATGGCCGTCGGGTTCGCGATGCTCGCGCTGGCCCTCGGACGGGTCCGCGACCTGTCCAACGCGTCCGGCCAGCGGATCGTCGCGGCGATCCGCGCGCTGCCGGACCAGATCCGGGCGGTGCTCGCCGAGGAGAAGCTGATCGAGGAGCACGCGCGTGCCTGCGCCGACGCGAAGAGCCTGTTCTTCGTGGGCCGGGTCCGCGGTTTCCCGGTGGCGCGCGAAGGGGCCCAGAAGTTCAAGGAGGTCTCCTACCGGCACGCCGAGGCGTACCAGACCTCGGAGCTGAAGCACGGCCCGCTGGCGCTGATCGACGCCTCGGTGCCGACGGTCGCGATCGTGCCGGCGGACGAACTCGCGGAGCGCAACCTCGGTGCCCTGCAGCAGATCCGGGCCCGCTCGGGGCCGGTGCTGGCCGTCACGCACGAGGACGTCGACTTCGGCGCGCTGGACGTCCCGCGTCTGGTGGTGCCGAAGACCGAGCCGGAGCTGGACCCGATCCTCCTGACGATCCCGCTGCAGCTGCTGGCCTACCACGCGGCGCTGGCGCTGGGCCACGACATCGACAAGCCGCGGAACCTGGCGAAGTCCGTCACCGTGGAGTGATGCCCCGCGGGTATCACAGCGGCCGTAAAGGGTCTTGGACGCGGGCGCGGAAGGGGCCGAGAGTCGGAGGGGAACCACGACGAAAGGTCCCTTGCGATGAAGGTCTTCCTCACCGGCGGCTCCGGCTACGTCGGCCGCCCTGCGATCCGGGCCCTGATCCGGCACGGCCACGAGGTGAGCGCGCTCGCCCGCAGCGACGCCGCGGCCCGGACGGTCGCCGACCTGGGCGCCCGCCCGGTGCCCGGCGCCCTGACGGACCCGGCCGTCCTGCGTGCCGCGGCCGCGGCCGCCGACGGCGTCATCCACCTGGGCCAGCACTACGGCGACGACACGGCCCAGGTCGACGACGCGGCGGCGTCGGCGATGCAGGACGGCCTCGGCGACCGGGGTGTCTACGTGCACACGGGCGGCGTCTGGGTCTACGGCGACACGAACGGCGTCGTCACCGAGGACGCGCCGCAGAACCCACCGCGCATCACGGCATGGCGGCGCGAGAACGAGGACCGCGTCCTCTCCCGCGCCGGCCGTCCGGTGCTGGTGATGCCGGGCCTGGTCTACGGCCACAACGGCGGCCTGGCCGAGACGTTCTTCACGGCCGCGGCCCGCGAGCGCGGAGCGGTCCCCCTGATCGGCGACGGCCGCAACCACTGGGCGCTGGTGCACGCGGACGACATCGCGGAGCTGTACGCCCTGGCGTTGCAGGCGCCGGCGAAGTCGGTGTACGCGGGAGTGAGCGGCGAGAACATCCGCCTGGCGGAGATCGCCGAGGCCCTCAGCTCGGCGGCCGGCTGCCCAGGCAGCTTCGAACGGCTCACCCTTTCGGAGGCCGAAGAGCGGATGGGCCCGATCGCGGAGGCGTTCGCCCTGGACCAGCAGCTGACGCCGGCGCGGGCCCAGGCGGAGCTGGGCTGGGCACCGTCCCACCTGGACGCGCTGACTGAGCTGCGGGGGTAAGGGGTGGGCGCGGCAAAAGGTACGTGATCACCCGATGCCGCGCCGCCTCCCTCAGGCCGATCCTCGAAGCAGGAACCGACGGCCGGGAGGAAAGCCATGCGAGGCGACTGGATCTACGACTGGGTACAGGTCGAGATGGACTACCGGACGGGCGGGACCGAACGGCGAGCACCGGTTCGCCGCACACGCCCGTCCCGCTCGTGGACGGCGCTGCGGTCGGCGTTGTCCACCACACCGAAGCAGCCGGCGGCACGGCCGGGACGTCTGGCGTTGCCAGAGGGGAAATGACGCCGGACGGTTGACCGTCAGCCCATCCGGTGCACCCGTTCCACGGTCTCCAGGAGCCCGGCCAGCCCCGGCAGCACAGCGTCCGCGACGGCCGGGTCCTGCGGGTCACCGTGCCGGTTGATCCAGACGCGCCGGATTCCCAGCTCCCGCGCCGGGACCATGTCGTGGAAATGGCTCTGCGCCACGTGCACCCAGTTCTCCCGGCTCGCGCCGAACGTCGAGGCGAACCGCTCGAAGTGCCCGTGTCCCGGCTTGTACCCGCCGACGTCTTCCGCGGTGACGACGGCGTCGATCGGCACCGCCAGCCGCCGCTCGGTCTCCGCGATCAGGTCCCGGTCGCAGTTGGTCAGCAACGCCAGCCGCCAGCCGGCCGCGCGCAGGTCCGTGAGCGCGGTCCGGGTGTCGGGGAACACCGGCCAGTACGGGAGACCCGTGCCCAGCACGGAAGCGTCGTCGGGCAGCAGGTCCAACCCGGCTTCGGCGGCCGTGCGCCGCAGGGACTCCGCCAGCACCTCCCGGTAGCGCCGGACGGGGACCTCCGCCTGGACGCGCGGTTCGATCCGGTTGTAGACCTCGAGCAGGTCGCCGCCGCGGCCCGGGAACAGCAGCTCGATCCCGGTCGCGATGCCGTGCCGCCAGTCCACCAGCGTGCCGAAGCAGTCGAACGTCGCCCAGCGGATAATCAGGCCCAGCCTCTCCGTCAGTCGGTCACCTGGTCGAACCAAGCCGTCGCGATCTCGGCGAACTCGTAAATCGGCCGGGACCTGCGGGTGGCCACCCAGGCGAGGCACACCTCGTTCGGCGGGAGGTCCGCGATCGGGACGTGCGCGACGTCCGGCCGGGTGTAGTACTCCGACGTCGAGAGCGGGATGACCGCGATCCCCGTCCCCGCCGCGACGTGCTCCAGCTTCTCCTCGACGCTCCGGAACCCGCGAAACGGCAGCGCCGTCCCGTCTCGCAGTTCGGCCGCGACCTCCCGCCATTCCGGCACCGCACCCGGGTCGTTGAGCAGGTGCTCGTCGGCCAGGTCGGCGATCAGTACCGAATCCTTCCCGGCCAGCCGGTGGTCGGCGCGCAGGACCGCGACCCGCGGCTCGCGGAACAGCGGCCGCACGGTCAGGCCGCGCGGGTCGACCGGCAGCCGCACGACGCTGACGTCGGCGCGGCCGTCGTGCAGGACCTCGATTTGGTCTTCCCAGGTCGTGCGCACCAGGCCGACGTCGAGGGCCGGGTGGCGGGTGGTCAGTTCGCATACGGCACCCGTCACCGTGATCCCCGGCATGAAACCGATCGTGAACGACGACGTCCCCCGCGCGGCCAGCGCGACCCGGCGCCGCAGGGCGTCGGCGGTGGCCAGGAGGGGGCGGGCGTCTTCCAGCAGCTGCCGGCCGGCCGGCGTCAGCTCCGTGGATCGCCGGTCCCGCACGAAGACCTGCGCCCGCAGTTCGGTTTCCAGCGCGCGGATCTGCCTCGACAACACCGGCTGCGCGATGTGCAGCCGCTCGGCGGCCCGGCCGAAGTGCAGTTCTTCGGCGACCGCCACGAAATACCGCAGCTTCCGCAGGTCGACGTCCACCAGCGGCCTCCGTTCCGGCGAGTCGGTGAGACCTCCAGGGTATTAGGCGTTGGCGTCGAGGAACCGCCGCAGGTGCGGGTTCACCTCGTCCGGGTGGGTGTAGCTCAAGAAGTGCGCCCCGTCCTCGACCACGACCAAAGACCCCTGAGGCAGCGCCGACGCCAGTTCGGACGCCCGATCGATCGGGTACGCCAGGTCCGATGTGCCGTGCAGGACCAGGGCCGGGCACGCGATCTCCCCCACCCGGTCCAGCACGGCGTCGCGATCGACGAGGGCCGTCATCGCGTAGGTCAGCTGGTCCGCCGGAACCGAGGCCCAGCGCCGCTTCCACTCCCCCACCTCCGCCGGGCCGAAGCAGATCGTCGCGACGCCGTCGAGGACCTCCGGCGGGGCGCCGCCCGACACCCAGGCGTCGAGGACCGCTCGGTAGCCCGTCGCCACCGCCGGGTCTTCCGCCGCGGCCGAGGTGCCGAGCACCGCCAACGCGCGAACCCGGGAAGGAGCCAGCAGCGCCATCCGCAACGCGACGAACCCGCCCTGGCTCGTCCCGACGACCGCCGCGGACGTGACGTCCAGGTGATCCAGTACCGCCAGGACGTCACGCGCCACGTCCCAGTAGTCGAACGCCTCCGAAGCGGTCGTGCCGCCGTGCGCCCGCTCGTCGACCGTGATGCAGCGGAAGCCGTCCAGGGCCGGCAGTTGCGCGGCGAACATGCGGCCGTCCATCAGGAAGCTGTGCAGCAGCACGACCGCCGGGCCGGAGCCGCCGTGGTCGGTGAAGGCGGGAAGCGTCATCGATCCTCCGGAAGAACGGTCAGCCGGCGAACCGGCCCACGGCGACGAACGCCGCCAGCACCAGCAGCACGACGTTCATCGGCAGCGCCTTGGTCTCCTTGCGGCGCCCGTGCACGATGATCGCACCGATCTGGACGATCGCCAGTCCGGTGGCCGCGAGCGGGGTCAGCACCGGCGCGGTGTCCAGTGCCCACGGCAGGATCAGGCCGATCGCGCCGACGATCTCGATCGCGCCGATCCCTTTGATCGCCGCCGCGGAGAAGTCCGCCGTCCACCCCATGTTGGGGTTGTCGAGGAGCTTCTCCCGCGGGGTCACGAGCTTCATGCCCCCCGCGCCGAGGTACAGGGCGGCCAGCACACCGGCGACGATCCACAGGGCGAGGTTCACGGTGACTCCAGACTCCGGAAATGTGATTGAACACTACATCACTTTCCGGAGGGCAGCCCTCAACTTGGCGCGATCGTGACCGACCCGCCGGGCCGCAGGGTGACGACGCGCTTCCACGCGCCGGCACGCACCTCGGTCCGCGTCCCGCCGACGCTGCGGATCACCGCCCGGGTCACCTTGCCGTCGCGCCACGCGACGTCGACCTCGAACCCGCCGCGCGCGCCGATCCCGGTCACCTTCCCCGAGCGAGCCCACGCCGACGGCAGCGCGGGCAGCAGCTCCAACACGCCTGGGCGCGAGTACAGCAGCATCTCCAGCATCGCGGTGGGCCCGCCGAGGTTGGCGTCGATCTGGAAAATCGTGTAGCTGCCCTGGCTGTACATGTCGAAGAAGTTCGGCGCCGTGCCGTTGCCGTTGGCCACCGACGGCCGCATGACCGTGAGCAGCAGCTGGTACGCCTTGCCGGCGTCCTTGAGCCGGGCCCAGCACGCCGACCGCCACGCGGTCGCCCAGCCGAAGCTGTCCATCCCCCGCGCGGTCAGCAGGGCACGAACCCCGCCGAGCAGCTCGGCGGGCGACGTGTCCGTCGCGATGCGGTCACCGGGGAAGAACCCGATCAGCGGCGACAGGTGCCGGTGCGTGGTCTCGCCCAGGTTGTCCGGTGACATCCACTCCTCGAGCCAGCCGGTCGCCGGGCTCACCTTCGGCAGGTACAGCTGCCGCTGCAGCCCGGCGATCCGGTCGCCGTACGCGCGATCGCGTCCCAGCGTCGTGGCCGCCGCACGGTAGTGCTCGAACAGGTCCCAGACGATCTCCTGGGAGTACGTGTTCCCGAGTGTGTCCTGCGGGCCGTGTTCCGGTGACCAGTCGTGGTCGTCGACCAGCACCTCGCGGCCGTCGACGGTCGTCGTGACCAGCCGCGACTCCCAGAACTCGGCGGCCCCCTTGAGCAGCGGGTAGATCCGCGCGAGGTAGGCCTTGTCCTGGGTGAACGCGTAGTGGTCCCACAGCGAGTTGCACAGCCACGCGTTGCCGGCGGGGTGCCACCACCAGCCGGAGCCGCCGTAGATGTTGGTGGAGAACGCGATGGCCCAGCCGCCGATCTTGCCGCTGGTGTTGCGGAAGCGGTTTCTCGGGTCGTTGAAGGACTTCTTCGTGGTGTCCGTCCACACGGGAAGCTGCGAGAGGCAGTAGTCGGCCAGCGCCGTGAAACTGCCCGGCAGCGCCGCGCGGTCGGGCAGCCAGTAGTTCATCTGGACGTTGATGTCGGTGTGGTAGTCGCTCATCCAGTCGGGCGTGTTGTTGTTCTGCCACAAGCCTTGCAGCCCCATCGGCAGGCCGTCGCGCGAGCCGGTGATCGTCAGGTAGCGGCCGTACTGGAGGTAGGACGCTTCCAGCTCCGGGTCCGGCGTGGCCGGGTCGTCGTGCCGCGCCACCAGCCGCGCCCACGTGTCCAGCGAGCGCTTCGACGCCGGGGAGGAGCCCAGGTCGACGGTCATCCGGTCGTAGAGTCGCCGGTAGTCGGCGACGTGCGTCGCGAGCAACGCGCCGCCCCCGGCGCGCAGCGCGCGAGCCGCCTTCTGCTTCGACAGGGCCAACGGATCCAGAGCGGCGTCGAGGAACTTCCGCGCCGCGTCAGGCACGTAGTTCGTGCCACCCGAAAGCACGACGACGACCTCGCGGCAGCCGGTGAACACCACGTTGTTCCCCTGCTGGGCAACGGTTCCACCCCGGCTCGACGCGGCAACGGCGCACGCGTACTTCAGCCCGTTGGCGAAGGTCGCCGCGAACGCGGGGCCGCTCAGCACCTCGTCCCTCGTCGGCTCCAAGGCGACCGTGCCGGTCAGCGTCCCGCGGCCTTCGCCGGTCAGCCGGACGACCACGACGTCGTCGGGGTGGCTCGCGTAGACCTCCCGCCGGTACCGGGTGCCCTGGCACGTGTAGGCGACGGTCACCAGGCCGTTGCTCAGATCGAGCGTCCGCCGGTAGTCCGTGACGCCGACGTGCGCCGGCACGGAGATCCGCGCCTTCGCCAGCAGCCCGAGGGTGCCGAACTTTTCGCGTTCGTACGGGAACTGGCCGTCGTCTTCGAGGACGTCGTTGGCGCCGCCGGTCCAGAGGGACGCGTCGGACACGTACAGGAAGTCGGCGGCCGGGTCGCCGCCGACAAGAGCACCGATCCGACCATTACCGATCGGCAGGCCCTGTTCGATGATCTTGTCCTCGGCCGCGGGCGACGGGTACCACAGGGTCGTCGCCCGGCTGTCGGGCACGAGATCCGCGACAGCCGGGCGCACGACGTCTGCGCTTGCGGTAAAAGGACGAACGCCACTCAGGGCGATCCCGGCGCCGACCGCGCCACCGAGCTTGAGGAAGGTGCGGCGCGACGGCGGAAGGGAGGGGTTCGACATGTCGGATCCGTTCGGCGTTGAAGGCGGGGACCGGCTTGCAGCCCGCCAAACATATGACCTATCCGGATCCGAGGTCAAGATTCTTCGTAATTAATCCGATATTATGAAGATCTCAGCAGCTCGACGGCGCGGGCTTCCCGGCCAGCCGGTCGTGGACGTAGGCGAGCGCCCCGGGCGCACCCTGCACCGCGACGGTGACGTGGTCGCCGATCGGGATGCGGCGGTACTGGATCGTGACGCCTTCCGCGCAGTACTTCCGGACCAGCGCGTCCACCGGCGGCGTGAGCGCCAGCTCGTCGAAGATCCCCTGGTAGAAGTACGTCGGCGAGCCGGGTTTCCGGGTGCCCATGATGTTCTGCGCGATCACGTTCCGCACAGCCGGCACGTCGAGCAGCTGCGGCACGGTCGTGTAGTCACTCATCCGATGGAACGCCTGCGTGACGCTGAACTGGGCGATGCACTGCTTGCCGACGTCCTCGAACGCCTGCTTGCCGCGCGCGTTGAGCAGCGTGGCCGTGTCGATCTCCGGGTACGCGCGGCTCAGCCCGACCGCCGCGCCGATGTAGATCCCGGCGAACACACCACCGTCGATGCGGCGGGCGACGTACTCGATGTCCGCGGGCACCCCACCGGCCGCGACGCCGGCGAACTTCAACTCCGGCGCGTACGCCGGCTGGACCTCGTTGGCCCACTGGCTGGCCAGCGCCCCGCCCGAATAGCCCATCAGCGCCGTCGGGGTCGCGGGCCCGGAAAGCCCGGCGGGCGCGAACGACTGGGCCGCGCGGATGCCGTCGATGACGCCGTGTGCGGTGTTGAGCCCGGCCGTCCACTCGGACCGTGGGCCCTCGTAGTCGGCGGTCACGACGGTGTGGCCCGCGGCGAGCAGCGGCACCATCAGCGCCAGTTCCTCGGCGGGCAACGCCGTGCCGGTGGCCAGCACGTACGACGGCGCGCAGTCGAGGCTGAGCCCGTCCTGCGCGGTCTGGTACGAGACCAGCGTCTTCGAGGTGGACGACACCGGCTGCATCACCGTCGCGACGTCGGCGATGGCCGCGCCGCGCGTGTCCGACGAGCGGTACTTGACCTGCCAGGCCCGGATCGGCACCGGCAGGGTGAGCGCCCGGATCGTGATCGGGCGCGAGTCGAGGATCGTGCCCGGCGCGACGTCGGGGAACGGCGACGGCTGGGCGTAGAAGGGATCGGCGGCGGGGTTCGGCGGCAGCCCGGCGGCGGACGCGGCGGCGGGGGCGACCAGGGCGGCCGCGGCGAGGACCGCGACGGTGAGGATTCGGCGGATGTCGGCGCTGACAGTGGGCACGGGACCTCCCGATTTCGATACCGACCGGTATCGTGTGTCCGATTTACCAGATGACCTGCGTCACAGTCAACGAAGGACGCCCAGGTGAGGGAGGCGGTAGCGTTGCGCTCCATGACCGGCCCCCCACGCCGCCGCCCGAGCCGCGCCGAGACCCGGCGGCGGATCATCGACGCCGCCACCGCGGTGTTCGCCCGCCAGGGCATCGCCGCGACGTCGCTCAACGACGTCGCGGCCGAGGCCGGCCTGACCAAGGGCGCCGTCTACTCCAGCTTCACCGGTCGCGACGACCTGGTGCTGACGATCATGGAAGAGCACATCGTCGAGCGGATGGAGGGCGCGACGACCGCGTTCACCGACCTGGCCGACCTCGACGAGGCCACCACGGAAGCCGGGGCGCGGCTGCTCGCCGGGATCGACTCGGACGCCACCTGGCACCGGCTGCTGCTGGAGTACTGGGGTCTGGCGATGCGGAACCCGGCCGTCCACAAGGGACTCGCGGAGCGCCGCGCCCGGCTGCGCGACGCGATCACCGCGGCCATCCGCAAGGCCGCCGCCCAGCACGGCGTCGAGCTGCCCCTGGCACCCGAGCACCTCGCGGTGGTGGTGCTGGCCCTGTCCAACGGCCTCGCGGTGGAACGTGGTGTCGAGCCCGACGCGGTCCCGTCGTCGCTGTTCAGCGACGTGCTCAAACTGCTCGTGACGCCCCGGCCGGCCGACGTCTAGGGGTTTCCAGGTGCGACGAAAGGTCTACTACCGGTGATGACCAATCCCTTCCTCGAAGGCAACTTCGCCCCGATCAGCCAGGAGCACACCCTCACCGAACTCGAGGTCACCGGGACGATCCCGGACTTCCTCGACGGCCGCTACCTGCGCAACGGCCCGAACCCGCTGTCCGAAGTGGACCCTGCGGCGTATCACTGGTTCATGGGTGACGGCATGGTCCACGGCGTCCGGATGCGCGACGGCAAGGCCGAGTGGTACCGCAACCGCTGGGTGCGCAACCCGTCGATCGACGCGATCCTCGACGGCGACCGGCCGCGCCGCACCCCGCACGGCCTCAGCGCCAACACGAACGTCATCGGCCACGCCGGCAAGACGCTCGCGCTGATGGAGGCCGGGGCCACGATCTGGGAACTGTCCGACGAGCTCGACACCGAGGGCCGCTGCGACTTCGACGGCACCCTCTCCGGCGGCTACACCGCCCACCCCAAGCGCGACCCGCGGACCGGCGAACTGCACGCCGTCTCCTACTCGATGGCCAAGGGCAACAAGGTCACCTACTCCGTGATCGACGCGGCCGGCCGGGTCCGGCGCGAGGTCGACGTCGAGGTCACCGGCGCGCCGATGATGCACGACTTCTCCCTCACCGAACGGCACGTCGTCTTCTACGACCTGCCGGTGACCTTCGACGCCGGCATGGCGACCGCGGCGATCCCGTCCCGGGTGCTGCGCACCACCGCCCGCCTCGTGCTCTCGGCGGTCATCGGCCGGGTGCGGATCCCCGACCCGATCACCGCGCGGCTGGCCACGAAGATCGCGGCCAACGGCGGCCTGCCCTACCACTGGAACCCGAAGTACCCGGCGCGAGTCGGCGTGATGCCGCGCGAAGGCGGCAACGGCGACGTCCGCTGGTTCGACGTCGAGCCCTGCTACGTCTTCCACCCGCTCAACGCTTACGACGACGGCGACAGCGTCGTGCTCGACGTCGTCCGGCACCCCCGGATCTTCGACCGCGAACTGCACGGCCCCGACGAGGGCGTGCCGACGCTGGACCGGTGGACCGTCGACTTCTCCTCCGGGAAGGTCATCGAGGAACGGCTCGACGACCGCGGCCAGGAGTTCCCCCGCGTCGACGAGCGGCTGGTCGGGCTCCGGCACCGTTACGGCTACGCGCCCGCCGTGAGCAGCGGCGCGACCCCGTCGGAGGCCTTGTACAAACACGATTTCTCGAACGGCTCGTCGCAGGTGCGGTCGTTCGGGGCCGGGCGCTCGCCCGCGGAGTTCGTGTTCGTGCCGCGCGCCGCGGACGCCGCCGAGGACGACGGTGTCCTGGCCGGTTTTGTCCACGACGCGGCCACCGAACGCAGCGAACTGACGCTGCTCGACGCCGGCACGCTGGAGACGGTCGCCGCGATCCACCTGCCGGACCGGGTGCCGATCGGCTTCCACGGCAACTGGGTGCCGAGCTAGCGCTTGCGGTACCCCAGCACTCCGGCGTCGGCCTGCTCGGACAGGTACCGCGCGAACGTGATCCGGCCGTCGAGGTGGTCCGGCGTGAGGTGGCCGCCGCCGGCGTACGCCCGGAACGTCTCCCCCGGGAGCTTCACCGAGACGATCCTGCGGCGCCGCCCGCTCGCCTCCGCGACCGCCTGGGCCAGCTCGGCCGCCGCGAGGATCTCCGGGCCGCCGAAGTCGTCGACGCGGCCCGCCGGATCGCCGGTGGCCAGGTCCGCGAGGCGCGGTGCGACGTCGCGGACGTCCACGGGCTGGAAGCGCACCCGGGGTACGGGCAGCACCGGCAGCCGGGACGCGCCCGCGAACAGGGTCCGGACCAGCGCGTGGAACTGCGTGGCCCGCTGGATCGTGTACGGCAGACCGGACGCGGCGATCAGCGCCTCGGCCGCGAGCTTGCTCCGGTAGTAGCCGAGCGGGACGCGGTCGACGCCGACGATCGAGACGTAGACCAGGTGCGGCCCGCCGGTCCAGCGCGCGGCCTCGACCAGCGTCCGCGCGAGCGCCGTCTCGTGCCGGAAGTCGGTGGCGCAGTGGACGACGGTGTCGACGCCGGCCAGCGCGCTGTCGACGCCGCGCCCGGTGCGCAGGTCGCCGGGCACGACGTCCGGCCCGGGCCGTCTGCTGAGGACGCGGACCTCTTCGCCCGCCGCGCGCAGCCGCTCGGCGACCACCCTGCCGAGCTGCCCGGTGCCGCCGGTGACCAGGATCCGCACGAGGCCCACCTCCACCCATCAACGCCGTCAAGGCCACCTTACGGGCGTCTGTCGCCCGTAAGGTGGCCTTGACGGCACTCTTTTGATCAGGTGCGGGTCAGTTGCGGACGATGGTGAACGTGCTTGTCGTGTTCCGGATGTCCTGGGCGTTGTTGCTCAGCGTGAGCCCGGTGAACGTCGCCGAGCCGACGGCCGGGCCCTGACCCGGTTCGGGCAGCTCGTTGGCCCAGATGCCGATCCCGGACTTCGCGTCGAAGGCGTCCCCGCTGCGCTGGGCCCCGCTGATGTTCACGTTGGTGAACACGGTGTCCTGCACGGAGTTCTGCGGCTGCCCGCCGACGTAGTTCGTCTGGAACATGATCCCGCTGTAGGTCGGGCTCTGGATGTCCACATCGGACACCCGGATCCCGCGGAACTCCTTGGAAGCGGAGAACATCCAGATCGCCGGGAAGGTCTGCTGGCCCCAGAAGTGGCCACCCGCCCGCACGAGCGAGGCGTTCTGGACCGTCGTCGGCTGCGGCCCGAACCCGAGGAACGGGTAGCCGAAGTCGAGCGAGCTGATCGTGATCGCCGAGTACGTCAGCGTGTCCGCGATGTAGAGGTTGCGGAAGGTGTTGTTGTACCCGCCGTAGACCGCCAGCCCGGCCGCGCGCCACGGGGTGAGCGCGGTCAGGTTCTCGAACACGTTGTCGTACTGGTTGCCCTGGTTGATGTCCGTGGCGGCGAACAGCGCGAAGCTGTCGTCACCGGTGGACCGGGCTTCGTCGTTGACGACGTGGTTCCCGGTGCTCCCGTTCGTGAGGTTGATCCCGTCGGCGAACGTGTCGCGGATCCGGGAGTTCTTGATCGTGGTGTTGTCCACGTTGGTGCCCCAGACCATGACCACCTGGTGCTCCACCCAGATGTTGTCGATCGTCAGGTTGGCGACGTTGGCCAGGTTGAACACCTTGCCGGGACCGTCGATGCGGGAGGTGTAGTTCCCGAACACCGCGAACCCGCTGACCGTCGACCCGTTGGCGGTCGACTGGACGTCGAAGCCGATGTCGGTGTTCTCCTGCCCGGCGGGCGCGGAGAACTTCGTGAACCACGGCCCGGCGCCGATCAGCGTGATCGCCTTGCCGTAGACGTTCACCTTGCTCGAGAGCGAGTAGTTCCCGGCCGGCAGGTAGACCCCGGTGAGGGTGCTGTCCTGCCGGACCTTGTCCAGGGCGGCCTGGACGTCCTGCTGCGTGAACCCGGCGGGGACGGCGAAGTGCGCCGGGTCCGGGTTCGCCTGCGCGGTGGCCTGCTCGAAGTTCACGAAGTCGATCGCGTAGTTCGTGCTGTTCGCCGCGTCCTTCTGCAGTTTGATCCTGCTGCCCGCCGGCACGGTGGTGCCGAGCAGCGCGCTGGCCTCGTCGTAGATGTGGCGCGGCCCGGTGCCCGGCGAGTTGCCCGGGCCGGTTTCGGCGCCGTAGAGCCACGCGTAGTGCGAGGTCAGGTCGATCGCCTTGAGGAAGGTGCCGTTGACGTAGACGTCGATCGTCGAGTTGATCCCGCCGCCACCCGCGGAGTCCGGGATGGAGAAGCGCGTGACCAGCGTGTTCGTCGCCGACCGCGTGGTGAACTCCACCGACGAGCCGGTCGAGTTCAGCGTGACGGCCTTGCGCCCGGACGCCTCGCCGGCGAGGTCGCCGATGGTGCGGTTCGGGCCGACCACGGCCGCGCCGCCCGCGAGGACGCCGTCCTCGGCTTCGTACATGTCGTAGGGCATGTTGGCGCCCTGGCCGACGAACAGCGACTGCGAGCTGGTGTTGTTGGCCTGCTTCACCGGCAGCTCGTTGGCGTCGTTCGCGACGACCGTCTTCACGGTGTACTTGCCGTTGGCCGCCGTCCACGTGCCGACGTTCACCGGCGACGCCGTGGCCCCGGCCGCGATCGCGCCGGTGTACGAGCCGGTCAGCGTCTTCACGACGGTGCCATTCGTGTCGGTGAGCGTCACGGTCACGCCGTGCGCGCCGGACGCCGACGCGATCGTGCCCTGGTTGCGCAGCGTCACGCTGAAGGTCACCGTGTTGCCCGCCGACGGGGTGTTCGGCGACCAGCCGGTCGCCGCGACGAGGTCGGAGCTCTGCACCGGGCTGACGACGAGCGCCGTCGAGCCGGTGAACGAGTTGTTGTTCTCGTTCTGCTCGATCACGGCGTTGGCCTCGTCGACCTTCGCGGTCAGCTGGTAGCTGCCCGCGTTCTGGGCGCCGATGTTCGCCGACACCGTCGTCGACGCCCCGGCCGCGAGCGCGCCGACCGCGGCGGTGCCGACCTTCGTGGTGCCGAGGTAGAGGTTGACGTTCGTCGCGCCCGCGGCCACCGTGCCGGCGTTGCGGACGGTCGCCGACGCGGTGATCGCGTCGGACTCCACCGGGTTCTGCGGCGACCAGGAGACGCCCGACACGGTGAGGTCCGGGTTGGGCGCGGGGACGCCGATCACCTGGAACTCCGCGGCCTGCCCGCCGCCGGCGCCGGAGTTGGCGGTGACGCGCAGCCGGACGTCGGCGACGCGGCCGCTCAGCGGGATGGTGACGCTGTTCCCGGTGCTGGGGTTGAAGTTGTACGTCTGCGCGGCGGCCAGCGTGGTGAACGTCGAGGACGCCTGCTCACGGCCTTCGACGGCGATGGTCTGGGTGCGCGGGCCCCACGAGGCGTCCGGGTTGAGCTTGACGACGACCTGGCTGAGGTCGGCGTTGGAGCCGAGCCCGACGGTCAGCAGGTTCGGGTAGGTCCCGCCGCCGCCCTCCCAGTAGGTGCTGGTCGAGTTGTCGTTGGCGTTGGTGGCGACGAACGTGAACTCCGTCGACGACGCCGTGATCGGCTTGCCCACCGCGAGGTTGGTGCCGACCTGGGTGCCGTTGCGCGTCACCGTGTTGCTGTTCGCCGACTGGTTGCCCGCGGCGTCGTGCGCGCGGACGTAGTAGGCCACGGTCGTGCCGTCGGGCTGGTTGTCCGTGTAGGTCAGGACGTTCCCGGCGACGCTGCCGCGCAGCGCGTTGTTCGCGTAGACGTCGTAGCCGGTGACACCGATGTTGTCGGTCGAGGCCGACCAGGTGAGCCGGAGCTGGCCGCTCGCGGGAGCGGTGTAGGCCAGGTTGCCGGGCGCGGACGGCGGCTGCGTGTCACCGCCGGAGGTGCTGCCGTGCACCTCGAACTCGGACAGCTGCGCGGCCGGCCAGCCGGTGTTGGCGGTGAGGTTCAGCCGGACGTAACGGGCACTGGCGGTGAGGTTGATCGTCACGGTGTTGGCCGAGGCCGGGTCGAACCGGTAGCCGGCCGACGCCACGACGTCGCTGAAGCTCGTGCCGTTCGTGCTGCCCTGCACGGCGAGGGTTTCGGTGCGCGCCTCCCAACCGGCGGGCAGCTTGAGCACGACCTGCGCGACGTTCGTGGTGGCGCCGAGGTCGGCCTGGATCCACTGCGGGAACTGGTTGTTCGCGCTTTCCCAGTAGGTGGCCTGGTTGCCGTCGCCGACGTTCGACGCGGGGTATTCGCCGAGCTGGCTGCTGGCGGTGTAGGTCGCGGAGGCGGCTTCGGCGGCGGCCTGGACCGCTTGGTCCACCGCGGGGACGGCGGTCGCGGCCGGGGCGCCGCTCGCCGCGACGGCGGGTGCCGCCAGGAGCAGGGACAGGGCGGCGTAGGTCGCCGCGCGCGACAGGAGTCGCTTCGTTCTCATTGAGGTTCCTCTGATCCGGGGAAGAGGGAGACGCGGGGAGCGAGGACCGGCCCGCGGGGCGCGGGCACGGCGGAGACCGGGGAACGGGCGGGCGCGACCGGCCGGGTCGGAGGCGCGCGCGGGCAGGGCGAAGCAGCCGTCATGGACACCTCGGCGTTGAGGAGCTGGGCGGGATCTTCCTGACTACTGCCTCGATTTCTCGGGCACTTGTCAGGTTCTTGCACTGATTCGTTCAAGAGTTACAGTGACGGGGGTCTCAAGTCAACGCCCAAACGGCCGGAAGGCCCCCTCGCGAGTGCGAGGGGGCCTTCCGGGAGAACGGAGGTCGGACGTCAGCGCACGGCGCCCAGCCGGATCGCGTGGGTGCCCGGCGCGTTGACCGGCTCGCCGCAGTGCTCGCACACGGTCACCGCGCGCAGTTCGGCACCACAGGCGTGGCGCCAGAGCGTGGGCGGTTCGCCCTGGTGGACGTACTTGTCGCCCCAGGCCATCAGGCCCAGCAGGATCGGCTGCAGCGCGCGGCCGGCTTCGGTCGGGTAGTACTCGTGGCGCGGCGGGTGGGCCTCGTACTGGACCTTCTCGAGCACGCCCGCGTCGACGAGCTTGCGCAGCCGCGCGGCGAGGATGTCGCGGCTCGCGCCGGTGTTCTCGGCGATCTGGTTGAACCGCCGCTCCCCCAGCATGATCTCGCGCAGGGCCAGCAGGCTCCACCGCTCGCCGACGACCTCGAGAGCCTCCGCCACCGAGCATTCACGACCACGCCGCACGACGTCACCTCCACGGGTTGAAAATCCAACCTAGCACGTCAAGGTCGTGTGATGTGTCGAACAGGTAAGTTGTGGAATCCAACCTGCCCGGCGTATACCGAACGTATCCCCCGATCTGCGAGGAGGCAGACGCCATGACGGACGCGGTGATCGTCGACGCGGTACGGACCCCCATCGGCAAGGGCAAGCCGAACGGGACACTGGCCGGGGTGCACCCGGTCGACCTGCACGCCCACGCGCTCCGCTCGCTCGTCGAGCGCACCGGCGTCGACCCGGCCCGGATCGACGACGTCATCAGCGGTGCCGTCGGCCAGATCGGCGAACAGAGCATGAACACCGCCCGCTGGGCCGCGCTCGCCGCCGGCCTGCCGGAGTCGGTGCCCGCCGTGACCGTGGACCGGCAGTGCGGCAGCAGCCAGCAGGCCGTCCACTTCGCCGCACAGGGAGTCATCGCCGGCGCGTACGACGCGGTGATCGCGTCCGGCGTCGAGTCGATGAGCCGGGTACCGATGGGCAGCCAGGTCGCCGGGCGCGACCCGTTCGGCCCGCAGGTCGCCGCGCGTTACCCGGACGGTCTCGTGCCGCAGGGCATCAGCGCCGAACTGATCGCGGCCAAGTGGGGCCTCAGCCGCGCGCAGCTGGACGAGTTTTCCGCCGAAAGCCACCAGCGGTCCGCGAAGGCGTGGGCCGACGGCAAGTTCGCCCGCGAGGTGGCACCGCTCAAAGCTCCCGGACCCGACGGCGTGCTCGTCGACGTCACGACCGACGAAACCGTCCGGCCGGGCACCACCCCGGAGATCCTCGCCGGGCTGAAGCCGGCGTTCCGCGCCGACGTCTGGGAGCGGCGCTTCCCGGACCTGGACTGGCGCGTCACGGCGGGCAACTCCTCGCCGATCAACGACGGTGCCGCCGCGCTCATGATCACCAGCAGCGAGACCGCCGCGGCGCTCGGTTTGCGTCCGCGAGCCCGGATCCACAACTTCGCCGTGGTCGGCGACGACCCGCTGTACATGCTCACCGGCGTCATCCCGGCGACCCGCAAGGTCCTGGACCGGGCCGGGCTCAGCGTGTCCGACATCGACGCCTTCGAGGTCAACGAGGCGTTCGCCAGCGTCGTGCTGGCCTGGCAGGCCGAGATCGGCGCGGACCTGGCGAAGGTCAACGTCCACGGCGGCGCGATCGCGCTCGGCCACCCCCTCGGCGGCAGCGGCGCGCGGCTGATGACGACGCTGCTGTCGGTGCTGGAGGAAACCGGCGGCCGCTACGGCCTGCAGACGATGTGCGAGGCGGGCGGCCTCGCCAACGCGACGATCATCGAACGCCTCGACTGATCGGGTCCGCCGTCAGTCTTCGGGCGGCTCTTCGACGCCGTCGCGGTCGGCCCACTCCAGCAGGGTGTCGAGGGAGAACACGGCGTCGTCGATGCCCGCGTGGAGATCGCCCAGCTCGGCGAAGCGGGCCGGGACGGTCGCGATGGTGAAGTCACCGGGCTCGGCGTCGTCGATCTCGTCCCAGCGGATCGGCGTCGAGACGGTGCCCTCCGGGTTGCCGCGCACCGAGTAGGCGCTGGCGATCGTGTGGTCGCGCGCGTTCTGGTTGTAGTCGACGAACAGCGTGCGCGGGTCGCGGTCCTTGCGCCACCAGGTCGTCGTCACCTCGTCGGGCGCGCGCCGTTCCACTTCGCGCGCGAAGGCGAGTGCCGCGCGGCGGACGTCGGAGAAGCCCCAGCGCGGCTCGATCCGGACGTAGACGTGCAGCCCCCGCCCACCGGACGTCTTCGGCCAGCCGACGGCACCCAGCTCGTCGAGGACTTCGTGCGCCACGTGCGCGACCCGGCGGACGCGGTCGTAACCGCACTCGGGCATCGGGTCGAGGTCGATGCGCCACTCGTCGGGCTTTTCGGTGTCCGCGCGGCGGGAGTTCCACGGGTGGAACTCCACAGTGGACATCTGCACCGCCCAGGCGACGTGCGCCAGCTCGGTGACGCACAGCTCGTCGGCGTGCCGGTTGTAGCGCGGGAAGTCCACCCGGACGGTCTCCAGCCACGGCGGCGCGCCGTTCGGGACGCGCTTCTGGTGCACCTTCTCCCCCGCCACCCCGGACGGGAAGCGGTGCAGCATGCACGGCCGCTCGCGCAGCGCGTTGACGATGCCGTCGCCCACCGAGAGGTAGTAGTCGACCAGGTCGAGCTTGGTCTCGCCGCGGGCCGGGAAGTACACCCGGTCCGGGTTCGAGATCCGCACGGTGTGCGGCCCGACCTCCAGCTCAACCGCCTTCTGCGCCATACCGAGACGCTAGCCCAAAAACCGCGTTACGGTGATCCGGTGAGTCTGCCGCCGGACGGCCACGTCCACACCGAATGGTCCTGGGACACGGTCACCGGGTCGATGCTCGGCTCGTGCGAACGCGCACTGGAGCTGGGGCTGCCGTCGGTCGCGTTCACCGAGCACGCGGACCTCACGCCGTGGCTGATCCCGGAGCCGATCCGCCCGCAGCTGCCGGACCACTTCCGGGTGCGGCTGCGCCCGGACGGCGTCCTCGAGCCGCCCGACCTGGACGTCCCGGGCTTCCTGGCGTGCGTCGAGGAGTGCCGCGAGCGGTTCCCGGACCTGCGGATCCTGTCCGGAGTGGAGCTGAGCGAGCCGCACTGGCACCGCTCGCGCGCGGACGCCCTCCTGGCTTCTCACGACTTCGACCGCGTGCTGGGCTCGGTGCACTCGCTGCCGGGCGACGACGGACACCACCAGGAGCTGACGGTGGTGTCCGGCCCGCCGGCGGACATCCTGCGCGCGTACCTGACGGAAGTGCTGGGCTTGGTCGAGTCGACGGCCGACTTCGCGGTACTCGCGCACATCGACTACGCCCTGCGCTCGTGGCCCGCCGAAGGCCCGCCGTTCGTGGCAGCGGACTTCGAGGAGGAGTTCCGGACGGTGCTGCGCGCCCTGGCCACCAGCGGACGGGCGCTGGAGGTCAACACAAAGGTGCCGCTACCGGGCGAAGTGGTCCGCTGGTGGTTCGACTCGGGTGGCGAAGCGGTCGCCTTCGGCAGCGACGCCCACGAGCCGGGCCTGGTCGGCCACGGCTTCGCGACGGCCGCGGCCCTGGTGGAATCGTGCGGCTTCCGCCCCGGCCGCACCCCGCACGACTTCTGGCGCCGCTGACGTCACTTTCACGTGAAGGTGCCATCCCCAGGTGGTCACTTTCACGTGAAAGTGCCGCAGACTCCCGCCGTCACCCGAATGCGCCCGCCCCAGTGACGACGCGGACGTCACTTTCCCTAGGAAAGATGCGTCTCGGGGCCGCCTGGACGCATCTTTCCTAGGGAAAGTGGCGCTTTGCGGCGCAAAGCCTCACTCGAACGTGGTGGGTCAGGCCAGGGCGTGGCGGCCGTAGGCGCGGACTTCCGTGCTCTGGTCCAGCAGGCGGGTGGCCACCCGGCCGATCGCGGCGTCCAGTTCGGCGCGGTCGCCCGTGCCCCAGTCGCCGAGACGGGACGCCAGCCAGTCGTGCCACGCGCGGACCACCTTGGCGAACTCCTCGCGACCCGCCTCCGTCAGCTCCCAGCCGCCGCTCGCGTACCGCAGGTGGCCGGTCAGCTCCAGGCGGTTGAACGCCGGCTCCAGCACCGGTGCCGGGACGCCGAAGTGCTCGCCGATCGCCCGGAGTGTGGCCGGTTCGCCACGGCGTTCGCGCAGGTGGACCTGCAGCAGGCACCAGATGCCGCCCTCGTCGAGGTCGCTGCCGGCGCGCTCGACGATCGCCGGGGCGACCGTGCGGCGCTCGCGGAAGAAGAGCGTCGCGACGGCGCGTTCCAGCTCGCGGTCGTCCGTGCGGGCCTCCGGCATCGCGAAGCCGTCGCCGAGGTCCGGCGCCGCGGCACGCGCGGTGTCGCGCAGCGGGACCTCCTTGAGGAAGAACGCCAGCGCGAACGCGACCAGGCCGACCGGCGCGGCGGCGAGGAACACGACGTGCAGCGAGTCGCTGTAGGCCTGGATCACCGGCGCCGACACGGAGTCCGGCAGCGCGTGCAGGGCGCTCGGGATCTGCGTCACCCGTGGATCGACGCCGGGTGGCAGCGGGTGCTCCGCGGCGGCTTTGGCCAGGTTCGGCGCCAGCTGGTTCGCGTACACCGTCCCGAAGATCGCCGCGCCGAACGAGCTGCCGATCGACCGCAGGAACGTGACGCCCGAGGTGGCGACGCCGAGGTCGGCGTAGTCGACGGTGTTCTGCACGGCGATGGTCAGCACCTGCATGCCCAGCCCGATGCCGAAACCGAGCACGGCCATGTACGCCGACGCCTCCCAGAACCCCGTGTCCGTGTCGAGCCGGGAGAGCAGGTACAGCCCGATCGTCATCCCCGCGGCGCCGACCAGCGGGAAGATCTTGTAGCGCCCGGTCTTGCTCACGGCGTTGCCCGCGGCGATCGACGCCACCAGCAACGCCAGCACCATCGGCAGCAGCCGGACCCCCGACGTCGTCGCCGATGTGCCCTGGACGTACTGCATGTACGTCGGCAGGTAGGACAGCGCGCCGAGCATCGCGAACCCGACGACGAAGCTCATGATGCCGCCGACGGTGAACACGGGGTTCCGGAACAGCCGCATCGGCAGCATCGGTTCCTTCGCCCGTAGTTCCACGAAGACGAACGCCGCGAGCAGCACCACCGAGCCGATCGCCATCCCGATGATCGTCGGCGAGCCCCACGCGTACTGCGTGCCGCCCCAGCTGGTGACGAGCGTCAGCCCGGTCGCGGCCAGGCCGATGAGCAGGATGCCGAGGTAGTCGATCACCGGCTTGACCGCGGCGCGCGCGTTCGGCATCGCCGAGGACGCGACGATCAGCACGACGATGACCAGCGGGATGTTGACGTAGAACGCCCACCGCCACGACAGGTGGTCGACGAAGAACCCGCCCAGCATCGGGCCGGCGACGGTCACCACGCCGAACACCGAGCCGAGCACACCCTGGTACTTGCCGCGTTCGCGCAGCGGGACGACGTCGGCGATGAGCGCGGTCGAGGTGACCATCAGCCTGCCGCCGCCGAGGCCTTGCACCGCGCGCCAGACGATCAGCCAGACCATGCTGTCGGCGAACCCGGCGCAGAACGAGCCGATGCCGAAGACGATCACCGACAGCTGGAACATCAGCTTGCGGCCGAACAGGTCGCCGAGCTTGCCGACGACCACGGTCATGATCGTCTCGGCCAGCAGGTAGGACGTGACGACCCAGGACAGGTGCGCGGCGCCCCCGAGGTCACCGACGATGGTGGGCAGCGCCGTGCCGACGATGGTCTGGTCGAGCGCGGCCAGCAGCATGCCGAGCAGCACGGCGCCGAAGACGGCGTTGACCCGCCCCTTGCTCAGCTGTGCGGGCGCCGGCTCGTGGGCGACCTCCGCGGTGGCCGTCATGGCACCCTCCTCGCTCGGCCTCCCAAGCTAGTGCGCGGGAGCGGCCGACGCGGAGTCCACTGTGGAGAGTCACCCGTTCCGGTGAAACGTCGAAGGGTCCCGGGGCGGCGGCTCCGGCGCTCCGGCGAGTTCGGCACAGCGGCTACATGAGTCTGCCGCGGCTTGTCGTGAGTGTTTAGGGCGGTTCTAACCGCCCTAAACACTCACGACAAGCATGAGCGCGCAAGCCGTCAGCCGACGTCGGTCGGCGCCACGGTCTCGTGGGCCGGCTCCGCGTCGACGTCGTCGACCACGACCGCCCGGCCGTCCGGGATTCCCTTGGCCCGAGCACGGCTCAGGCGGTCCGCCGCAACGTGATGTCGAACGGCTCGAAGCCCTGGGCCCGGTAGAACTCCAGCGCGCCCCGGTTCGCCGCGAACGCCTTGACCCTCGTCTCGTTCGCCCCGCTTTCCGCCGCCCAGGCGAAGAAGGCGGCCACGAGCTCGCCGCCGACCCCGGCGCGGCGGTGGCCGGGGTCGACGCGCAGGCTCTCCAGCTCCGCTGTCACGGCGCCTGGCCGCAGCGGGTTCGGCCGGCACAGCCGCCCCACCAGGTGGCCACCGCCGCCGGCGGCCAGCAGGCAGAGGCAACCCGGATCCTTGACGAGGTCGATGTAGTAGGCCGTGCCCTCGCGAGCCGGCCAGCCGGTGTCCATGAACGGGTCGCGGACACCGCCGTCCTCGGCGAACAGCCCCGCCACCGACGCGACGAGCTGGGGTACTTCTTCGGGCGTGCACACGGAGACTGTCATGCCGGACACCGTAACCCGGCCATTTTTTCCGTGTAAATAACAACCTTTCACGGCCGCAGGTGCGCCAGGCTCTCCAGCGCGAGCTGCTCCAGGTGCCCCGCCGCGGCCGGGCTGCCGCCCGCGGCGCGGAACGACGCCGCCAGCGTCTCCGCGGCCCGGCGGTACGACGGCTCGGCCAGCACCTCGTCGACCGCCGCCCCGATCCGGTCCGCGTCGGCCCGGCCGAACCGCAGGCGGACGCCCGCGCCGGCCGCGGCCACCTGGGCGGCCACGATCGGCTGGTCGTCGCGGATCGGCGCGACCACCAGCGGCAGGCCGTGCCAGAGCGACTCGCAGACGGTGTTGTGCCCCGCGTGGCACAGCACGGCGTCGACGTGCTCCAGCAGCGGCAGCTGCGGGACCCGCGGCCGCACCAGGACGTTCGGCGGAACGGCCCCGAGCACCCCGCCCGGGTCCACGACGACGGCCCGGGCGGCCCGTCCGGCGAAGGCGTCCACAGTGGACGCCAAAAAAGCGGCGCCCGCGTCGGTGTTCGCGGTGCCGAGCGAGACGAGCACGGTGGGCCGGTGCGGTTCGAGCCACTCCCACGGGAAGTCCGTTGTGGACAGACGGCCGGTGATGGACGGCCCGACCAGCCGGACGTTCGGCGGCAGCGCGACCGCGCCGAGCAGTTCGCGGGTGGTGAAGGCGAGCACGCCGTGCGGTGAAAACCTCGGGTCCGCCGGGCCGCCGCCGATCCGCGAGCGCAGCCCGTCGAGCAGCGCGGCCACCCAGTCCGCGACCTTCGGCATCCCGGCGAGGGGGTCGACCAGCTCGGCCGACGTCGTCGCGGAGGTGACCCACGGCAGGCCGCGGGCGTCGGCGAGCAGCCCGCCGGCGAGGGCCTGCTGGTCGGCGACGACCACGTGCGGCCCGAACGCGTCGATCGCCGCGGCCACACCGGGCGCCATCGCGTCGGCCAGAGGGACGAGGAAGTCCTGCCAGAGGAACCGCAGCGCGGCGGGTCCCTTCAGCTCGGGCGGCCGCCCCGGCGCGTCCGGCGGCAGCGCGCAGGAGAACACGAGCGCGTCCGGGCCGGCCAGGTGCCACAGCAGCTCGTCGTGCCCGGCCCAGGCGACCTCGTGGCCGCGCGCGGTGAGCTCGGCGGCCACCCCGGCGGCCGGGTTGACGTGCCCGACCAGCGGCGGGACGACGAACAGGAAGCGGGCCACTACCGCACCCGGGCCGGGAGCCGGGAGACGTCGCTGACCCACTCGAAGATCAGCTCGATGGTCTCGGCGGTCCGCTCGACCAGCACCGAGTGGCCTTGGTCGGGCAGCACGACGGTCCGGCAGTGGCCGAGGTGTTCCTCGAAGTGCGGCACCTGCGCGGCCAGCCCCGAGTCGCCGCCGAAGAGGGCGAACACCGGGCAGCGGACGTCCGAGAGGTCCGCGTCGATGGTCGCGCTGCGCGGGATGTCGTCGGCGATCGTGGTCGTCTGGAGGATCCGGTTGGCCGCCTTGGACAGCCGCGCGGTGTGCGCGCCGTGGTTGTCCTTGATCCAGCCGATCACGTCGGCGATGGCGAGGCGGGTCTTCGCGTCGGCGAGGCCGTCGGCCATGTGCCGCGTCCACGCCGCCGTCGGTGGCTCGGCCTCGATGGCGATGACGCTGGCGACGCGGTCGGGCCGGGCGGCGGCCAGCCCGAAAGCCACCGAACCGCCGAACGAGTTGCCGATGACGTGCACCGGCCGGGTGATCCCGAGCGCGTCGAGGACGTCGACCAGGTCGACGACGAACGATTCGAGGCGGTAGCCGCTCTCGGGTCGGGTCGTGCGGCCGTGCCCGCGCAGGTCGTACATCAGCACGTCGAGGCCGCGTTCGGCGAACGCCGGCCCGAGGGTGAAGTAGTAGCTGGCGAGGCTGTCGGTGAGCAGGCCGTGGACGCACACGACGATCGGCGCGTCACCGTCCAGCGGGACGTCGGGGGTAAGGCGCTGGACGTGGACGTCGAGCTCGCCCGCCCGGATCCGGCTCACGGTCGCTCCCGCAGCGAGGCGACGATGTAGCGCACCAGCTCGCCGACGGTCAGCGCGATGATCTCGTCGAGGTCGCGCTCGGCGATGAACGTCGCGAAGTTGACGCGCTCGCCGTAGTGCTCGCGCAGCTGCCCGGACAGCGCCACGAGGTCGACGCTCTCCAGCTCGAGGTCGTCGTGGAACGTGGTGTCCATGGTGATCTCCGCGTCGTCGAGGCCGTACTCTTCGAGCAGCTCACGCAGCATTCCGCCGAGCTGAGCGAGCACCGCCGCCTCGCCGGTGGCTGTCGTCTCGATGCTCATTCCGCAGTCTCCTTCGTCTCCTCGGTCCAGGCCACGACGTACCGGCGCGGCGGTGCGCCCGGCAGGTTCGCGGTCTCGGTGCAGTGGACGTGGTGGTCGTGCCCGGCCACCCGGACGGTCAGCGCTTCCGGCGTCGCCGCGACGACTTCGAAGTCGCGGGGCTCACCCCGCAGCCCGGTGCCGCGCAGTTTCGCGACGGCTTCCTTCGCGGTCCAGAACCGGGCGAACCAGACGTCCGGATCGCCCTCCTGGGCCGCGAACAGCGCTCGTTCGGCCGGCCCGAACGCGGCGTCCACAGTGGACTCCGCGCGCGGCGCGATCTCTTCGACGTCGATCCCGCACGGGCCGTACCTCGCGATCGCCACGCCGGCCTCGGCGCGGTGGGCCACCGAGATCGTCACCTCCGGCAGCTCCCGGCCGTACGCGCCGGTCGCGTGGGGGCGGCCCGTGTCGTCGTTGCCGATGCTCAGTTCGGCCGGGAACATCTCGGGTTCGCCGCGCGCCCAGAGGAACTGGCGGACGGCGTCCTTCGCGGCGATCCGGCCGAGCAGCCATTGACGGCGGCCGCGCGGTGGGCGCCGGTCGTAGGCGCCGCGGTCCGGGCCGGCGAGGTAGTTGCGCATGATCAGCTCGCGCGTCGCCAGGTCCGGCCACTGTTCGTGCACCAGCGCCCAGCCGCCGGGCTGTTCCTTCGACAGCGTCGAGCGCTCGGGGGTCCGGTCGGCCTGGCGGATCTCCGGGTTGCTGTCGAACCGGCGGTCACGCCAGCCGGTGAACTCGGCCCAGACCTGTCCCTTGTGGACGAGCTGCATGTCGGCGTCGAGGAATTCGTCGGTCAGGGAGGTGATCTTGACCAGGCACTCCAGCCGCTCCCCCGGCGCCGGGTGCGGGCCGTGGAACCGGATCTCGCGCATCGCGACCGGGAAGACGGTGGTGCGTTCCGGCAGCCGGGACATGATCCAGTAGCCGAGCACCTGGCCGACGTTGTCGAGCAGCGCGCCGGGCGCGGCCGGGGTGGTGAGCACGGCGCGGACGTGCCGTTCGCCGACCGCGGTCAGCTCGGTGACCCCCTGGAAGCGCGGGCCGTGGAACATCCAGCGGTCGTCGTACAGCTCGCGAGCCCGGGTCCCGGGGACTTCCTCGGCCGACGGCGGGAAGCGCCACGGCACGGCGGCGTCCGCCGGGTAGGCCCGGGCCAGCTCGACGACGGCCTGGGAGTAGCTGCCCAGCGAGGCCAGCACGCGGTCGCCGCGCGGCATGACGTGCACCGGCACGGTGACCGCCGGGATCGCGGTGATCCACTGGTTCAGCCGGACGTCGTGCACGGCGACCGCCCGGCGGCCCGGTGCGGCCTGTTCGGCGAAGCCCATCAGGTGGTCGATCACCGTGGTCGCGGGCACGACGGGCCAGCGGTCGCCGGGGTCGGCCCGCGGCGGCTGCTTGAAGAAGCAGTGGTCGAGCAGGTACGGCATCGTCTCGACCGAGACGTCCAAGGTGGTCCGCAGCTCGACCGGCGCCGGCAGCCGCCGGGACGTGCTCTTCCGCCCGCCGAGCACCGTGGACGCCAGGTTCGCGGTGTCCCGCAACAGGGCCGCGAACTCGTCCGCCAGGGGTCCCTTCCCGGCCAGGACGTCCACAGTGGACGCTTGGGTCAGGCGGGCGCCGACTTGCGCGCGGGTCCGGTCGTCGAGGGTGATGACGTGCCCGCCGAGGTCGAGCTTGACGGCCTTGCGAATCGCGGCCCGGGCCTGGCCCGGCAGGGCCGTGCCGTCGAGGGACGCGCCCTCGGCCCACAACGCCGTGGCGACGCGCAGCAACTGGGCGAGGCCGGGCCGGTGCGGCGAGTGCGCGGCGACGACGAGGTGGTCCTTGCCGTGCAGGGTGTCGCCGATGAGCGAGCCGAGCTGACCGGCGCCGACCTGCACGAACGCCCGGAACCCGGCCGCGTGCAGCGTCTCGGCGAGCGGCCGGAACCGGACCGGTTCGAGCAAGTGCCGCACGAACAGCGCACGGACGTCGGCCTCGGCGGCCGGATACTCCGAGACCGTCGTCGCGGACCAGATCGGCACCCGCGGCGGGTGCAGGGTGAAGCCGTCGGCGGCCTCGCGGATCGGGCCGAGGTAGGGCCGCAGCATCGGGGTGTGGAAGCCGGACCGGAACGGCAGGACCTGGGAGACGGTCCCGGCTTCCCGGAACGTCTTCACGAGCGCGTCCACGGCCGCGGCGGGACCGCAGACCATCGCCTGGTTCGGGGAGTTGTCGTGGGAGAGCACGACGTCGTCACGCCCGCCCAGCTCGGCGAGCACCCGGGGTGCCGGAGCGCCGATCGCCGCGAAGGCCAGGCCCGGCACGACCAGGCTGTCCGGGTCGAACCCGGCGAGGAAGGCGTCGATCTCGGCCGCCGTGTGCATCCCGGCCGCGGCCATCGCGGTCCATTCGCCGAGGCTGTGGCCGGCGACGGCGTCCGGCGTCACGCCCATCCGCCGCAGGGCCGCTTCCAGGAGCCGGCCCAGCTCGAACACGGCGGCGCCCTGGCGGCCGACGTCGCCGACCGCGGCGTCGGAATGCTGCCACGGAAGGTCGAAGTGACGGGCGACGTCTCCGCAGTTCAGGGCCAGTTCGGCCTCCAGCCCGGGGAAGACGAACGCGATTTTGCCCCCGCCCGGGCCGAGCAACGGCCGGTCGGTGAACCAGACGTCGTTGCGGCCGCGCCACGGCCGGCCCCGGCCGACGGCCTTGCGGGCCAGGGCCAGGCGTTTCTCGGTCGGGTCGACGATGCCGAGCCGCACGGGCCCGGCGCCCTCCGGCGCGGTGAGCACCGCGCGATCCGGTCCGGACAAGACCTCACGCAGCGCTTCGACGGTCGGCGCGGCGAGCCGCAGCACGCGTTCGGCCTCACGCACGACGACCGGGGCGGCCCGGTCGGGGGCCTGCTCCAGCACGACGTGGGCATTGATGCCGCCGAACCCGAACGCGTTGACCCCGGCGCGGCGCACGGCCGCGTCCCACGGGCGTGCGGTGTCCAAAGTGGAGAAACGGGTCTTTGCGAGGGCGGGGTTCGGGTCGTCGCAGTGCAACGTCGGCAGCAGGACCCCGTGGTGGACGGCGAGGGCGGCCTTCACCAGCCCGGCCACGCCGGCCGCGGGCATCGTGTGGCCGATCATCGACTTCACCGAGCCGAGCACCGCGCTGCCGTCCTGGCCGAACACCTCGGCGAGCGTGGTGAGCTCGGCGGCGTCACCGGCCGGCGTCGCCGTGCCGTGCGCTTCGAGCAGCCCCAGCGAATCCGGGTCCCGCGGGTCGAGCCCGGCCGCGGCCCAGGCCTGGCGGACGGCGCGGACCTGGCCGCCGGAGTCCGGGTTGGCCAGGCTGGCGGTCCGCCCGTCGGAGGCGACGCCGGTGCCGGTGACCACGGCGTAGACGCGGTCCCCGTCTCGCTGGGCGTCGACGAGCCGCTTGAGCACGACGACGCCGGTGCCCTCACCGATCAGCACACCGTCGGCGTCGCGGTGGAACGGCCGGATGCGCTCGGACGGCGACAGCGCGCCGAGCTGGGTGAACACACTCCAGAACGTGATGTCGTGGCAGTGGTGCACGCCGCCGGCGAGCACGACGTCACAGCGGCCGGAGGCCAGCTCGCGCACGGCGTGGTCGACCGCGATCAGCGACGACGCGCACGCGGCGTCCACGGTGTACGCCGGACCGCGCAGGTCGAGCCGGTTGGCGACGCGGGACGCGGCCAGGTTGGGCACGAGCCCGATCGCGGACTCCGGCGCCTCCGGGCCGAGCTGGTCGGTGAAGGCCTGCCGGACGGCGTCGAGGCGGTCGGCGTCGAGCTCCGGCAGCAGCTCGCCGAGGGTGCGCACGAGCTGGCTCGCGGTGCGGACGCGCTGGTCGAGCCGGACCAGACCGGGCGTCAGGTACCCGCCGCGGCCGAGGATGACGCCGACCCGGGAGCGGTCGGCGGGCAGCCGGTCGTGGCCGCCGGCGTCGGCCAGGGCCTGCGCCGCGACCCGCAGCGCGATCAGCTGGTCGGGCTCGGTGGCGGGGATCGAGTTGGGCATGATCCCGAACCCGGTGACGTCCACTTCGGCCAGTTCGTCGACGAACCCGCCGCGCCGGCAGTAGATCCGGTCGGCGCGGCGCTCGGCGTACGGGGCGTAGTGCGCGCCGTCCCACTTCCCCGCCGGGACCTCGGTGATGGCGTCGACGCCACCGACGAGGTTGCGCCAGTAGGTGTCGAGGTCCGGCGCACCGGGCAGCAGCACCGACATGCCGACGATGGCCACTCTGCTGGCCGCGGGCTCCGGCATCCGCGTCACCAGCCCGAGGCGGTGTGGACGACGGCGGACGTCTCCGGGCGGCCCCACGCCAGCTCGCGCAGCAGGCCGAGGGTGCCTTCCTCCGGGTCGATCAGTTCGATGCCGCGGCGGGCGTACTCGCGCATCAACGCCGGCGTGACCATGCCGTCGTTGGTGCCGGTCGGCGCCCACGGTCCCCAGTGGACGGTCACCGCGCGGCCGGCGGGCCAGCGGCGGCCGAGGGTTTCGAGGGCGTCGTTGGCGGCGGCGTAGTCGGACTGGCCGCGGTTGCCGAGCGCGGCCGCGATACTGCCGAACAGCACGACGAACTTCGGCTCGTCGGGCAGGTCCGCCGTCGCCTCCAGCAGGGTCTTGGCACCGTCCACTTTGGTCCCGTAGACGCGGGTGAACGACTCCGGCGTCTTCTCGGCGACGAGTTTGTCCTCGATGACGCCGGCCGCGTAGACGATGCCGTCGAGGCGGCCGTGCTCGGCGTGGATCTCCTTGACCGCGCGGTGCACGGCCTCGGCGTCGAGCATGTCGACGGACTGGTAGCGCACCGGGCTGCCGAGCGCTTCGAGCCGTTTCAGGGTGTCGCGGACTTCGCGTTCGCCGAGGACGCGGCGCGCCGCGCGTTCGATCTCGGCCGGGCTCTTGAGACCGGTCGCGATCAGGGCGGCGCGCAGCTCCTTGGCGTCCTTGGCCTGTGGGTACTCGTCCTCGGTGGCCGGTACGGGTGTCCGGCCGACCAGTTCGAGGCGGCAGCGGGACGCGGCGGCGAGCGTCGCGGCGAACCGGGCGGTGATGCCCTTGGCCCCGCCGACGAGCAGGACGACCGAGTCGCGATCCAGCCCGGCCGCGGTCGCTTCGGCGGTGCCGTCGCCCGCCGGCCCGGCGCCGCTGCTGCCGAGCAGGCCGAGGCTCTCCTCGGCCAGCCGGAGCCCGCGGCGGTTTTCGCCGTCGCGGAGCACGACGGGCTCGCGGTCCACAGGGGACAGCTCGGCAACGATCTTTTCGGCCTGGTCGGCGACGTTCGTGTCCTGTGGTTGCTCGACGACCCGGGCGATCATGTGCGGGTATTCGCGGGAAACGCTGCGGTAGAAGCCGCGCAGGCCTTCGCCGGGACCGGCGGTGAGCAGCCAGGCGGGGTTCGCGGCGAGGGCGTCGCGGTAGCGCGGGAACGCAGCGGGCAGCACCGGCCCGGCGTCGGGGAGGTCGATCACGCCGTCGAAACCCGGGCGGACGGCGTCGGCGATCTCGGTTGTCGCGCCCAACGCGGTCAGCCGGGTCCGGACGGCTTCGGCCAGCGCGCCGGTACCGAGGACCAGGAATTTCCGGCCGGTGACGTCGGGGGCGGTGGCGGGCGCGAGGGCGAACTCGGCCATGACCAGGCGTTTCGGCGCGACGATGACCGGCTGCGGTGCGGTTGCGGCACTGACCGGGACCGGTTCGGGTCCGGTTCGCGGTGGCTCGACGATGGCGGGTCTCCGCTGGTCGGGTGCCCCGCCCACGAGCCCGGCGATCGCGGCGGCGGTGCGGGCCTTGGCGAGTTCCTCGACGTCCCCGTCCGGGTCGAGCCCCAGCCGCGTGGCCAGCTCACCGGCGATCTCGGCGCGCTTGATCGAGTCGATGCTCAGGTCGGCTTCGAGATCGAGGTCGGGCTCGATCATGTCCGCGGGGTATCCGGTCCGGTCGGCGATCACGTCGACGACGGTGTCCAGAACGGACCGCACGGGCACCGCGACCGGCGCGACGGGCTGCGGAGCCCCGGCCCCGATCAGCTCCGCGATCGACGCTGCCGTCCGGGCCTTCGCGAACGTCTCGATGTCCTCACCGGCGTCCAGACCCAACCGCGACGCCAACTCGCCCGCGATCTCGGCCCGTTTGATCGAATCCACACTCAAGTCGGCTTCCAGATCGAGATCCGGCTCGATCATGTCCACCGGATACCCCGTCCGCTCCCCGATCACCTCGATCACCGTGTCCAAAACGGACCGGACCGGCACCGCGACCGGCGACGGCGCACCCGGTCCGATCAGCTCCGCGATCGACGCTGCCGTCCGGGCCTTCGCGAACGTCTCGACGTCCTCACCGGCGTCCAGACCCAACCGCGACGCCAACTCGCCCGCGATCTCCGCGCGCTTGATCGAATCCACACTCAAGTCGGCTTCCAGATCGAGATCCGGCTCGATCATGTCCACCGGATACCCCGTCCGCTCCCCGATCACCTCGATCACCGTGTCCAAAACGGACCGGACCGGCACCGGAACGGGAGTCACCGGGACGGCGACCGGGAGCACTTCGACGACCTGGGCGACCGCCGCCGGAGCGTCCGTGCCGAAGTAGCCCAGCAGGACGTCGCGCTGGGCGGCGATCATCTCGCGGCTCGTGCGCAGGAAGTCCGCCACCATCGCGTCCGAGGTGCCCGCCGCCACCGGGGAAACCGGCGCCAGGACCTCGGGAAGCCGTTCCGCCGGGCGCAGCGCACCCGCCGGGATCACGCCGTCCGCGGTGCGCAGGAGGTGACCGTCCACCGTCCACCCGGGACGCTTCGGCCGCGGCACCGAAGCCGCGTCGACCGCGTCGCGGCCGCGGAAGAGCCAGCCCGTCTCGACCGGCACGCCGGACACCGCCAGCTGGGCGAGTGCGCTGAGGAAGCCCGGCACGCCGCGGCGGCCTCGCTGCTCGAACCCGATCGTCCGATGTGGACGGTCGCCGAAGATCGCGGTGATCTGCTTCGCCAGCACCCCGCCGGGGCCCGCCTCGACGAACACCCGCGCTCCCGCCGCGTACATCGCCTCGATCTGCTCGACGAACCGGACCGGCGAGCCGATCTGGGCGGCCAGTTCGCCGCGGACGTCGTCCGGGTAGGGCGCCGCGGTGCGGTTGCTGTAGACCGGGATGGCCGGCCGGACGACGCCGATCGCTCCGAGGGCCCGGCCGAACGTCTCCCCCGCGGCCGCGACCAGCGGGCTGTGGAACGCGCACGCGACCGTGATCCGCTTCGCGCCGAGCCCGGCGGCCCGCAGCAGCCCGACGGCCGTCTCGATGTCGGCGGTCGGGCCGGAGATCACGGTCTGCGTCGGCGAGTTGTGGTTCGCCAGAACGACTGTGCCCAGTTCGGCGATCACCTTGCCGACGTCGGCGGCGGACGCCGAGACCGCGGCCATCGCGCCCGGGTCCGACGCCGGGATCGCGTCGAGGATCGCCTCGGCCCGGGCATGGCTGGCGTGCAGCAGCGCTTCCGGGGTGAGGGCCCCGGCCGCGGAGAGGGCGATCAGCTCGCCGTAGCTGTGGCCGCCGGTCATCGCGGGCCGGACGCCGGCGCGGGCCAGCAGCCGGAACGCGGCCAGCCCGGCGAGGCCGAGCGCGGGCTGGGCGACGCGGGTGTCGGTGACGCGGTCGGCGAAGGCCTGCCGCTCCGGTTCGCCGAACACGGCGGGGCCGAACACCGTCGCGGCGGTGGCCGGGTCGAGCCGCAGGTAGCGCTGCAGCTCGGGGAACGTGACGAACAGCTCGGCGAACATCCCCGGCCGCTGGCTGCCCTGGCCGGGGAACAGCACCGCGACCTCACCCGGCTCGAAGTCCCCGACGCGGTACACACCCGGCGCGTCGGCGCCGGACAAGGCCTGACGCAGCAACCCGGCCAGTTCGTCCACATCGGACGCGACGACGGCCAGCCGGACCCGGCCCGAGGCCTCCGAGCGGCGGGACGCGCTCAGCGCGAGGTCCCGCAGACGCCACGGCTGCTTGCCCGCCGGGACGTCCTCGACCAGCGCCAGGAGATCCCGCGCGGCCGCGTCGGTGGCGAAGGTGAACAGCTCCGCCGGCCACTCGTCGCCGACCTGGGCGGGCGGGACGCCGTCGTGCGCACCCAGCACGACGTGGAAGTTGGTGCCCCCGAAACCGAACGCGCTGACCCCGGCGATCCGCTCGGCGGCCGGCGCGCTCCACGGCTGCGGCGCCGACTGGAACACGAACGGGCTGGTCGCGGCGTCCCACGCCGGGTTCGGCGCGGTCACGTGCAGGGTCGGCGGTTTGACGCCGGTGTGCAGCGCCATCGCCGTCTTGATCAGCCCGGCGAGGCCCGCGGCGCACTTGGTGTGGCCGATCTGGGACTTCACCGAACCGATCGTGCAGCCGCCCGGCGCGGCCCCGGCTTCGGTGAACACCTTGGTCAGCGTGCCGAGCTCGGTCCGGTCGCCGACGACGGTCCCGGTGCCGTGCGCCTCGACCAGCCCGACCTGCGCGGGCGAGACGCCGGCGTTGCGGTAGGCGCGGGTCAGCGCGGTGTGCTGGCCTTCCGGCCGGGGTGCGGTCAGCCCGAGCGCGCGCCCGTCGGACGCCGCGCCGACGCCCTTGATCACGGCGTACACCCGGTCGCCGTCGCGTTCGGCGTCGGAGAGGCGCTTCAGCGCGACGCACGCGACGCCTTCGCCGAGCGCGATGCCGTCGGCCGCGCTGTCGAACGTCGCCGAGCGCCCGGTCGGGGAAAGGGCGTGCGCCGAGGCGAAGAGCAGGTAGTCGTTGATGCCGTTGTGCAGGTCCGCGCCGCCGCACAGGACGAGGTCGCTGGTGCCGGCGGTCAGCTCCTTGCAGGCGACGTCGACGGCGGTGAGCGACGACGCGCAGGCCGCGTCGACGGTGTAGTTCGCGCCGCCGAGGTCGAGCCGGTTGGCGATCCGGCCGGCGATGACGTTGGCCAGAACACCCGGGAACGAGTCTTCGGTGATCTTCGGCAGCCGCTCGTCGAGCCCGGGCGGCAGTTCGCCCACGTAGGACGGCAAGACGGTCCGCAGGCTCATCGCGTTGGACAGGTCGCTGCCCGCCTCGGCGCCGAACACGACCGACGTCCGCGTCCGGTCGAAGGCACGCTCGCCGTAACCCGCGTCGGCGAGCGCGCGGTACGCGGCTTCGAGCGCCAGCAGCTGCACCGGTTCGATGCTGGCCAGCGACGACGGCGGGATGCCGTAGCGCAGCGGGTCGAACCCGATCTCGGGCAGGAACCCGCCCCAGCGTGACGGCGTCTTCTCGCCCTGGCCGTCGGGGTCGTAGTAGAGGGAGGTGTCCCAGCGTTGCGGCGGGACTTCGGTGACGGCGTCCGCGCCGGCCAGGACGTTCGCCCAGAACGACGCCAGGTCCGGGGCCTGCGGGAACATGCAGGCCATCCCGACGATCGCGACGTCGAGGGGTTCGGGGGCGGGCGGCTCCGGCGTGGTGACGCCGAAGCCGGCGGCCCGCTCGCGCAGGAAGGCGTTCGCCCCCTCCCCGACCGCGGTGTGCAGCTCGGCGATCGTGGTGACGGCCGAGCGCAGCACGGCGACCTCGCCCGCCATGAACATGCCTTCGGCCAGCTGCCGGTCTTCGCCGACCTCGCGCAGGTCGGCGCCGACGCGCTCGACGCCCTTGCTAGCCAGGCGGAGGCGGCCGACGTTGAGCGTCTCCAGCCGCTCCCACGCGTCGCGGCTCGGCACCCCCTGCTCGGCGAGGTCGGCCTTGAGCGCCGCGTACTCCTCGGTGAACGGGCTGCGGACGCAGCGGGTGGCGTGGCCGGGCGCGGTTTCGAGCAGGTCGGTGTGCCGGGCCGCCAGGAGCTGCCGCTGGAACAGCGGGAGCACGGCGCCGGCGTCGACGGCTTCGTGGGTGAAGAGGTAGGCGGTGCCCATCAGCACGCCGATGGCGGCGCCGCGGGCGGCGACCGGCGCGGCGAGGGCGGCGACCATCGCGGCCGAGCGTGCGTCGTGGATCCCGCCCGCGAACAGGATCTGCAGGTCACTGGCGGCGTCCGGGGTGATGGCCAGGAAGTCGCCGAGGACGCCGAGCTGGGCCTCCCAGAGCGGGAAGCTGGTGCGCGGGCCGACGTGACCGCCGCATTCCGAGCCTTCGAAGACGAACTTGCGCGCGCCGGCTTCGAGGAACTGCTTCAGCAGGCCGGGCGAGGGCACGTGCAGGAAGGTGGCGATGCCGGCGTCTTCCAGCGCCGCGGCCTGGGCCGGGCGGCCGCCGGCGATGATCGCGTGGCTGGGCCGCAGTTCGCGGATCACCTCGAGTTGCGCGGCCTTGACGTCGTCGGCGGCGAAGCCGAGCACGCCGACGCCCCAGGGCGCGCCGCCGACCGCCTCGCGCGTACGCTCCAGGACTTCGCGGGTCTGCTCCGGGCCGGACAGCGCGAGCGCGATGAACGGCAGCGCCCCGCCCGCGGCGACCTCGGCGGCGAACGCGGCCTGGTCGCTCACGCGGGTCATCGGGCCCTGCGCGAGGGGCAGGGTGGTGCCGAACGCGCGGCTGCCCGCGGTACCCGGGCCGAGCACCGGGACGTCCGAGCGCAGCGCGTCGCCGATGGCGTCGCGGAGGCCGCGGACGGCCGCGGTCACCGTGCCCCAGCGGTCGCGGAACCGGGTGGCGAGGAAGACGTCCTGCCCGGCCTGGATCGGTGTCACGCCTGTCCCGCGGCGGGACAGCACGCGGACGCCGTCGACGACCACGGTTTCGGAGCCGTCGAGGCCGGTGACGGCGGTGGTCAGGGCCGACGGCAGTTCCGCCTCAGGCAGCAGCGCGAGCTGGGTGTCGACGACGACGCCGGCCGCGCCACCCGCGAGGGCGGCGGCCGCGGTGTGCGGGCCGATCCCACCCGCCGCCCACACCGGGACGGGCACGTCGGCCAGCAAAGCCTGGAGTAACACGAAAGTGCTCAGCTCACCCGTCCGGCCGCCGCACTCGTGACCGCGGGCGATCAAGCCGTGGGCGCCACCGTCGACCGCCCGCGCGGCCGACGCGCGGCTCGTGACCTCGGCCAGCACCCGTCGTCCCGGGAAGTCGCGCGCAGTGCACGGCGAGTCTTCGGTCAGCAGGACGGTGCTTGCGGCCTCGGGCAGGTCCGTGCCCGCGGGCAGGCGCGCGAGCCGGATCCCGAACGCCGGGAGCCCCCATTCCGCCAGCAAGGCGAGCTCTTCCGCGGCGACGCCGGCCGGGCCGGTGAGGTCGAGCACGCCGAGTCCGCCACCGCGCGCGGCGGCCGCGACCCCGCGCGCGGAAGGCCACGCGAGCGGCGAGACGGCGACGACCGGCACGGCCGGTTCGCGGTCGTCTTTCGAGACACGCATGGGAACTCCCGCTACAACCGAAAGGGTGATGGGGTAACGGGGAGTACTTAAGCGCGTTCATCCGGTTCCGTCAACAACCCACCACGAATTCATGGTGGTTGTGCAGAAAATTCGGGAGCGACCAGGCCGGAGACGCAAGAATTTAACGCGGCCGTCACGTACCACCGGCCGAGATCGTGTGCGGATTGCCTTGTACAGCGGTCAATAGCCCCGCCACGATGGCCATACACCGTGGTCGGCGTGGCCCACACCTCCGGACGGGGCAAGCCATCTCACCCGCTGGACGCAACGGGACTGCCCACACCGGACCACTCCATCCGGCGGGTCCGCCGTTTCCCCGACGCCAACACCAAGTGTCGCGACGGTAAAATCGACCACACCGGAGGGCCCGTCACGGCATTTGCGCGGAACTGTGCGCCGGATCACGCGGGCACTATTCCCCCGGCATTTTTCCGGGCGTCCGGAAGAATGCTTCCCGAATGCGCAAACGCACCCGCCACTCCCCTGCGAGTCCACTGTGGATTCCCCGGAGCCCCGGATTCCGCGTGTTCACACGCCCCGGGCGACCGCACCCGGGCACCCCGCACCCCGGCCGACCTGGGCGACTCCCGGTATTCAGTCCGCCACCTTCGGTATCTCCGACACCGGCCGGCGAGGCGCCGAGATCGAAATCCTCACCCGGCGCGTTACGGATCTTTCCTGAGAAAAAGCTGAAAACATTTCGCGTACTTGTCGGTAACCGTAGACACGTCGTCTACCCTTGGACCAACTGTCCAGCGTGGAGGTGGTCGTGGAGTACTGGTACGCCGACGAGCGGTCGGGGGCGCGCTACCCGGCTGACCCACTGCGCTGGCGGGGTGACGACGGCGCCCCGCTGACCGTCGCCCCGCTGCCCGGCCTGGCTCCCGGCGACGTCGACACCGGCGTCCGGTCGCTCTGGCGCTACCGTGCGGCTCTGCCTGGCGACCTGCGTCCGCTCTCACTCGGCGAGGGCTGCACGCCGCTGGTCCGGCAGCCGTGGGGCGACGGCGAGGTCCGGTTCAAGCTCGAGTGGTTCAGCCCGACCGGCAGCTTCAAGGACCGTGGTTCCAGCGTCATGGTCGCGGCGCTGGCCGGCGCCGGCGTAAAGGAACTCCTCGAGGACAGCTCGGGCAACGGCGGCTCGTCGGTCTCGGCCTACAGCGCCGCCGCCGGGATCGCGGCGACCGTACTGGCGCCCGAAGGGACGTCCGCCGCGAAAGTCCTGCAGACCCGCGCGTACGGCGCGACCGTCGAACTTGTGCCCGGCACCCGCGACGACACCGCCGCCGAGGCGGTCCGCCGCTCGGCGACGACGACCTACGCCAGCCACAACTGGCACCCCTTCTTCCTGCAGGGCACCAAGACCCTCGCCTACGAACTGTGGGAGGACCTGGGGTTCCGCGCGCCGGACGCGGTCGTCACGGTCGCCGGCGCCGGCAGCATAGTGCTGGGCCTCGACCTCGGGTTCGGCGAACTCCTCGACGCCCGTTCGATCGCGCGACGGCCGCGTCTGCTCGTCGCGCAGCCCCGCAACTGCTCCCCGATCGACGCCGCGTTCCACGACCGGCGGCCGCCGCCGTTCGCCCCGACCGTCGCCGAAGGCACCGCGATCCGGCACCCGATCCGGCTCCCCGAGGTCGTCGCGGCGATCCGGCGTTCGGGCGGCGGCACGGCCGCGATCGAGGAGGACGCCATCGCCGCGGCCGCCCGGCGCCTCGCCTCCCTCGGTCTCTACGCCGAGCCGACCAGCGCGAGCGCCGCCGCGGCGATCGACGTGTTCCGCGAACGCGGTGTGATCCGGCCGGGCGAGACCACGGTCGTCGTGCTCACCGGATCCGGGCTCAAGGCGCCGGACAAGCTGCGGGAGCTGCTCGGATGACCGAAGACGAGCTGCTGCTGCGGGAGGCGGAGAAGATCGCGCACGCCGTCGGCCGGATGTTCCCCGGGCTGTGCGAGGTCGTGCTGCACGACCTGCGCGACCCGGCCCGCGCGGTGCGCGCGATCGAAGGCGGGTTGTCCGGCCGCGCCGTCGGCGACCCGGCGACCGAGCTGGGCCTGGCGCGCATCGCCGACCCGGACTTCCCCGACGTGCTGCAGAACTACCCGAACCGCTTCCCCGACGGCCGCCCGGCCAAGAGCACGTCGATCGGCATCCGCAATTCCGGCGGCGAGTACGTCGCGGCGCTGTGCCTCAACCTCGACATCTCCCTGCTCGGCTCGGCCGCCCACGCCCTGACCCGCCTCACCCGCACCGACGACCCGGCGCCGCTGACCGAGACCCTGCAGGCCCGCACGGCCGATGACTTGCGCGCCTTGGTCGAGGACTACGCGGCCGAGCGCGGCCACACCCCGCTCACCCTGCCGTCGGCCGCGAAAAAGGACCTGGTCCGGGTGGTGAAGGCGCGCGGGTTCCTGGAGCTGAAGAACGCGGTGCCGGCACTGACCGAGCTGCTGGGGATCTCGCGGGCGAGCGTCTACAACTACCTGCGCTAGAAGACCGACCAGCCGGTCAGCGTGGTGAACCGGTCGAGGGCCGCGACGCCGGCGACCGAGTTGCCGCGCGCGTCCAGGCCCGGGCTCCAGACGCAGACCGCGCAGCGGCCCGGGACGATCGCCACGATCCCGCCGCCGACGCCGCTCTTGCCCGGGAGGCCGACGCGGTAGGCGAACTCGCCCGCCGCGTCGTAGGTGCCGCACGTCAGCATCACCGCGTTGATGCGCTTCGCCGAGCTGAGCCCGAGCAGGCGGGTGCCGTCGTTGCGGACGCCGTGGCGGGCCAGGAAGAGCGCCGAGCGCGCGACGTCGCGGCAGGACATCGCGATCGAGCACTGCCGGACGTACTGGTCCAAAACGGACGGTACCGGGTTGCGCATGTTGCCGTAGGACGCCATGAAGTACGCCAGCGCGCGGTTGCGGTCGGCGTGCCCGGCCTCCGACGCGGCGACCTCGGCGTCGATGTCGATGTCCGCGCGGCCGCTTTCCGCGCGCAGGAACGCGAGCAGCGCGCCCACCGCGTCGCCGTGACAGGTGAGTTCGTCGGTCACCACCAGCGCGCCCGCGTTGATGAACGGGTTGCGCGGGATGCCGTCCTCGTGTTCCAGCTGCACCAGGGAGTTGAACGGATCGCCGGACGGTTCGCGGCCGACGCGCGTCCAGACGTCGTCGCCGCGGGCGAGCACCAGGGCGAGGGTGAAGACCTTCGACATGCTCTGCACGGAGAACGGCCGCAGCCAGTCCCCCGCGCCGTGCACGCCACCGTCCACATCGGCCACCGCGATGCCGAACCCCGGCCGGACCCGGGCCAGGGCGGGGATGTAGTCCGCGACGGCGCCGCGGCCGACCTCGGGCGCGACGTCGTCGGCGATCCGGTCCAGCAGCGCCGCGAGGTCCACGGCCGTAGCGTAGGAGGCCCGCGCGACGCGCGAACACCGGGGTCGCGGGTGAACTTGTCAAATCGAAACGGGAAATACGGGGAAAACCGCCAAGGTGATCTCTCGCACACCTTAAGTCTTCCTTAGTGTGCTTGGTCACTTGCCGCTAACGCCTCTAGCGTCTGGCAACCATGGATTCCTCGCTGCTCACCGAAAAAGGTGAAAGCTACTCGAAAGCGCTCGGCAACCGCCAAGTGCAGATGATCGCCATCGGCGGCGCGATCGGCGTCGGGCTGTTCCTCGGCGCCGGCGGCAAGCTCCACCAGGTCGGCCCGTCGCTGATCTTCTCCTACGCGATCTGCGGGGTGGCCGCCTACTTCGTGATGCGCGCGCTCGGCGAGCTCGTGCTGCACGAGCCGAGTTCCGGCAGTTTCGTGACCTACGCCCGGAAGTTCATCGGGCCGTGGGCCGGCTTCGCCTCCGGCTGGATGTACTGGGTGAACTGGGCGATGACCGGGATCGCGGAGATCACCGCGGTCGCGATCTACGTCCACAAGTGGCTGCCGGACGTGCCCCAGTGGATCACCGCGCTCGTGGCGCTCGGTGTGCTGCTGGCCGTGAACCTGCTGTCGGTGAAGCTGTTCGGCGAGCTCGAATTCTGGTTCTCGGTGGTCAAGGTGCTGGCCATCGTCGTTTTCCTGATCACCGCGGTCGGCCTGGTCTTCACCAGCGCCGACATCGGCGGCACCCCGGCCGGCGTGCACAACCTGACCGACCACAGTGGATTCTTCCCGGCCGGCATCGGCGTCGCGCTGATGACGCTGCAGGCGGTCATCTTCGCCTACTCGGCCATCGAGGTCGTCGGCATCGCGGCCGGCGAAACGAAGAATCCGCGCCAGGTCCTGCCCAAGGCGATCAACAGCGTCGTCTGGCGGATCGGCGTGTTCTACGTCGGTTCGGTGCTGATGCTGGCGATGCTGCTGCCCTGGCCGTTCTACAACGGCGACGAAAGCCCGTTCGTCACGGTGTTCAGCCGCCTCGGCATCCCGGGCATCGGTGACGTGATGAACGCCGTCGTGCTCACCGCCGCGCTCTCGAGCGTCAACTCCGGGCTCTACTCCACCGGCCGGATCCTGCGGTCGCTGGCCGACAAGGGCGAGGCGCCGGCGTTCGTCGGCCGGATGAACCGCCGGCACGTCCCCTACGGCGGCATCATGTTCACCTCGATCGCCTACCTGCTCGGTGTGGTGCTGAACTACCTGGTGCCGAAGGAGGCGTTCGACATCGCCATCGCGATCGCGTCCCTGGGCGTGATCACGACGTGGGCGACGCTGATCTTCTGCCAGATGCGGCTCCGCCAGGCGGCCCTGCGCGGCGAGCTGGAACGGCCGTCGTACCGGATGCCGTGGGCGCCGTATTCCGGCTGGGCGACCCTGGCGTTCCTCGCGTTGGTGGTGGTGCTGATGGGCTTCTCCGACGGCGCCGAGAAAATCGCGTTCTACTCGATCCCGGTGCTGGCGATCGTGCTGGTGGTCGGCTGGCGGGTCATCTCGAAACGCCGCGAACGCGTCCCGGCCGAGTAACGGCCGGGTGGGTGAAGGCCTCCTCGACGGCAACCCCGAGCCGAGAGGAGGCCTTCACGCGTCCGAGCCCCCGGCGGGGCATACTCGGTCGTCGGCGGGTGGGGATCCACGACGTCGCCCGCACGGCCGGCGCCATGAAGGGCTGAAAGGACGTCATGTCGTACGTTGAAGACCCGGCCCCCGGCCACGGCTCGGTGCCGCCGCGCGCGGCTTTCACCTCCGACGCCCCGGCCCTGTCGCTGAGCGGCACCTGGCGGTTCCGGCTCTCCCCCGCCGTCGCCGCCGCGCCGGCCGGCGTCGAGCGTGACGACTTCGACGACTCGGCGTGGGACGAGCTGCCGGTCCCGTCGATGTGGCAGCTGCACGGGTACGGCAAACCCGCCTACACGAACGTGCACTACCCGTTCCCGGTCGACCCGCCGCACGTGCCGTCGGACAACCCGACCGGTGACCACCGGCGGCGGTTCGACCTGCCCGCGTCGTGGCCCGCCGGGCCCGCGGTGCTGCGCTTCGACGGGATCGACTCGTGTGCCCGGATCTGGCTCAACGGCACCGAACTCGGCGTCACGAAGGGCAGCAGGCTGCCGTCGGAATTCGAGGTCGGGCCGCTGCTGCGGCCGCGGGACAACGTCCTGGCCGTGCGCGTGCACCAGTGGTCGGCCGGCAGCTACCTCGAAGACCAGGACATGTGGTGGCTGTCCGGGATCTTCCGTGACGTCACCCTGCTGGCCCGGCCGGCCGGCGGGATCGGCGACTACTGGGTCCGCGCGGACTACGACCACACCACCGGGCTCGGCACGGTCCGCGTCGAGACCGACGCCGACGCGCTGCTCAGCATCCCCGAGTTGGGGGTGTCGGATCACCCGGCCGGGTTACCGCTGGCGCTGCCGGTCGAGCCCTGGAGCGCGGAGTCGCCGCGGCTGTACGACGGCTCGCTGTCCACGGCGGCCGAGCGGGTTCCGGTGCGGATCGGGTTCCGGACCGTGACGATCGACGACGGGCAGCTGAAGGTCAACGGCCGCCGGCTGCTGCTGCGCGGGGTGAACCGGCACGAGCACCACCCCCGCACCGGCCGGGTCGTGCCGCGCGACGTCGCGCTGGCCGACGTCCTGCTCATGAAGCGGCACCACGTCAACGCCGTCCGGACCAGTCACTACCCGCCGGACCCGGCGTTCCTCGAGCTGTGCGACGAGTACGGGCTGTGGGTGATCGACGAGTGCGATCTGGAGACGCACGGCTTCGGACCGCTGGACTGGGAGGGCAACCCGAGCGCCGAGCCGCTGTGGGCCGACGCCTACCTCGACCGGATGCGGCGCACGGTCGAGCGGGACAAGAACCGGCCGAGCGTGATCCTCTGGTCGCTCGGCAACGAGAGCCACACCGGGCCGAACCTCGAGCGGATGGCCGAGTGGACGCGCCACCGCGACCCGACCCGGCCGGTGCACTACGAGGGCGACCACGAGTGCTCCTATGTGGACGTCCACAGCCGGATGTACGCGACCCACGCCGAGGTCGAGTCGATCGGGCTCCGCGAGGACGGCAACGCGCGGCGGCGTGACCTGCCGTTCCTCCTCTGCGAATACGGGCACGCGATGGGCAACGGCCCGGGCGGCCTGCTGGAGTACCGGGAGCTGTTCGAGCGGTACCCGAACTGCCAGGGCGGGTTCGTCTGGGAGTGGCTCGACCACGGCCTCCTCGCCGGTGACCACTTCGCCTACGGCGGCGACTTCGGCGAGACGATCCACGACGGCAACTTCGTCATCGACGGGCTCGTCTTCCCCGACCGGACGCCGTCGCCGGGCCTTGGGGAGTTCGCCAAGATCATCGAGCCGGTCCGGATCGAAACCGGCCCTGACGGGATCCGGGTGTCGAACCACTACGACTTCGTGAGCACCGCGCACCTCACTTTCACCTGGGTCCTGGAGGACGAGGGGATCACTGTCGCGGACGGCGTTCTCGACGTCCCTGTCGTCCACTCCGGACAGAGCGTCGGCGTTCCCCTCCCCCGGTTGCCCGTGACCGGCGGGGAAACCTGGCTGACGGTTTCGGCGTCGCTGACATCGGCGGCCGCGTGGGCGCCGGCCGGCCACGTCGTCGGCTGGGTCAGCTGCCGGTGTCGCCCGCGCCCGCCGTCGAGCGACCGGCGCGTCGCGGCCCGGTGTTCCGCACCGCAAGCCGGCTGCTGCTGGGTGCCGGCGAGTTCGACCCCGTGACGGGCCGCATGACCGCGCTCGGCGGCCACCCGGTGCACGGGCCGCGGCTCGACGTCTGGCGGGCGACCACGGACAACGACCGCGCCGAGTCGGCTTCGGAGTGGCTGGCGGCGGGACTGCACCGGTTGCAGCACCGGGTGATCACCGTCGACGCCGACGGGGACGACCTGGTCGTGCGCACCCGGGTCGCGCCGCCCGCTCAGGCATTCGGGCTGTTCGCGGACTACACGTGGACGGCTCTCGAAGAGGGGTTGCGGCTGCGCGTCGAGATCACGCCCGACGGACTCGAGGGCACGCTCCCCCGGCTCGGCCTGACGATGGCGGTCCCCGGCTCGCTGGGCACGGCGGAGTGGTTCGGCGGCGGCCCCGGCGAGGCGTACCCGGACAGCCGCCAGGCGGCCCGGATCGGCCGGTTCTCCCGCAGTGTCGACGGCCTGCAGACGCCGTACGTCTTCCCGCAGGAGAACGGCAACCGCGTCGACGTCCGCTGGCTGCGCCTGACGGACGCGGAAGGCACCGGGATCCGCGTCGACGGCGACCCGTCGTTCGACTTCACCGCCCGCCGCTGGACGGCGGCCGCGCTCGAAGCCGCGCGGCACACGCCCGATCTGACGGCGGGCGACCTGGTGCACCTGACCCTCGACGTCGCCCAGCACGGCCTCGGCTCGGCGTCCTGCGGGCCGGGGGTGCTGCCGCGGTACCGGCTGGTGGCGCGGAAGACGGAGTTCACGCTGAGCTTCGGTGTCGCAAATTGAGACCGCCGGGGCGCGCCGGATGCGGTGTGGTGGAGGTTCAGAGCGACAGGAGCGTCCCGGATGACCCAGCCCACGACCGCCCCTTCGAGCGCCCGGCTGCTGGCGACGCCCGGTGCCCTGGGCCTGGCCGATCTCGTCGGGATCTTCGACGACCTGCAGTTCACGCTGAAGTGCTGCGAACGGCTGGTGGCCGAGCTCGAACGGCCCCCGGGCCGGCTGGACGCCGTGCTGGTCGAGGCGCTGTGGGTGTCCGCGCTGAACTCGTACGCGCGCTGCTTCCGCACCGGTGACCGCGGCATGGGCCTGACCGTCGAGGACGTCAAGGCCACCGAGGTGCCGGGCGAGGTCGCCGAGTGGCACGAACTGCTCGGCCGGATCCGCGACTTCGCGATCGACGGCGCGGTCAATCCGCGTGAGGACTACTCGGTCGGCGTCTCACAATCCGAGGCCGGTAAGGCCGCGGGCATCGTCATCACCTCCGCCTTGCGGCCGCTGGTGGACGACGTGACGGTCCGCCAGACCGGCCGGCTGGCCTTCGAGCTGAGCCGCCTGGTCGACGAGCGGATCAAGGAGCAGCAGCAGAAGGTGTTCACGGCCGCCGAGCGGATGACGGCCGAGCAGCTCTCCGCGCTGCCCGCCATCGAGGTCGCCGTGGACCCGGCCGCCGCGCCGTCTCAATAAGTCTCATAAGTCGTCTCACTATTCCGCGTCCGGCAGGTGCCGGTAGATCGTCGCGCGGGAGACGCCCAGCGCCGTCGCGATGTCGGCTGCCGGGTGGCCGGCGTCGTACAGGCGGTGGGCTGTCTCGATCGTCTCGGGGCTCATCACGCTCGGCCGGCCCCGGCGGCCGCGTGACGTCGGCGGGGTGCCGAACAGCCGGGCCACGCCGTCCAGGACCGCGACGCGCAGTTCCTCGACCGGCGCGTCGGCGAACAGGACCACCGGGTCGCTGAGCATCGCGATCGCCTGTGCCGCGCGGACCTGGGCCGCCAAATCCGCGTCCGGGCCCGCGACCAGCACGTTCGCCTTCAGCATGCCGTCGCGGAAGCGCTCGAACACCGCCTTCGACGCCGTCAGGCCGAGGTCCCGCAGGTTCATCCGCAGCAGGTAGCGGTGGCTCAGCCACACGCCGAGGACGCCCTCGATCGCCGCGGCGCGCGGGTCGGCGGCGGTCTCGGCCTTCTCCATCGTCGCCTCGAGGTCGTCGAGCAGCGGCTCGGCCAGCGCCGTGACGATGTCGGCCTTGCCGGGGAAGTGGTAGAGCACCGCGGTCTTGGTGACGCCGACGCGTTCGGCCAGCTCACGCACCGACGTCGCGTGGTAGCCGCGCTCCGAGAACTCTTCGAGCGCGGCGCGCAGGATCCGGGCACGGGTGTCGGCCTCCGTCATCCCCCGAGCCTAGCCGCTTGCCTGACCGCCGGACAGTGGCGTACCGTCACGACTGACCGATGGTCAGGAACATCATCCAGGGGGTCCACCATGAACGAGCAGACGGTACTGATCTCCGGCGCCGGCGTCGCCGGGCCGACACTGGCCTACTGGCTGGCCCGCGCGGGCTACCGGCCGACCGTGGTCGAACGCGCCGACGGGTTGCGCTCGAGCGGCAGCCCGGTCGACGTCCGCGGGCCCGCCACGCACGTAGCGGCCGAAATGGGCATCACCGCGAAGCTGCGCGAAGCGAGCACCGACGTCACGGCGTTGAAGTTCGTCGACGACGCGGGCCGGCGCACCGGCCGGGTGGCCACGAGCGTGCTGGGCAGCGGCGACGACGTCGAACTGTCGCGCACGGATCTCGCGGCGATCCTTTATGAGACGGCGGCGGACCGCGCCGAGTTCGTCTTCCACGACTCGATCACCGAGCTGCACCAGGACGACGGCGGCGTCGACGTCACCTTCGAGCGAGGTACTCCGCGGCGCTTCGACCTGGTGATCGGCTCGGACGGCCTGCACTCGGGGGTGCGGCGGCTGGCGTTCGGGCCGGAGGCGGCGTTCGTCGAGCACATGGGCGTCTACATCGCGACGCTGCCGCTGGCCGAGCCGCCCGCCGACCGCACCGAGCTGGTCATGTACAACTCGCCGGGCCGGGCGGTCGCGGTCCACCCGGCACGCGGCCACGCGATCGCGGCGTTCATGTTCCGCGGCGCCGAGGTGCCGGGGTTCGACTACCGGGACACCGCGCGGCACAAGGAAATGCTCGCCGAGGCGTACGCCGGCGCGGGCTGGCGCGTGCCCGGCCTGCTGGAGCAGGTCCGCGACGCCGACGACCTGTACTTCGACTCGGTGAGCCGCGTCCGGATGGACCGCTGGGCCACGGGCCGGGTCGTCCTGGCAGGCGACGCCGCTTCGTGCGTCTCCCTCTTCGGCGACGGTTCGACCTTGGCGATGGCGGGCGCGTACACGCTGGCGCAGGAGCTGGGCCGGACGCCGGCCGACCCGGCGGCGGCGTTCCGGCGGTACGAAGCCGAACACCGCAAGCTGGTGGAACCCAAGCAGCGCAACGTCTCCGCGGCCGCGGCCATGCTGATCCCGGCCACGCGAAGGGGTCTCGTGGCCCGCAACCTCGGCACGCGCCTGCTGCCGCTGGTGTCCGCGGCCCGCCGGCTCGTGCCCGCGCGAGCGGCCTGACCGCAACCAGTGTTCGGCGGCGACTCTCCAGGAGCATGTGCGTGCGCCACCCGATTTCGCCGGGCGACCGCCGGTCAGGCGTCAGGTCATCGAACTCCGGCAGACGTGCGTCAGGCGCGCAGCATCGGCGGGTACAGCAGTTCCGCCTTCCCGCGCCGGTACAGCTGCGCCGGGCGCCCGCCGTCGCGGGTGGTCGTGCGGCCGGTCGGTTCCAGGAGCCCGTCCGCGCCCGTCACCTTGCGGTGGAAGTTGCGGGGGTCGAGGCGGGTGTCCCAGACCAGGTCGTAGACCCGGCGCAGCTCGGCGACCGTGAACTCCGGCGGGCAGAACGCCGTCGCCAGCGGTGAGTACTCCAGCTTCGCGCGGGCTCGCTCCAAGCCGTCCGCGAGGATCCGGTCGTGGTCGAAGGCCAGCTTTTCGGCGGCCAGCGAGCGGACCGGGGCCCAGCGGGCCTCCGCGGCGTCGGTGCCCGCGCGCGGGGTCGGGAGGTCGGGGGCCAGCGCCAGGTAGGCCACCGTGACGACGCGCATCCTCGGGTCGCGGTCCGGGGCGCCGTAGCCGGCGAGCTGTTCGATGTGGACGGTGCCGGGCGCCAGGCCCGTCTCCTCCGCCAGCTCGCGGCGGGCCGCTTCCTCGAGGTCCTCGTCCTCCCGGACGAAGCCGCCGGGCAACGCCCAGCCGCCGAGGAACGGCTCCACTCCCCTGCGCACCACGAGGGCGCACAGCTCGTCCCCGGTCAGGGTGAGCACGACGAGGTCGGCGGTGACGGCGAACGGCGGGTGACCCATGCCACCACCTTAGCCGGTAATCGTCAGCTTGACGATTAGGCCGTCGACCCCATATCGTCATCTCGACGATAAGAGGAGGCTCCAGATGGCCGACATCAACCGCCGGTTCGGGTTCCGGCACCTGCGCGGCGCCCCGACCGTGCACATCCGCCACTACCGCCGCGGCAAGCTCGCGCACGACGGGCTCGGGCTGTCGTTCTGGTACCGGCCGCTCACCGCGGTCGTCTCGGAGGTGCCGGTCGACGACCGCGAGCTGCCGCTGCTGTTCCACGCCCGCACGGCCGACTTCCAGGACGTCACCGTGCAGCTCGCGCTGACCTTCCGGATCGTGGACCCGGCGCTGGCCGCGCAGCGGATCGACTTCTCGATCGACCCCGACACCGGGCGCTGGAGAAGCGACCCCCTGGCCCAGATCAGCGGGCTGCTCACCGAGAACGTCCAGCAGTACGCGGTCGAGGTGCTCACCCGCACTCCCCTGGCCACCGCGCTCGTCGACGGCGTCGGCGCGGTCCGCGACCGGATCCGCGCCGCGCTCGCCGACGAGGACACCCGCGTCTCGCAGACCGGCTCGGCGGTGCTCGACGTCCGCGTCGTCTCCATCCGCGCCGAGCCGGAGGTCGAGAAAGCGCTGCAGACGACGGCGCGGGAGAAGGTGCAGCAGGAGGCCGACCGGGCGACGTTCGAGCGGCGCGCGCTGGCCGTGGAGCGCGAGCGGGCGATCAGCGAGAACGAGCTGCAGAGCCAGATCGAGCTGGCCCGCCGCGAAGAGCAGCTGCTTGCCCAGCGCGGCGCGAACGCCCGGCGGCAGGCCGAAGAGGCCGCGCAGGCCAACCGGATCGACACCGAGGCGCAGGCGTCGCGGGAGGAGCGGTTGACGCAGGTCAAGGCCGACGGCAAGCGGGCGCTCGGCGAAGCGGAAGCGGCCGGTGAGGCGGCCCGGCTGGCGGCCTACCGCGACCTCCCGGAAGGCGTCCTCACCGGGCTGGCGCTCAAGGAGCTGGCCGGGAACCTGCCGCAGATCGACAGCCTGGTGCTCACGCCGGACCTGCTCACGCCGCTGCTGACCAAGCTGGGCGTGCGGTCGTGAGCCTCGCCCCGCGCGTCGTGCTGGTGCACCGGCGCACCGAGCTGGACGAGCTGCTCGCCCGGCACGGCACCCGCGGCCAGGCGGAGTTCTTCCTGCGCACGCGCGGCCGGGACCTGGCGGAGGTGACCGAGGCGGACGCGGCCGTGCGTGCGGCTCTGTCCGCGGCGTCGGCGGCGATCCCGCTCGATTGGCGACGCGGCGACGTCGAACGCGGCGACCTCTCGCGGTTCCTGTTCACCCCCGAGGACGTCGTCGTCGTGGTCGGGCAGGACGGGCTGATCGCCAACGTCGCCAAGTACCTCGACGGCCAGCCGGTCATCGGGATCGCGCCGGGCGCGCCCGGGGTCCTGGTGCGGCACCCGGCCGCCGCGGTCGCGGACCTGGTGCGCGCCACCGGGAACGCCGAGCACCGGACGATGGCCGAGTTCGCCGCGGACGACGGCCAGCGGCTGCTGGCGCTCAACGAGATCTACCTCGGGCACGCCGGGCACCAGACGGCCCGCTACCGGCTGGGGGTCGGTGGCGGGCCGGCGGAACGCCAGGCGTCGTCGGGAATCCTGGTCGGCACGGGCACCGGCGCGACCGGCTGGTGCGGCTCGGTGTGGCAGGAACGCCGCAGCCCGCTGCGCCTGCCGTCCCCCGGCGAGGCCCGGCTGGTCTGGTTCGTCCGGGAGGCGTGGCCGTCGCCGACGACCGGGACGTCGCACACCGAAGGCGAGCTGACCTCGGCACCGCTGACGGTCGAGGTCGAGTCGGACCGCCTGGTCGCGTTCGGCGACGGCCTGGAGACGGACAGCGTCACCCTGACGCGCGGGCAGAAAGCGACGTTCGTCCCGGCGGCGAAGACCGTCCACTTGGTCCGGTGACGGCCGGCCCGGCACGCCGAGGGGGCGCGCCGGTCCGGTCGGAGCCACCTGGGACACGATGCGGCAACGTTGTCACATTCGCGGGGCCGGACCGCCAGAATGATCTCCTCGGCGAAGATCAAGGCTCGAAGGTGGACCGGATGACGTGGGTGGTGTGGGTGCTCGCCGCGGTGCTGGTCGTCGCGGCCGGGTCCGGGGTGGTCGCCGTGCCGCGGCTGCGCGAGCGGGACCTGCGCCGGCGGACCGCCTGGTCGGCCGCGCGGGCCGCGATCGACAGCGCCGGGGTGAGCCGGGACGCCGCGACGGACCCCCAGCCCGAAGCCGAGCAGCTGCTGGCCCGCGCCGAGACCATCGCCGCCGCGCAGGGCGGTCCGCGAGCGGCCCGGGCGGCGCGGGACCACGCGCGGCGGGCCGACGCGCTCTGGCGGGCGGCCGCCCGTGGCTGACCGGATTCGCTGGATCCTGCTCGCCGTCGCCGGGGCCGTGCTCGTGACGTTCCTCCTGGTGCAGCAGCAGAGCACCGACGTCAGCTACGGGCAGGCGCCCGCGGCGAGCGACCCGATCCCCGAGGGGTCGGCCGGCGAGCTGAGCGGCGCCACCGTCCCTTCGGCCGAGCAGCTGACGGCGATGGTCAAGGACTCCCCCGTCGTGCGGCTGCCCGGGGCGATCGCGACCTGGGACGACCAGGCGGTGAAGGCCGCGGCCGGCAGCGCCGGCGTCCGCGTCGTCGTGGCGCCGCCCGGCCTGCCGAAAGACGCCCGCGCCCGGGTGAAGGACGTCGAGGACGCGACCGTCCAGGTGATCGGCACCGAGGTCACCGGCGGGGCGCTGCAGGCTTCGCCCGACCGCGCGTCCGAGTGGATCCACCAGTTCGCCACCGGTGACGTCACGGAGTCGCTGACCACCCTGGCCGCCCACCTGAACCACCAGCCGGACGCGCCGGACCAGCCGGCCCTCGCCCGGCGCGACCCGAACGCCGGCGAGCTCGCCGACGTCACCGCGCAGCTGCGCGGCACCGGCCGGTTCATCGCCCCGGGCGCGACGCTGAAGGATCCGCCCGCGACGACGGCCGCGTTCCCCGGCGCACAGCCGCTGTACGTCGCTCTGCCGCAGCAGCCGGCCGGGCAGCCGCTCGTCCGCTTCGGCCCGGCGCTGGCGAAGGAGTTCCCCGGCCGGCCGATCGTGGTGATGTACGGCCAGTGGGTCGAGTACGACGGCCCGTCGGCCGCCGCGTTCGCCGACGTCGCGACCGCGAGCTTCTACGGCCAGTTCGCCGACCGGCTCAGCACCTACGCCTACCCGCAGCGCAACGTCCTGGGCGCCTGGCTCAACCGCGTCACGGCCATCCGCTACGCCGGGCTGTTCGACCGCCCGCTGCCCTACACCCCGTTCGACCCGCTCCGGGTCGCGCTGCCCGCGCTGCCGTGGCTGTTCGCCGCCTGCGCGGTCGGGTTCCTCGCCCTTTCGGCCCGCCGGATGACGCGGCCGGGCCGGCCCGCCGGCACCCGGGTGCCGGCCCGCCTGGCCGGGCTGACCGCGCTCGCCGTCGAGATCTCGGGGCTCACCGGCGGCGCGTCGGCCGCGTCGCTCACCCGCGGGATCACCCAGCTGACGGCGGCGCGCGAGGCGTTCGACAAGAAGCTGCCGGACAGGCACGTGCACGGCCTGCTCGACGCGGCCGAGTCCGATTTGGACACCACGGCCGGGTTGCTGGGCCGCCCGGAGTACCGGCCGGCCGAGTTCCTGCGGGGGAGGCTCGCGTGAAACGCTTTTTCCGTTCCGCGTTCGGGATCGCCGTGCTCGGCTGCCTCGTGCTGGCGGGCTGGGCGGTGTGGTCGGCGGGGGTGTTCGACGGGCCGGTCGCCCGGCAGCTGCGGACGGCGTCGGTGTACGCCGCCCCCGGCGTCGCGATCGACCGGCCGGCCGCCGAACGCGTGATCGGCAACCGGCGGCTGGTCGTGGGTTTCCTCGCGCCGGGCGCGGACCTGAGCGACGCGTGCGACAGCCTGGGCGGCGCGGTCGACGGCACCCTGGCCGTGATGCTCAGCCGCGACGGCGACGACTTCGAGAAGTACGGCTGCTCCCGGCTGCCCGGGAGCGACGACGAGAACTTCGGCAAGGCCTTCGTCGCGGAAACGATGATCGGCAACGGCATCGACGCCTTCGCCGACCGCCCGGTGGACGCGCTGAAGGTGCTGGTCGTCAACTACGACCTGCTGGTGCACTCCGGCGCGATCCCCGACGGCGGCCGCACGGTCAGCCCGTCGCTGCCGCGCTACCTGGTCGCCGCCGCCGCGGTCGTGGCCGTGGTGCTGGGCTCGCTGGCGCTCTACCTCGCCGCCCGCCGGACCGCGCGCACGGCCCTGGCCCGCCAGGAACGCCGTGACGCGGAAGCGGACGCGCGGACGGAACTGTCGGCGGCCGCGGCCGTGCTGGCCCAGGAGATCATCGACCTGGACAAGCGCTACGCGCGGGAGAAGAGCGCGAGCAAGTTCGGCCGCGGCTACCGGAGCCTGGTGTCGGACTACGCGTTGCTGCTGCCGGACCTCGGCCGGGAGACGCCCGAGCTGCGGGCCCGGGTCGAGAAACTGCTGACCCGGGCCCGGAAACTGGGTGCTCAGGTGCCGTAGCGGGCCTTGACGATCGACGGCGTGTCGAGGTTGTGGCCCGCGTCCATGTTCTGCGCGAGCCGGAGGTACTGGCCCTCCGCCCACATCAACGGGCCCGCGCTGCCGGTCGGGCGGCCGAGGCCGAAGCAGCCGACGTCGGCGCGGTCCCAGACCTGCTCCGGGACGAAGTAGCCGTCGTTGGCCGAGTCCGCCATCGACTTGAGGTAGACCGCCGCCGACCGGCCGTTGGCCAGTTCGTACTGGCCGCGCTCCCCCGACAGCACCGGCCACAGCCGCCCGAACCGCTGCGCGCCGCCCGCGGGCCAGCCCGTGCAGTTCGACGTGCTCTCGCCGTAGTTGTCGTGGGCGTAGCGGTGGAAGTAGACGTCGCCGTTCGGCAAGGTCACCTGCACCGTCGAGTTGCCGTCGGACGCGGCGGCGGTCGGGGCGACCGAGTTCGCGATCGTGGGGTCGTTCGCCGGGCGGACGCCCAGGCGCACCAGGTCGAGGAAACCGAAATCGGTAACGTCGTGCTCGTAGAAGCAGCCTTCGTCGAAACAGATCGTGCCGGTGTCGTTCGGGTTGCCGCTGCGGTCGAGGCGTTCGTAGTACGTGTGGCCGCCCCAGTAGCCGGAGGTCGTGACCGTCCAGCCGGCCAGGGAGTTGCGCCACGAGTCCGCAGTGGACTCCCACGACGTCGCGCTCGCGGTGTCCCCGTTGGCCCGCGCGATCGCGCCCGCGGCGACGAGCCCGGCGATCTCGGCGGCGATCGACGACGGCGACTTGCCGTACTGCTCCTCCCACCGCTCGGTGGTGTCCGGCCCGGTCGCGACGATGTGGTTCGCCGTCGTCTTGACCTTCGCGTAGGTCGAGGCGTCGGTGACGCCGGTCAGCCAGGCCAGCAGGATCGCGTCGGCGTCCTGGTCGAGCTGTTCGCAGCAGCCGAGCTGCTGCGCACTCGCCCCGGCGACACCGGAAACCGGGCTGTAGCGCGGGAACGAACCCGCCGGATAGGTCACGCCGTCACCCGCGGTCGGGCTGCCGATCCACTGCGAGTTCCACAGGAACTGGGCCATCCGCTTGGCCTGCGCGGTGTCGCCGGCGGCGAGCAGGCCGGTCGCCTGCTGGTAGAGGTCACGGCCCCAGACGCGGTGGTAACCGTCGTTGAGCTGATCGCCGTTGGTGTAGTCGCCCCACGGCGTCGCGAGGCCCGCGACGCTCGCGCCCGGGTGCTGCTTGTCCTCGGCGGTCTTGAGCGCCATCGCCGCGACGTAATAGGCGCGACGGCGCTGGGTGTCCCCGGAAACGCTGGTGGGGGCGGGTTTCAGGCTGCCGACATAGGAGTTCCAGCCGGAGCGGTAGGCACTCGAGGTGGCGGCGAAACCGCTGCTCAGCGACCCGCTCGCGGCCGACGTCGCCGCCGCCGCGGTGCCGCCGTAACCGAGGGCGACGGTGAACGTCGTGTCCGCGCCGACCGGGATCTGTCCACATTGGACGACATTGCCGGTGCCGGCGATGTTGTCGAACTGGTTGTTCAAGGTCTTGTCGGCGCGCAGGTCGGTCAGGCAGTCGCTGCCGGCGCCGGTATAGCCGTTGTCGTGCGCGGTGAACCCGGTCGAGACGCGCAGCGCCGAGACGACGGTGGTGGCCGCGCCGCCGAACAGCGTCTCGGTGCCGCTCGCGAGGAGACCGCTGCCATCCCACCAGGCGTTGTCGTGGGCGCCGCCGCCGGCCATCGACGGATTGGCCAGGAGGTAGAGCCGGTAGCTGCCGCCGTCGAGAGACTGGAAGCGGGTGTTCGTGACGAGCGTGGCGCGGGCCGGGTCGGTGATGTAGTCGGTGGTGATCCGGTACTTCCCGCTCTTGGCGGTGTTGGTGACGGTGTACTGCAGCGCCTTCTCGTCGGGCATCGTGACGACGTGGTTCGTGGCGTCGCGTTCCAGGTCGACGAAGCTGGTCCCGTCGGTGACGACGTACTGCATGTCCTGCATGTTCGGGACGTCGGCGCGCGGGTAGAACACCTCCGACGTCACGCCGTTGGCGACGGTGAACCACACCGGGCTCGCCGTCGTCGCCGAGGTGCCGAGGGCGGATTTGTTGCCCGTGGCCCAGGACGCCCCACCGCCGCAGCAGTCGGTCGCCGTGCCGCTCGCGAGGGCCGTGCCGGGTACGGCTCCGGCGAGCAAGACGCTCGCTCCGGCGCAGGCCAGGACGGCTTTCCACCTGATCATCGGGACCCTCCGACGTCGTTGTCGCAATATGTTGTTGGCCGCAACATATTGAGCCACGGAGCGATGACAGGCAATGTCCGATAGTTCTGAACCGATCCAGCCCTGCGCCGATCGCCGACCCAGCCGTTCCCCACGCTCCACCGGAGTGGCCAACACGACGACGAGAACGGCCGACACGGCACCCACGCCGACGCGGGAACCCCCATCCCCCGCGTGTTGGCCACTCCGGGCAGCGTGTTGGCCAGTGCGGGGCGGCGGTCAGGCGTTTGCGATGCGGTCCAGCCATTCGGACAACAGCACCCGCTCGGCCTCGGTCAACGCTGTTGCCGCGGGGAGGCCGGCGTGCAGGGCGATCGCGCGGCCCGCGAGGTCGTCCGCGCCCGACGGCGCTGTCGCGTCGGTCAGGATCCGGGCCAGCACTGTCTCCCGGGCCGTCGCCGAGAGCTCGGGATCGCGTTCGGCCACCGGCGTCGCGATCTGGGTCAGCACCACACCCATCCCGGTCGCGTGGACGAGCCGGGCCGCGCGTTCGACGCTCACCCGCAGCCGTCCCGCTTCGGCGACTCTCGCGACGATGGCCTGCAGCATCGCTTCGGCCTCCCGCGCCGCCGGGGAGGTGCGGCCCGGGCGGGCGTCGCCGTACATCAGCACGTAGAACTCCGGGCGGGACAAGCCGAACTCGATGTGCAGGTCCCAGCCGCGCCGGAGGTCCTCGACCGCGTCGCCGGTCGAGCCCAGCTCGCGCTTGCTCGCCAGGTACTCGTCGAAGCCGTACGCCGCGACCGCGTCGAGCAGGCCGTCCTTGTCGCCGAAGAGCCGGTACAGCGCCGGCGGCTGGACGCCCGCGGCCGCACTCACCGCCCGGGTCGACAAGCCGTCGCGGCCCTCGGCGACCAGCAGGGCCGCCGCGGCCTCGAGGATCCGCACGCGGGTGTCCGCCGCCGTCTTCGTCGCCATGGTTCCGATGATAACAAAACCGGAGTAACAGCTGTTCAGAGCCGGTCCACGGCGACCCGGTGGGCCAGCCGGCGCAGCAGCGTGAAGGCGTCGGCCATGCAACGGGCCGGGTCGGGCTCGAGGTCCGTCAGCGCGTACGCGGCCGAAAGCCCCGCGCCCGGAAGCTCCTCCGCGGACAGCTGACAACGCCCGGCGACGGCGACGCACGGGATGCCCTTGTCCGCCGCGGCCCGGGCGACGCCGGCCGGAGCCTTCCCGGACAGCGTCTGCTGGTCCAGTGATCCCTCGCCGGTGATGACCAGCGAGGCCCCGGCCAGCGCGTCGTCGAAGCCGAGCAGGTCCAGCAGGAGCGCGATCCCGGGCCGCATCCGGGCGCCGAGCACCGCCAACGCGGCGAACCCCACTCCCCCGGCCGCACCCGCGCCCGGCCGGTCGGCGTACTCGGGACCGGCGTGGGACGCCCAGTGCCGCAACGCCTCGTCGAGCACTTCGACGTCGTCCGGCACCGCCCCTTTCTGCGGTCCGTAGACAAACGCGGCGCCACGGAGACCGAACAGCGGGTTGTCGACGTCACTCGCCAGCTCGATGTCCACTTCGGACAAGCGTGGGTCCAGACCGGACAGGTCGAGCGCGGCGAGCCGGCTCAGGGCCGCGCCGCCCGGTGGCAGCTCGTGGCCCGCGCCGTCCAGGAGCCGGGCGCCCAGTGCGGCCAGCATCCCGGCGCCGCCGTCGGTGCAGGCGCTGCCGCCGACGCCGAGCACGATCCGGCGGCAGCCCGCGCGCAGGGCGGCCGCGATGACGTCGCCGGTACCCGCGCTGGTGGCGGTGAGCGGCTCAGGCGAGCCGGGCAGCCGGTGCAGCCCGGACGCCTCGGCCAGCTCGACGACGGCCGTGTCGCCGCGCACCGCGTAACAAGCGGTCAACGGCCACCCGGTCGGGCCGCGCGCCGGCACCCGCACCCGGCGGAAGCCGGCGGCGACAGCGGCGTCGACCGTGCCGTCACCGCCGTCCGCCACCGGGAGGCACCGCACCGCGAGGGCCGGGTGGACGTCGGCGAGGCCCTGGGCCACCGCCGACGCCACCTCGGCCGCGGTCAGCGACCCCTTGAACTTGTCCGGCGCGACGAGGACCTTCACACGCTCGCCTTGTACGCCCGCCAGTCGCCGACCTCGGTGATGTCGCGCAGGGCGACGTGCGAGGTGTAGGGCCGCCGCAGCAGCATCGCGAACGCCGAACTGCCGTCGGCCAGCTCCACCACACCCAGCTCCAGCTCGTGCGGCTCGGACGGGAGTACCTTGTCCCGCAACGCGTCCAGCGAGACGTCGTACACCTCGCCGGTCACCTCCGCGCCGCCGTGCGACACCGGGTACAGCGCCGGGCACTGCTCGCCGACGGCGTAGAACCGGTACTTCGGCGCGGTCCTGGCGCTCGACACGAACGGCGATCCGTCGAGCAGGTGGTGCAGGGGCTCGCCACGCATGGCGCCGCCGTTGAAGAACATCAAGGCCATCGGAACTCCTAACGGAAGAGGGCTTCGACGCCGTCGACGGCGAAGTACACCGCGAACACCAGCGCCAGCAGGGAAAGCAGCCAGCCGGCTTCGCGCCACTTGCCGCGGCCGATCTTGATCAGCACGAACGCGATCAGGCCCGCGCCGACGCCGTTGGTGATCGAATAGGTGAACGGGATCAGCGCGGCGGTGAGGAACACCGGGATGGTGTAGTCCGGGTCGTGCCACGGGATGTTGCGGCACTGGGCGACCATCATGCCGCCGATGACGACCAGCGCGGGCGCCGCGGCCTGGGCCGGGACGACCCCGGCCAGGGGCGTGAACAGCAGCGTCCCGGCGAACAGCAGCCCGGTGACGACACTGGCGAGGCCCGTCCGGGCGCCCTCCCCGACGCCGGCCGCGGACTCGAGGAAGACCGTGTTCGGCGAGGAGCCGGTGACGCCGCCGGCGATCGCGCCCGCACCGTCGACCAGCAGGATCCGGCCCATCCGCGGCACCTTGCCGTTCTTCGACAGCCCGGCCTCGTCGGAGACGCTGGTGATCGTGCCCATCGCGTCGAAGAACCCGGACAGCACCAGCGTGAACAGGAACACCGTGGCCGCGAGCGCCCCCGCCGAGGCGAACCCGCCGAAGAGGTCGATGTGGCCGAACAACCCGAAGTCCGGCGCCGCGACGACGTGGTCGGGCAATGCCGGGGAGGTGAGGCCCCAGCCGCCGACGCCGAACCCCTCGTGCAGCACGACGGCGAACACCGTCGCCACGCCGATGCTGATCAGCACCGCGCCCGGCACCTTGCGGGCCATCAGCACGATCATCAGCAGCAGGCCGAAGCAGAACACCACGATCGGCCAGCCGTGCAGGTGCCCGCTCGCCCCGAGGCGCACCGGGACGGTGGTCTCCGCCGCGTCCGGCACCCGGGTCACGAACCCGGCGCTGACCAGGCCGACCAGGGCGATGTAGAGCCCGATACCGACGGTGATCGCCGTCTTGAGCGGCCGCGGGATGGCGTTCATGATCCGCTCGCGGACGCCGCTGACGGCCATCAGCACGATGCAGACGCCCTCCAGCACGACCAGCCCGAACGCCTGGGCCCAGGTCATCGTCGGCGCCATCTGGAACGCGACGATGCCGTTGATGCCGAGGCCGGCGGCCAGGGCGAGCGGCGCGTTGCCGACGAGTCCCATGAGGATGGTCATCACCGCGGCGGCCAGCGCCGTCGCCGTGGTGACCTGCGCGGCGGAGAGCCGGGCGCCGGTGATGTCGGTGGCGGCGCCGAGGATGAGCGGGTTGAGCAGCACGATGTAGGCCATCGCGACGAACGTCGTGAGACCGCCGCGGACTTCGCGGCCGATCGTGCTCTGCCGGGCCCGGATCTCGAAGAGCCGGTCGAGCAGCGTCCTGCGGCCCGGGGGTTCGGGTACTTCGTCGCGTACGGGGTCCTTGATTTCTACCTGGGTCATGCGTCCTGCCCTTGCCGGTGGGTGTGCTCGGCCAGGCCAAGGCACCACACCGTGCCTGGGCGAGCGGGACGATCTCTTCGGGAATGCTCCGGTCAGCTGGCCTTGTGGGTCAGTAAGCGGTGAGGTCAGTAGTCGGTGCGGTCGCTCTTGTCGAGCCAGGCCGCGAAGGGCGCGAAACCGTCCTTTGCGGACAGTCGCGTGACGGGGACGGTCCACGTGTCGCGGGGACGGTCGAAGAGCTCGTAGAAGGCACGGTCGTCGAAGCCGGCCTTGGCCGCGTCGTCGCGGTCGGCGGCGTAGACGACCTTGTCGACGCGCGCCCACAGCGCCGAGGACAGGCACATCGGGCAGGGCTCGCAGCTGGAGACGAGCACACAGCCGTCGAGCGTGAACGTGCCCAGGGCCTGGCAGGCCGCGCGGATGGCGACGACCTCGGCGTGCGCGGTCGGGTCGAGGTTCGCGGTGACGCGGTTGACGCCGGTGGCGACGATCTCGCCGTCCTTCACGATCAGCGCGCCGAAGGGGCCGCCGCCGTTCGCGACGTTCGTCTCCGCGATGCGGATGGCTTCCGCCAGCCACTCGGTCTCGGTGGACAGGGAGGTGGTCATGGTTTCCTCAGGTTCCGGTGATGTGCTCGGGGCGGATGGGGACGCGCGGCAGCTCGAGGCCGGTGGCCGCGCGGATGGCGTTGGCGATCGCCGGCGTGGCGGAGATCGTGGGTGGTTCGCCGACGCCGCGGACGCCGTAGGGCGCGTGCGGGTCGGGGCGCTCGAGGACGTCGACGCGCATCGGCGGCATGTCGAGGATGGTCGGGATCAGGTAGTCGGTGAACGACGGGTTCCGCACCTTCCCGTCCTTGACCAGGATCTCCTCCATCACCGCGAGCCCGAGGCCCTGGGCCGAGCCGCCCTGGATCTGGGCGACGACGGCGTCCGGGTTCATCGCCTTGCCGACGTCCTGGGCGCAGTCGAGCTGCACCACCTTGACCAAGCCGAGGTCCAGGTCGACGTCGACGACCGCGCGGTGGGCGGAGAAGCCGTACTGCACGTGGGCGTCACCCTGGCCGGTCTCCGGGTCGAGCGGGTAGGTCTTGCGGTGGTGGAACTCGCGGGTCTCCTCGACGGCCGTCTCGCCGAGCAGTTCGGCCAGGTCGGCGACGACCTCACCGTCGGCCGCGACGATCTTGCCGCCGGCCAGGGTCGCGCCTTCGACGGCGCGGCCCAGCCGGAGCGCGGCGAGGGCGTACACGGCGTCGGCGACCGCGCGGCAGGCGTTGCGGACCGCGCCGCCGGTCACGTAGGTCTGGCGGGAGGCCGAGCTGGAGCCCGCGTCGCCGACGCTCGTGTCGGCCGGGTGCACGCTCACCCGCGTCAGGCCCAGTTCGGTGCGGGCGATCTGCTGCTGCAGCGTCACCAGCCCCTGGCCGACTTCGGCGGCCGCGGTGTGCACGAGCGCGACCGGCTCGCCGCCGATCACCTCCAGCCGGACGCGGGCGGTCGAGTAGTCGTCGAGGCCTTCGGCGTAGGAGATGTTCTTGATCGTGACGCCGTAGCCGATGCCGCGCACGACGCCTTCGCCGTGGGTGGTGTTGGACGCGCCGCCGGGCAGGTCCCGGATGTCGCGCTCGCCCGTGGGTTCCGGCGGCAGCGGCAGGTCGCGGACGCGCTGGACCAGCTCGGCCACCGGCGCCGGGAAGTCGACCACCTGGCCGGTGACCACAGTGGACCCTTCGCTCATCGCGTTGCGGATCCGCAGTTCCGCCGGGTCCAGGCCGAGTGCGGCGGCCAGTTTGTCCATCTGGGACTCGTAGGCGTACGTCGGCTGCACCGCACCCAGTCCGCGCATCGCGCCGCAGGTCGGGTTGTTGGTGTAGACGCCCCAGCCTTCGATGTGCGCGTTCGGCACGTTGTACGGGCCGACGCTCAGCGTGGTGCCGTTGCCGACCACGACCGGGGTCTTCGACGCGTACGCGCCGCCGTCGAAGTACATCTTCGCGCGGACGTAGACGAGCTCGCCGTCCTTCGTCGCCCCGTGTTCGTAGTACATCTTCGCGGGGTGGCGGTGGACGTGTCCGAAGAACGACTCCAGGCGGTTGTAGCTCATCTTCACCGGGCGGCCGGTGCGCAGCGCGAGCATGCACGAGTGGATCTGCATCGACAGGTCTTCGCGGCCGCCGAACGCGCCGCCGACGCCGGACAGCGTCAGCCGCACCTTCTCCAGGGGCAGGCCGAGCGCCTTCGCCGTCTGGCGCTGGTCGACGTGCAGCCACTGGGTGGCCAGGTAGAGGTCGACACCGCCGTCCTCGGCCGGCACCGCGAGGCCCGACTCCGGGCCGAGGAACGCCTGGTCCTGCATGCCGATCTCGTAGACACCGGACACCACGACGTCTGCCGTCGCGGCCGGGTCGCCCTTGACGATCCGCTGGTGGCGGACGAGGTTCCCGCCGGGGTGCAGCTTCGGCAGCGTGTCGTCGTGCGCGGCCCGCTCCGGATCGGTGATGGGCTCGAGGACGTCGTACTCGACGACGATCTCCTTGAGCGCCTGCCGGGCGATCTCCGGGTGGTCCGCGGCGAGGATCGCGACCGGTTCGCCCTGGTAGCGGACCAGGTCGCCGGCCAACGCGGGGGTGTCCTGGTACTTGAGGCCGTAGACGTTCTCGCCGGGCACGTCCTCGTGGGTGAGCACCGCGTGCACGCCCGGCTGGGCCAGCGCGCGGGAGACGTCGAGGCGGACGATCCGGGCGTGCGGGTGCGGGCTGCGCAGGGTGGCGCCCCACAGCATGTCCTCGTGCCACAGGTCGGAGGAGTAGGCGAACTCGCCGCGGACCTTGAGCGTGCCGTCCGGGCGCAGCGGGCTCTCGCCGATGCCGCCGGCGATCGTGTCCTGCAGCTCCTGCGGGGAGCGGGCCGGGGCGCTCAACGGAGCGCCTTCTTCGCGGCGGCGTCGCGGACGGCGTCGAGGATCTTCTCGTAGCCGGTGCAGCGGCAGAGGTTCCCGGCGAGCGCCTCGCGGATCTCGACGTCGCTGGGCTCGGGGACGCGCTCGATCAGGTCGTGCGCGGCGACCAGCAGGCCCGGGGTGCAGAAGCCGCACTGGACGGCGCCCTGCTCCACAAAGGACTCCTGGACCGGGTCGAGCGCGTCGCCCTCGGCGAGGCCTTCGACCGTGACGACGTCGCGGCCCTCGGCCTGCCCGGCCGCGACCAGGCAGGCGCCGGCCGGCACGCCGTCGACGTAGACCGTGCACGAGCCGCATTCGCCCTGCTCGCAGGCGTTCTTCGAGCCCGGCAGGCCGAGCCGCTCGCGCAGGACGTAGAGCAGGCTTTCGCCTTCCCAGACGTTGTCCGCCCGGCGGGGTTCGCCGTTGACGGTGACGTTCACGCGCACTTCGCGCTCCCTTCGCAGTATTCGCCCCAGGCCCAGGTCAGCGTGCGCCGCGCCATCACGCTCAGCGCGTGACGCCGGTACGCGGCGCTCCCCCGGACGTCGTCGATCGGCGCGGCGGCTGCCGCGACCAGGTCGCCGAAGCGGCGTTTCACGGAGTCGTTGAGGGCCTTCGGGGCGTCCCAGTCCAGCTCGCCGGCCAGGAACTCCTCGGCGTCGAGGGCCCGCCGGGGTGTCGGCGCGGCCGAGCCGACGCCGGTGCCGACCCGCTTTTCGGCGGGGTGCAGCGCCAGGCCGAAGGCGGCGACCGCGATGACCATTGCGTTGCGGGTGCCGATCTTGCTGAACTGCTGGGGCCCGGTGGCCGGGGCCAGCAGCACGCCCGTGATGAGCTCGTCCGGCTCCAGGACGTTCCGCTTCACGCCGGTGTAGAAGTCCTTCGCCGCGACGATCCGGGTGCCGCGTACGGAGGCGATTTCGACCTCGGCGTCGGCGGCCAGGAGCGCCGGGTGCGAGTCGCCCGCGGGCGAAGCCGCGCCCAGATTGCCGCCCACGGAACCGCGGTTGCGGATCTGCGGCGAGCCGACGGTCCGCGAGGCCATCGCGAGGCCGGGCAACTTCGCGCCCAGTTCGGTGATGATCCGGGTGTAGGGCACGGCGGCCCCGATCCGGATCCGGCCGCCGTCGGTGCCGTGCTCGTGCAGCTCGCCGACACGGCCGAGGTCGAGCAGCGCGTCGGGGCGGCGGTGGTCGAAGTTGATCTCGACCATCACGTCCGTGCCGCCGGCGAGGGGGACCGCGCCGGGGTTCGCGGCCTTCGCGGCGAGCGCGTCGGCCAGCGAGGCGGGTCGGAGGAATTCCACTGTGGACGTCCTTTCGGGGGTGCTTCGTGAAGAAGTACACACGCTCGGCTGTGGCCGGGACCACGGCAAAACCCCTGAAAGAGGGGTGAATTTCGGGCCCGCGTTTGTACTTTCCGACAACCGCCGTCCCGCGGACGCGGAAAGGCCGCCGTGCGAGGACGGGGTCTCGCACGGCGGCCGGGTCACGCTGGGTGTCGTGAGTGGTTAGGGCGGTTAGAACCGCCCTAAACACTCACGACGTGCTGCGGCAGACTGCTCAGCCTGCCGGTTCGAACTCGCGGACCGAGTCGAGGGCGGCGCCCATCGCGGCGTTGCCCTCGCGCTCGATCATGATCTCCACCAGCACCGGACGGCTGGTCCGTTCGGCCTCCTTGCGGGCCCATTCGAGGGACGTCCGGATCTCGCCGGGCTCGTGCACGCGGGTGCCCGAGCAGCCGTAGGCCTCCATGATCTTCACGTTGTCCGTGCCGATCGCGTCGTAGTGGATGTCGACCTCGAAGTTCATCTCGTAACCCGTCTCGGCCTGGCGGATCAGGCCGAGGTACTCGTTGTTGAGCATGATCAGCACGAATCCGACGTCGTACTGGGCCGCGACGGCCAGCTCCTCGACGAGGAACTGGAACCCGTAGTCGCCGACGACACCGACGACCTCCGCCTCGGGCCGTGCCTTCTTGACGCCGATCGCGGCCGGGATCTCCCAGCCGAGCGGGCCGGCCTGACCGCAGACCTGATAGTGCCGCGGCTTGTGCGCCTGCTGGAACTGGCCCGACCAGATCTGGTAGAGCCCGATCGCGGTGACGAAGTACGTGTCCTCGCCGAAGGTTTCGTTGATCTCCTTGAAGACCCGGGGCGCTTTGATCGGCAGCGAGTCGAAGTCTTCCCGGCGGGGAAGCGCTTCCTTCAGCTCCGCGATCCGGCCGACCCACTCCCGCCTCGGCTCGATCGAGCGGCGGTCCAGGGCGGCCAGCAGCGCGTCGAGGAACTCGCGGGTGTCGGAGACGATCCCGAGGTCCGGGCCGAACACCTTGCCCAGCTGCGTGGGCTCGATGTCGACGTGGATGAACTTCCGGTCGCCGCGGTACACCGACAGCTCGCCGGTGTGCCGGTCGCCGAAGCGGGCGCCCAGCGCGAGCACGAGGTCGGCCTCCAGGAAGGCGGCGTTCGCGTAGCGCTGCGAAGTCTGGATGCCGGCCATCCCGGCGAACAGCTCGTGGTCCTCGGGGAAGCTCCCCTTGCCCATCAGCGTCACCTGCACCGGGACGTCGAGCCGCTCGGCCGCGACCCGCAGCTGCTCGCTCGCCTCGCCGAGCACGACCCCGCCACCCGCCAGGATCAGCGGCCGTTCGGCGGCCAGCAGCAGGTCGAGGGCGCGTTCGACACGCGCGGGCGCGGGCGTCACGGTCGCGACCGGCAGCGGCGAGTCGATCGAGGAATCCCACTCGATGTCCTGCTTCTGCACGTCGATCGGCAGGTCGATGAGCACCGGCCCGGGACGTCCCGAGCGCGCGATCCGGAAGGCCTCGCGGAAGATCCACGGCAGCTGCGCGGCCTCCTTGACCTGCACCGCCCACTTCGTCACCGGCTTGGCGATCTCGACGATGTCGACCGCCTGGAACGCCTCCTGGTGCAGCTTCGTCGTGGCGGCCTGGCCGGTGATGCAGATCATCGGGATCGAGTCCGCGTGCGCGGTGTAGAGCCCGGTGATCATGTTGGTGCCGGCCGGGCCGGACGTGCCGATGGCGACGCCGACATTGCCGTTCGTCCTGGCCCAGCCGTCGGCCATGTGGGTCGCGCCCTCTTCGTGGCGGACGATCAGGTGCTCGATCGCGCGGCCTTGTAGGGCGTTATACAGCGGGAGGATCGCGGCACCGGGGCAGCCGAAGACGGTGTCGACGCCTTCGCTCTCCAGGACGTCGACGACCGCTTGCATCGCGGGGATCCGTGGCATGTCACACCTCCGCCGGGACGCGGCCCGACAACTGTTCGACGACCTTCAGCAGGGCCGAGTGGTCCAGGGAGCCGTACCCCATGGCACGGCCGGCGGCGACGAGCTGGGCGACCAGGCCCGTCAGCGGAAGCGCGACGTCGGCCTGCCGGGCGGCGGCCAGCGCGATCCCCATGTCCTTGTGGTGCAGGTCGATCCGGAACCCGGGCGCGAACTGGCGGTCCACCATGGACTTGCGCTTGAGCTCCAGGATCCGGCTGCCGGCGAGGCCGCCGGCAAGCACGTCGAGGCCCGTCGCGGCGTCCACACCGGACGCTTCCAGCAGCACGATCGCCTCGGCGACCAGGCCGTAGATCCCGCCCACGACGAGCTGGTTGGCGGCCTTCACGACCTGGCCGGCGCCGTGCGGGCCGACGTGCACGATGGTCTTGCCGAGCGCGTCGAACAGCGGCTTCGCGGCGTCGAAGTCGGCCGCGTCGCCACCGACCATGATGGACAGCGCGGCCTGCTCGGCGCCGGCCTGACCGCCGGACACCGGCGCGTCGAGGACCCGGATCTTCTTGTCCCGCGCGAGGTTCGCGACCTCGATCGACGTCTCGGGCCGGATGGTGCTCATGTCGATCAGCAGCGTGCCGGGCGCGGCGGTGGCGAGGACCCCGCCCTCGCCGAGCGCGACCGCTTCGACCTGCGGGTGGTTCGGCAGCATCGCGATCACGACGTCCGCCCCGGCGACCGCGTCGGCCACGTCGGTGGCCGCGCGCCCGCCGGCGGCCTGCAGCTTTTCGCCGGCCGCGGCGGTGACGTCGAAGCCGCTGACGTCGTGCCCGGCCGCGACCAGGTGCGCGGCCATCGGCGCGCCCATCACGCCCAGTCCGATGAATCCCAGTTTCATGCTCGTCCCCTTCGGGTGATCGGCAGCCAGTCCAGCGAGGCGAGGGTGTCGGGTTCCGGGACGTACTCGATCCCGACGAACCCGTCGTAACCCGCCTTTTGCAGCTTCACGAGGTGGCCGCCGAGGTCGACGGTCCCGGTGCCGGGCTGGTGGCGCCCGGGCGCGTCGGCGATCTGCACGTGCCCGATCCGGGAAATGTGCGTCGTCGACAACGCGTCCAGGTCGTCGCCGTTGACTGCCAGGTGGTACAGGTCGGCCAGCAGCGCCACGTTGGCGCGCCCGAGGTCGTCGAGCACGGCCACGGCGTCCGCGGCGGTCTTGAGCGGGTAGCGATCGGCGCCGGAGAGCGGTTCGAGGACCAGTTGTGCGCCGATCTTCGCCGCGGCTTCGGCGGCGGTGGCGAGGTTGACCAGCGCCAGGTCGTCCTGCTTGGCGGGGTCTTCGCCGTCGAGCCGGTTGCCGTAGAGCGCGTTGAAGCTGCGGCAGCCGGTGCGTTCGGCGATGCCGAGCGCGACGACGAGGCTGTCGGCGAACTCGGCTTCCCGGCCGAGCCACGAGACCAGGCCCCGCTCCCCCGCCGCCATGTCCCCGGCGTAGAAGTTCAGCCCGCGCAACGCCACCCCGGCCCGCTCGATGGACGCGACGAAGGCGTCGACCTCATCGCGCGCCGGGACCGCCACGTCGAACGGCCACCAGTACTCGACGTCGGTGAAGCCCGCCGCGCGCGCCGCTCCCGCCCGCTCGAGCAGCGGTACCTCCTTGAACAGGATCGACAGGTTGGCGACGTACGGCAGGGTGTGCCCCTCTTCTGGCATCGCATCCTCAAATTTCGCTATCCGGAATTTTTCTTTCGCATATCGAGAATAGCTCGCGACCTGCGCCGAGGTCAACGGGTGGGGCCTGCCCTCGATCGCGGCACGCCTCACGCCCAGCGGCCGTCCACATCGGACTCGGGTACCAGCGGGCGCCGGGTGCTCAGCACCGCCGACGCGCCGGTCGCCGGGGCGAGCAGTTCGCGCACGGCCGGGTCGCCGGCCTGGAACGCCAGCGCCGCGGGGGCTTCTTCGCAGGCGCCGAGGCACGGACCGTGCAGCCACATGACCCCGGCGACCGCCTTCCCCGCGGCGCCGACGTGCTCGGTGAGGACGTCGCACACGGTGTCCGCGCCGGCGTCCCGGCAGACCTCGCCGGTGCACACGCGCAGCTGCCGTCCCGGCCACTCCGCCAGCGAGAACAGCGGGTGGGCGCGGACGACCTCCGCCACCTCGGCCGGCTGAATCCCCAAGCTCGCGGCGATGAGACCCAGGGCGTTCGGGCTGATCCAGCCGATCCGGTCGCGTACCGCGTGCAGGGCGGGCAGCAGCTGGTCGCGGCCGGCGAACGCGCCGATCACCTCGCGTTCCTCGCGGGCCTGCCGGACGTCGGGGAATTCGCGCGTCATCCGACCGGAGCCGGCGCGTTCACCGTGCGGTCGAGCAGGCCGATGGCGGCGTGGACGTGGCGCAGCGCGGGGGCCGGGACGCCGGTCAGCTCGGCCAGCTCGACGACCGCGCCGATGATCGCGTCGATCTCCAGGGGTTTGCCGGCTTCGAGGTCCTGCAGCATCGACGTCTTGTGGTGGCCGACGCGCCAGGCGCCGTCGATGCGCTTCTCGACCGACACCTGCGGGTCACTGCCCGCCGCGCGGGCGATGGCGAGGGCCTCGGTCATCATCGTCGCGACGAGCGCGCGGGTGTCGTCGTGCTCGCACATCTGCGCCATCGTCGCCCGGGTCAGCGCCGAGAGCGGGTTGAACGCGACGTTGCCCATCAGCTTGACCCAGATGTCGTTGCGCAGCGCGGGTTCCACCGGTGCTTTGAGGCCGCCGGCGATCATCGCCGCGCTCAGGTCGGTACAGCGCGTGGAGATCCCGCCGTCCGGCTCGCCCAGGGAGAACCGGGTGCCCTCCAGGTGCCGGATCACGCCGGGTTCCTCGATCACCGTCGAGCAGTAGACGACGCAGCCGATCGCGCGGCGCAGCTCCAGCACGGCGGTCACCGCGCCGCCCGGGTCGACCGTCTCGACGCGACGACCTTCGAGCGGATGTCCCTTCAGGCCGTGGAAGTACCACCACGGGATGCCGTTCTGCGCGGCGACGACCGCCGTCTCCGGGCCCAGCAGCGGCGCGAGGAGCGGGCCGGACGTGGCGTAGGAATTCGCTTTCAGGCCAAGGAAAACGAAGTCGACCTCGCCGACTTCGCCCGCGTCGTCGGTGACGTGCGGGTGCGCGGTGAAGTCGCCACGCGGGCTGAGCACGCGGACGCCGTGCTCGCGCATCGCCGCGAGGTGGGCCCGCCGGGCGATCAGGTGCACTTCGGTCCCGCCGCGGTGCAGCGCGGCCCCGACGTAGGCGCCGATCGCCCCGGCTCCGAGAACAGCCACCTTCATGATGTGCCTCCCACTTCGGTCCAGCACGTGATTGCATACAGTATCCTGAATTCAAGAGTGAGACCAGCTGCGCCACCCAGGTGGGGCAGCTCAGCGCGACAAATCCGGTACAACCGGTCATTTCACCTGGCGGCAGCTGATCCACACGAACCGAAAAAGCCCACCTCGGGTGAGGGCCCGGGATTTTGCATACCAAAACCTGTATCCTGAGAGCAGACCATCGCGTTCCACTCCGTCTCGAGGTGTCCCGTGAGCCAGCCCGTATCCCCGCTCCCCGACCGCGGCCCGACCGGCCGCCGCACGGCCAAGGGCGCGCTCGGCTCGACCCCCGCCAAGCGCGTCGAACGGCCGGCGCCGCTGCGCCAGGTCGTCTACGAGGCCCTCGCCGAGCTGATCATCAACCGCACCCTCGAACCCGGGCAGCACCTCGTCGAGGCCGACCTGGCCGAGTACCTGGGCGTCAGCCGCCAGCCGGTCCGCGAAGCCCTGCAACGGTTGCAGAGCGAGGGCTGGGTGGACCTCCGTCCCGCCCAGGGCGCGTTCGTGCACCTGCCCACCGACGAGGAGGCCGACCAGCTGCTGAGCGTCCGCAGCGTGCTGGAGACCCACTCCGCGAAGCTCGCCGCCGGCCGGGCCACCGCGGACGACGTCAAACGCCTGTGGGAACTGCAGAACACCGGCGTCAAGGCGCTCGCCGACGAAGACACCGAGGGCCTCGTCGCCGCGAACGCCGCCCTGCACGCGTGCATCACCGAGCTGTCCGGCAACGCCGTCCTGGCCGAGCTCATCGGCCTCGTCGACCGGCGGGTCCGCTGGTACTACACGCCGATCGCCCGGCCCCGCGGCCAGGACGCGTGGCACGAGCACGAAGAGCTGATCAACGCCATCTCGGCCAAGGACGCCGGCGCCGCCGAGCAGATCATGACCAAGCACACCGAACGGACCCGCCAGGCCTACCACGAACATCAGGACGCGCCCCGGTCCTGATTTCCGCAGGACCGGGACGCAGGACACCCGGACTAGCCGCCCGTCGCGGCGGAAGGTCGCGCCACCAGCTCGGTTTCGGCGAGCTGGTGGTGCGTCCGCTTGGGCTGGCGCAGGAACAGCGTCAGCACCGCGGAAAGCAGCGCGATGCACCCGGCGAGGATGTAGGCGCCCGTGTAGCCCCACGCGCTGATAACCCCCGCGGCGAGGCCACCACCGCCGACGCCGCCGATCAGTTTCGCGCTGTAGACCAGGCCGTAGTTCGACGCGTTGTTGTTCTCGCCGAAGTAGTCCGGCACGAGCGCCGCGAACAGCGGGTAGAACGCCCCGCCGCCGAACCCGGTCAGGAACGCGAACACCATGAACAGGACCAGGTTGTGCGTGTTCCCCGCGTACATCACGCCGAACTGCGCGCCACCGGCGATCACCAGGACGATGGTGAGCGTCTGCCGCCGGCCGATCCGGTCCGACACCCAGCCGACGACCGCGCGCCCGGTGCCGTTGACGATCGACAGCACCCCGGCCGACGACGCCGCGACGAACGCCCCGAACCCGCTCTCCTTGGCGAAGGGCACCTGGAAGTTGATGCCGAACAGCGAGACCCCGCCGATGATCACCAGGCACACCCACATCAGCGGGAGCATGCCGGTCCGGATCGCCTCCATCGGGGAGAACTGCTTCACCGCGGGCGGGTTCTTGGCCAGGCCGCCGCTCTTGGTCCGCCGGTTGGCGGCCCAGTTCTTCGGGTCGACCTCCTGGGGCCACCAGCTCTTCGGCGGGTCCTTGAACAGGAACCCGCAGACTCCGACGACGAGCAGCATGTAGACGCCGATGACGTCGAGGATCACCGTGTAGTTCGTCGGGGTGAGGAACGCGGCGAACACGTAGATGAACGGGACGGCGCCGTAGGCGAACCCGCCGTTGACGAAGCCCGTCCTCGCACCCCGTTTCTCGGGGTACCACTTGCCGACCATGTTGATGCAGGTCGCATACACCAGCCCAGCCCCGGTGCCGCCGAGCATGGAGTACCCGATGAAGGCCACGGCCAGGTTTCCGCTGTGGGAAATGGTGAAGTAGCCGATGCCACTGCACACCGCGCCGGCCAGCATGGCCGTCTTCGCCGACACGATGTTCTTTTCGCGCAGCCGCCCGGCCGGGAACGCGACCCCGGCCTGGAACACGGCCCAGATGCTCGCCAGCCAGAACGCGTCGCTGAGCGACCAGCCGTACTTCTCTTCGAGGGTGCCTTCGACGGCGCCCCAGCCGTATTCGAAAACACTGACCGCCATCATGGCGATCCAGGGCAGCCACACCATCCAGCTTCGCGAACGCCCCATGATGTCCTGCGGCGTCTCGCCTACTCGGTAGACCCGTCCGTTCTCGTCAACGATCTCCTGGTACGTCGCTGCGGTCATAAGAGTTCTCTTTCGTCACCGTTGACTCGTGTCCCTCTGCCAGCCGTCGTGCGGTGGATCTTCGTCCCTTCCTGGTCGGTCGGACAGCCCCTGTGGAGGTGGTTCAAAGCAATCCCGCGGCCCGCGCCCACCGGTACTTCGCGCCGAGTACGGCAACGGGCTTTTCGGTCGTGTACGGATAGGCCACGACGCCGTGCTGGTAGAGGTAGTCGCTGGCTTCTTCCACTTCGACGTCACCGGAGAGCGACGCGACGACGGGCTTGTGGATGCCCTTCGCGCGGTACTCGGCGACGACCTCGGAAACCAGCTCGGCGAACACCATGGGCGGGGTGACGATGGTGTGCCAGTAGCCCAGGATCAGGGCGTGGATGCGGTCGTCCTCGAGGCCCAGCGCGATCGTGTTGCGGTAGGTCGAGGGCGGCTCGCCGCCGGTGATGTCCACCGGGTTGCCCGCCGCGCCGAACGGCGGGATGAACTTCCGGAACGCCGTGTCGAGGTCCGGCGGGATCTCCATCAGGCTCAGGCCGTTGTCGACGCAGGCGTCCGAGAGCAGCACGCCCGACCCTCCGGCGCCGGTGATGATGACGACGTTCTCGCCCTTCGGCGTCGGCAGCAGCGGGATGCCCCGGGCGTACTCGAGCATGTCGTTCAGCCCGGGCGCCCGGATCACGCCGCTCTGGCGCAGGATGTCGTCGTACACCTTGTCGTTCCCGGCCAGCGCGCCGGTGTGCGAGCTCGCCGCCTTCGCGCCCTGCGACGTCCGGCCCGCCTTGAGCACGACGACCGGCTTGCGCAGCGACACCCGCTTCGCCGTCTCCGCGAACGAGCGGCCGTCCTTGAGGTCCTCGAGGTGCATGGCGATGAGCTCGGTGTGCTCGTCCTGCTCGAAGAAGGTGAGCAGGTCGTCCTCGTCGATGTCGGCCTTGTTCCCTACCCCGACGATCGAGGACACGCCCATCTTCGCCGAGCGGCTGAACCCGAGGATCGCCATCCCGATGCCGCCGCTCTGCGACGAGAGCGCCACGCCTCCTTTGACGTCGTAGGGCGTGCAGAACGTCGCCGACAGGTTCTCCGGCGTGTAGTAGTAGCCGTAGATGTTCGGCCCGAGCACCCGCACGCCGTGCTTGCGCGCGATCGCCACGACCTCGTCCTGCAGCGCGATGTTGCCGGTCTCGCCGAAGCCGGACGGGATGAGGATGGCGCCGGCGACGCCCTTCGCGCCCGCCTCCTCCAGCGCGGCCGCGACGAACTTCGCCGGGATGGTGAAGATCGCGACGTCGACGTCGCCGGGAACGTCGGTGATGCTCGCGTAGGCCTTGCGGTCGAGGATCTCGGTGGCCTTGGGGTTGATCGGGTGGATCTCCCCCGCGTAGCCGCCGTCGACCAGGTTCTTCATCACCGAGTTGCCGATCTTCCCGGCCTCGGCGGACGCGCCGATGACCGCGATCGACGCCGGTTTCATGATCCGCGTCATCGACGCGAGGATCTCTTCCTGGGTGAACCGGACCGGCTCCTTCGCCGCGTCCGGGTCGATCAGGATCCGGACGTCGACGGCGGTGGCGCCGGCCGGCGTGGCCAGCACCGGGTTGAGGTCCACTTCGGACAGCTGCGGGAAGTCGGTGACCAGCTGCCCGAGCCCGTGGATGACGCCGGCGAGGGCGTCCCGGTCGACCGGTTCGGCGCCGCGGACCCCGCGCAGGATCTCCGCGGCCTGGATGCCGTCGATCATCGAGAGCGCTTCCTCCGTGCTGGTCGGCGCCAGCCGGAACGTGACGTCCTTGAGGACTTCGACGAGCACGCCGCCGAGACCGAACGCGACGATCTTGCCGAAGGTCGGGTCCGTGACCGACCCGATGATCACCTCCTGGCCCTCGGTGAGCATCTGCTGCACCTGGACGCCGAGGACCCGCGCGTCGGCGTTGTACGCCTTGGCGTTCTCGACGATCTTCGTGAAGCCGGCCGACACCGCTTCGGGGTCGGCGAGGCCCACGAGCACGCCGCCGGCCTCGGTCTTGTGCAGGATGTCGGGCGAGACGATCTTGAGCACCACCGGCAGCCCGATCTCCAGGGCCTGCGACATGGCGTCGTCCGCGGTCGCGGCCAGGCGCTCGGCCGGGGTCGGGATACCGTACGCCTCGCACACCGCACGCCCCTCGGGCGCGGTCAGCGAAGACCGGCCCTCGGCCGCCGCCTGGGCGAGGATCTTTTCGACCGCCGCGCGATCCGCCACTCAGATCACCCCGGCCGAACGGAGCTTGTCCAGCTCGGCTTCGCCGTAACCGAGTTCGCCGAGCACTTCGTCGGTGTGCTCGCTCAGCAGCGGCGAGCGTTCGATCTCGACGGGTGAGTCGGACAGCTTGAGCGGGCAGCCGACGGTCTTGAAGCTGCCGCGCTCCGGGTGCGCGACCTCGACGACCGAGCCGAGCGCGGCGAGGGTCTCGTCCTCGATCAGTTCCTGCGTCGACAGGATCGGGCCGCACGGGATGCTGTGGGCGTTGAGCGCCTCCATCACCTCCCACTTGGTGTGCGTCTCGGTCCACTCCTCGACCAGCGCGAACACCTTGTCCAGTTTGGACAGCCGGACCTCCGGGGTGGACCAGGCCGGGTCCTCGGCCAGCTCCGGTTTGCCCAGCAGCGTCGTGAGCGGAGCCCAGCCGACCGGCTGGATGATGACGTAGATGTAGTCGTTCGGGCCGCCCGGCGCGCACTTCACCGCCCAGCCCGGCTGGCCGCCGCCGGACGCGTTGCCCGAGCGCGGGACCTCGTCGCCGAAGTGGTCGTTCGGGTACTCGCCGAGCGGCCCGTGCGCCAGCCGCTGCTGGTCGCGCAGCTTGACCCGGCACAGGTTGAGCACGGCGTCCTGCATGGCGACCTGGACGCGCTGGCCGCGTCCGGTGGACGTCCGCTGGTACAGCGCGGCGAGGATGGCGGCCACCAGGTGGATGCCGGTGCCGGAGTCGCCGATCTGCGCGCCGGTCGCGGTCGGCGGGCCGTCCTCGAAGCCGGTGGTGCTCATCGCGCCGCCCATGGCCTGCGCGATCACCTCGTACGCCTTGAAGTCGGCGTAACGGCCGGGGCCGAACCCCTTGATGGAGGCGTAGATCAGCCGCGGGTTGAGCGCGGCCAGCTTCTCCCACGGGTAACCGAACCGGTCGACGACGCCGGGGCCGAAGTTCTCGACCAGGACGTCCACTCCGGACACGAGCTTCTCGAAGACTTCCTTGCCCTCGTCGCTCTTCATGTTGAGGGTGATGCTGCGCTTGTTGGCGTTCAGCATCGTGAAGTAGAGGCTGTCCACCCCGGGCAGGTCGCGCAGTTGCCCGCGCGTGATGTCGCCCCGGCCGGGGGTCTCCAGCTTGATCACGTCCGCGCCGAGCCAGGCGAGCAGCTGCGTGGACGACGGACCGGACTGCACGTGCGTCATGTCGAGGACACGGACGCCCTCCAGTGCCTTACCCATCTTGTCTCCGCTCACTTGTACATGGTCTGGTTCATGGTTCCGGGGGCGTACACGTCCGGGTCGACCCAGACGTTGATCAGCGACGGCTTGCCCGATTCGCGGGCCCGCTGCAGCGCCGGCGCGATGTCGGCCGGGTCGCGGACCTCTTCGCCGTAGCCGCCGAGCATCCGGGCGAACTCGTCGTACCGGACGTCGCCGAGGGTGTTGCCGACGCGCTCGCGCGGGAGGCCGTACTTCGCGGCCTGGCCGTAGCGGATCTGGTTCATCGACGAGTTGTTGCCGACGATCCCGACGAACGGAAGGTCGAAGCGCACGAGCGTCTCGAAGTCCCAGCCGGTGAGGCTGAACGCGCCGTCGCCGAACAGGGCGACGACCTCCTTGTCGGGCCGGGCGTGCTTGGCGGCCAGCACGAACGGGATGCCGACGCCGAGTGTCCCGAGTGGACCGGGGTCCATCCAGTGGCCGGGCGACTTGGGCTGGACGACCTGGCCGGAGAAGGTGACGATGTCGCCGCCGTCGCCGATGTAGATCGAGTCCTCGGTGAGGAACTCGTTGATCTCGTGCACCAGCCGGTACGGGTGGATCGGCGTCGCGTCGGAGTGCTGCAGCGGCAACCGCTTCTGCTTCGCCTTCTCCTCCACGGCTTGAAGTTCTTCGAGCCAGACCTTGCGCCCGACCGAGCCGTTGTCGTTGCGGCCCGACGCGGCCTCGGCGACCGCGGCCAGCACCTGGCCGGCGTCGCCGACGATGCCGAGGTCGATGTCGCGGTTCTTGCCGACGGTGCGGTAGTCCAGGTCGATCTGGACGACGGTGGCGTCCGGGGACAACCGCTTGCCGTAGCCCATCCGGAAGTCGAACGGGGTGCCGACGATGACGATGACGTCGGCGTTGTCGAAGGCGTACCGGCGGGAGAGCTGGAAGTGGTGCGGGTCGCCCGGTGGCAGCGTGCCGCGGCCGGCGCCGTTCATGTACGCCGGGATGTTCAGCGTGCGCACGAGGTCCACGGCGGGTTCGGTCGCGCGGGTCGTCCACACCTGGCTGCCGAGCAGGATCGCCGGCTTCTTGGCGTGCACCAGCAGGTCGGCCAGCTTTTCGATGTCGGCCGGGTCCCCCGCGTTGCGCGTGGACGCCCGGTAGCGGCCGGACTCGGGGATGCGCGCTTGGGACAGCGGCACCCGCGCGTCGAGGACGTCACGCGGGATCTCCAGGAACGACGGCCCGGGTGCGCCGGCGTAGGCCTCGCGGAACGCCATCGACACCAGGTCGGCGACGCGGGCGGTGTGCGGCACGGTGGCGGCGAACTTGGTGATCGGCGTCATCATGTCCACGTGCGGGAGGTCCTGCAGGGACCCCATCTTGTGCTGGGTGAGCGCGCCCTGGCCGCCGATGAGCAGTATCGGGCTCTCCGCGCGCAGGGCGTTGGCGACGCCGGTGACCGCGTCGGTCGTGCCGGGTCCGGCGGTGACGACCGCGCAGCCGGGTTTTCCGGTGATCCGCGCGTAGCCGTCGGCCGCGTGGGCGGCGACCTGTTCGTGCCGGACGTCGATGACCTTGATGCCCTCGTCGACGCAGCCGTCGTAGATGTCGATGATGTGGCCGCCGCAGAGGGTGAAGATGGTGTCGACGCCTTCGGCCTTGAGGGCTTTGGCCACCAGGTGCCCGCCCGAGATCTCCGCCGGCGCGGGTTCGGCGCCGTTCGTGGCCTGGGCGCTTTCCCCCGCGGTGGTGCCTGTGGTTGTCATTCGCTCGACTCCTCTGGTCCACGCCGGGTCTCTCTGGCCCGGCGTTCGCTCGTCGCCGCTCCCCTGTCCGGTCCTTCGGGGGTTCCGGGTGGCGGAGCCCCCGGCCCGGGCCGAAGGTCCGGTTGTTACAGCCGAGGTCAGCGGCCTCTTCGCGGCAGACTGTAGATTGCATACCGTATGGGGTAGGCATATAGTCGCCCTTCAAGCAGCCCGTGTCCAGGCCCATCCGCAGGGTTTTTCCCCAGCCCGAAGGGTGCGATCGCCTGCCCGGACACGGCGGACCTCCTTGCCCTGCACCGCCGCGGAAAGGACGCCCCCCGCATGGACCTCTTCGAACACGAAGCCCGAGACCTCTTCGAGAAACACGGCGTGCCCGTCCCCCGCGGCCGCGTCGCCGCCGCTCCCGCCGCCGCCCGCGACGCCGCCGTGGCGCTCGGTGGGCCGGTGGTGGTCAAGGCCCAGGTGAAGACCGGCGGCCGGGGCAAGGCCGGCGGCGTCCGCGTCGTGCGCACGGCCGATGACGCCGAGCAGGCCGCCGACGACATCCTCGGCATGGACATCAAGGGGCACACCGTGCACCGGGTGCTCGTCACCGAGGCGAGCGAGATCGCCGAGGAGTACTACGTCTGCTTCCTGCTCGACCGCGCCGGCCGCACGTTCCTGGCCATGGCGTCGACCGAAGGCGGCATGGACATCGAGGACGTCGCCGCGACGAAACCCGAAGCGCTGCTGCGGGTTCCGGTGCACGCCCAGCACGGAGTGGACGCCGCCGCGGTGGCCGCGGCCTTCCCCCCGGACGTGCGCGACGAGGCCGCGGCGGTCGTCCGGAAGCTGTGGGACGTCTTCGTCGCCGAGGACGCCACGCTGGTCGAGGTCAATCCCCTCGCTCGCACGACGGCCGGGATCGTCGCCCTCGACGGCAAGATCACCCTCGACGACAACGCGGGCTTCCGCCGCGCTGCGTCGTTCGACGATCCCCACGACGGCGACCCGCTGGAACGAGCGGCGCGGTCGCAGTGCCTCAACTACGTCAAGCTGGACGGCGACATCGGCGTGATCGGCAACGGCGCCGGGCTCGTGATGTCCACATTGGACGTCGTCGCCTCGGCCGCGGCCGAGGCCGGCGCGCGCGGCCCGGCGAACTTCCTCGACATCGGCGGCGGCGCGTCGGCCGAGGTGATGGTGGCCGGGCTGAGCGTGATCCTCGGCGATCCGCAGGTGCGCAGCGTGTTCGTCAACGTCTTCGGCGGCATCACCGCCTGCGACGCCGTGGCGACCGGGATCGTGCGCTCCCTGGAAGTGCTCGGCGAGCGGGCCACGAAACCGCTGGTCGTGCGGCTCGACGGCAACAACGTGGCCGAGGGCAGGCGGATCCTCGAACTGGCCGCCCACCCGCTGGTCACCGTGGTGGCCACCATGGACGACGCCGCCCGCGAGGCGGCGAAACTCGCGATCGCGGAGGTCTGACCCGTGGCCATCTTCCTGGACGAGAACAGCCGGATCGTCGTTTCCGGCATCACCGGCACCGAGGGCGCGAAGCACACCGCGCGGATGCTCGCCGCCGGGACGAACGTCGTCGGCGGGGTCAACCCGCGCAAAGCCGGCCAGCATGTCGAGATCGCCTCCGCGAAGCTGCCGGTGTTCGGCAGCGTCGCCGAGTCGATGGCCGCGACCGGCGCCGACGTCTGCGTGCTGTTCGTGCCGCCGCCGTTCGTCGAGGACGCCGTCGTCGAAGCCGTCGACGCCGGGATCGGCCTGGCGGTGGTGATCACCGAAGGCGTCCCGGTGCACGACACCGCGCGGCTGTGGGCGCACGCCGTCGCCGCGGGCGGGCGGACGCGGATCATCGGGCCGAACTGCCCCGGCGTCATCTCCCCCGGCAAGTCCAACGCCGGGATCATCCCCGCCGACATCACCGGCCCGGGGCGGATCGGGCTCGTCTCGAAGTCCGGCACCCTGACCTACCAGCTCATGCACGAGCTGCGCGACATCGGGTTCTCCACCTGTGTCGGGATCGGCGGCGACCCGATCATCGGGACGACGCACATCGACGCCGTCGAGGCGTTCGAGAAGGACCCGGAGACCGACCTGATCGTGCTGATCGGCGAGATCGGCGGCGACGCCGAGGAGCGGGCCGCGGACTTCGTGCGCGCCAACGTGTCCAAGCCGGTCGTCGGTTACGTCGCCGGGTTCACCGCGCCCGAGGGCAAGACCATGGGCCACGCGGGCGCGATCGTCTCCGGCTCGTCCGGAACCGCGGAAGCGAAGAAGACGGCGTTGGAAGCGGCCGGGATCCGCGTCGGCCGGACGCCGAGCGAGACCGCGGCCCTCGCCCGTGAGCTGCTCGGCTGATGGCCGTCACCGACTCGCTCGTGCGGCACGCGCGTGCCCGCGGCCCGGCTTCCGGCCCGAAACGGCCGCGGCTGCGGGTCGCCGTGCTGGCCTGCATGGACGCCCGGATCAGCGTCCACCGGCTGCTCGGGCTCCGGGAAGGGGACGCGCACGTCATCCGCAACGCCGGCGGCGCCGTCACCGACGACGCGATCCGCTCGCTGACGATCAGCCAGCACCTGCTCGGCACCCGCGAGGTCGTGCTGCTGCACCACCACGACTGCGGGATGCGCACCTTCACCGACACGGAGTTCGCGCGGCAGCTGGAAGAGCGCACCGGGATCCGGCCGGGCTGGGCCGCGGAGACGTTCACCGACCCGGCCCAGGACGTCCGGCAGTGCATCGCGCGGCTGCGGGCCGGCCCGTTCCCGCCGCACACCGGCGCGGTGCGCGGGTTCGTCCTCGACGAGCGGACCGGCGCGCTGGACGAGGTGACGTGATGGACCTGCGCCAGCTCGCGGTCGTGGTGGCGGTCGCCGAGGAAGGCGGCTTCACCGCCGCCGCGCTGCGGCTGCACACCGTCCAGTCGACGGTGTCCACGGTCGTCCGGGCGCTGGAACGCGACCTCGGCACGCCGCTGTTCCACCGCACCACGCACCGGGTGGCGCTGACGCCCGCCGGCGAGGCCTTCGTGCCCGCCGCGCGGGCGGCCCTCGTAGCGGTGGAACGGGCCCGGGCGGCGATCTCCCCGGTGCACGGCCGGGTCCGGCTCGGGCTCGTCCCGGGTCTGCTCACCGACGTGCACCGGGTACTCGCCGGCCTGCGGGACGCGCACCCGGCGCTGGCCGTCGAGGTCCGCCAGCTGGGCCGCGACGAGCCGGCCCACGCCGTCGCGGAGTCCACAGTGGACATCGCTGTGAGCGTGCCGGACCCCGGCGACCCGGCCGCGCCGCCCGGCACACCGCTGGCCGGCGAAGAGCTGGTCCTGGTGACGGCTCCGGGCGGGTCGCGTTCGGCGCCGGCCGACCTGTCGGGGCTGGCGCTGGTGGACTTCCCGCGGGGCTGGGCGATCCGGGACGCCGTCGACCGCGCGTTCACCGGCCGCCGGGTCGCCCTCGAAGTCGACGACCTCACCGCCGCGGCCGGGCTCGTCCGCGGCGGGCTGGCGGCGTGTGTCCTCCCGGCCTCGGCGGCGGCGCGGTTCCCCGATCTGACGGTACGGCGGTTCGCGACGTCGCCGCTTTGGCAGGTCGCCGCGATCCACCGGGCGGACCCGCCGGCCGCCGTCGCCGCGGTGCTCGCTCACCTGGGCTGAACCCATGCTGCTGCGCCAGCTCGAATACCTCGTCGCGCTGGCCCGCGAGGGGCACTTCGCCCGGGCCGCGCAGGCGTGCCACGTGTCCCAGCCGTCACTTTCGGCCGGGATCCGGAAGCTCGAGGGCGAGCTCGGCACCCAGGTCGTCCAGCGCGGCGCGCGCTATGCCGGGTTGACGCCCGAAGGCGAGCGCGTCCTGCTGTGGGCGCAGCGGATCCTGGCCGAGCGCGACGCGCTGAACGAAGACCTCTCGGCGATGCGCGACAGTCTCTCGGGGGTGCTGCGCGTCGGCGCCATCCCGACCGCGCTCACCGCCATGTCGATGCTCACCGCGCCCTTCCGCGAGCGGCACCCGCACGCCCGGGTGACGCTGGAATCGTTGTCCTCGGACGAGATCGCCCGCCGGCTGACCGCGTTCGAGCTCGACGCCGGACTGACCTATGTGGACGACGAGACGCCGCACGGGCTCCGGTGCGTCCCGCTCTACGAGGAGCGGTACCTGCTGCTGACGCCGTCCGACGGCGAGCTGGCCGGGCGCCGGCTGGTGCGCTGGGCCGAGGTCGCCACGCTACCGCTGTGCCTGCTCATGCCGCACATGCGCAACCGCCGCGTGCTCGACGCGCTGTTCGCCGAGGCCGGCGCCACCGTCGTGCCGGCGATCGAGACGGACACCGTCTCCGCGCTCTACTCCCACGTCGCCACGCACCACTGGTCCAGCGTCATCTCCCACGCGTGGCTGCACCTGTTCGGCGTGCCGCCGGGCATGCGCGTGGTGCCGCTCGAAACGCCGTCGCGGTCGCACCGGATCGGGCTGGTGGTGACGGCGGGCTCGCCCGAGCCGATCCTCGCCCGCGCGCTGCTCGAAGTCGTGCGCGGTGTCGACGTCCGCGGCACCCTCGACGCGTTGTTGCACCGGCACCTCGCCGAGCAGGCCCGATAGCCGGTGCCTATCCCGGGATAGAAACCTTCACGTTGACCCGCTCGTGTGCGCGGAGGACGGTGAAAGTACTTGTCCCGCAACGGAAACATTGGAGTGTGACGCCGTGGCAAAGGTGCTGTGCGTGCTCTACGACGACCCGGTGGACGGCTACCCGAAGACCTACCCGCGCGACGACCTGCCGCGCTTGGACGGCTACCCCGGCGGCCAGACCCTGCCCACCCCGCAGGGTGTCGACTTCACGCCGGGACAGCTCCTCGGCAGCGTCTCCGGCGAGCTGGGGTTGCGGAAGTTCCTGGAGGCACAGGGACACACGCTCGTCGTCACCTCCGACAAGGACGGCGACGACTCGGAGTTCGACCGCGAGCTCGCCGACGCCGAGATCGTGATCTCCCAGCCGTTCTGGCCCGCTTACCTCACCGCCGAGCGGATCGCGCGGGCGCCGAAGCTGAAGCTGGCCGTCACCGCCGGGATCGGCTCGGACCACGTCGACCTCGACGCGGCCATCGCCCACGGCGTCACGGTCGCCGAGGTCACCTACTGCAACAGCATCAGCGTGGCCGAGCACGTCGTGATGATGATCCTCTCGCAGGTGCGCAACTACCTGCCGTCGCACCAGGTCGTACTGGACGGCGGCTGGAACATCGCCGACTGCGTCGCACGCTCCTACGACGTCGAGGGCATGCACATCGGCACGGTCGCGGCCGGGCGGATCGGCACCGCCGTGCTGCGGCGGCTGGCGCCGTTCGACGTCCACCTGCACTACACCGACCGGCACCGGCTGCCGGCCGAGGTGGAGCGGGAGCTGAACCTGACCTTCCACCCGAGTGCCGCGGACCTGGTGCCGCACTGCGACGTCGTGACGATCAACGCGCCGCTGCACCCGGAGACCGAGGGCCTGTTCGGCGACGAGCTGATCGCGTCGATGAAGCGTGGCGCGTACCTGATCAACACGGCGCGGGCGAAGATCGCCGACCGCGACGCCGTGGTCCGCGCGCTCGAGAGCGGGCAGCTGGCCGGGTACGCGGGCGACGTCTGGTACCCGCAGCCCGCGCCGGCCGACCACCCGTGGCGGACGATGCCGTACCAGGGCATGACGCCGCACATCTCCGGGTCGTCGCTCTCGGCGCAGGCGCGCTACGCGGCCGGGACGCGCGAGATCCTGGAGGACCACTTCGGCGGGTCGCCGATCCGCGACGAGTACCTGATTGTCGACGGCGGCAAGCTCGCCGGCACCGGCGCGCACTCCTACTCGACGCGCTGAGCGGGTTCCGGTGGGCGGGACACGTCCCGCCCACCGGCCGCTACGCCGTGGGCAGCAACGACTTCGGCCGGCCGGGCTGGGTGAGGCGTCCGGTGAGCAGCGCCCCGGCGACGCTCAGCACCCCGGCGACGGCGAACGCGCCCAGCAGGCCGACCGCGGCGAGCCCGACCCCGACGACCGCGCCGACGGCCTTGGCGCTGTAGAGGACACCGAAGTTCTGCAACGCCGACTCCTCGCCGAAGTACTCGCGCACCAGACCGACCAGCAGCGTGTAGCAGCAGCCGTTGCCGAGCCCGGCCAGCGCGACACCCAGCAGCAGCCCGACAGCGTGGCGGTGTTCGCCCGAGTAGTAGAGGACGAACTGCGCGACGCCGCCGGCGAGCAGGGCCAGGCGCAGGATCCGGCGGCGGCCGAGCCGGTCGGCGAGCCGTCCGATAAGGACCCGGCCGCTCCCGGTAGCCGCGGCGAGCAGGGCCAGCGCGGCCGCGGCGAGCCCGGGACCGCTGCGCTCGGCCACGAACGTCGCCAGGTAGGCGAGATCGAACAGCAGCACGGCGGCGGCGAGCACGACCACGAGGTACAGCGCGAGGGTGGTGCCGCAGCGGAACAGCTCGGCGGGCCGGTAGTGCCGGATCGCCGGGTGCCGGTTGTGCGCCCTGTCCAGCGCCCAGGTGCGCGGCTCCGGCGTCGCGGGCCACCAGTGCCGCGGCGGGTAGCGCAGCAGGGCGCCGCACCCGGCGATCACGACGAGCACCACGGCGGCGGTCCCGTCGAGCAGTGCCGGCCGGACGTCCGGGAGCAGCGCGGCCAGCACGACGAACGGCACGCTGCCCCAGGCGAAGGCGCCGCTGACGACGCCGGCGCTCGGGCCGGAGCGGTCCGGGAACCAGGCCAGCACGGCGCCGACGCAGGTGGCGTAGACGAGGCCGGTGCCGAGCCCGCCGAGCACCGAGTAGCCGAGGAACACGGTGAGCAGGCTGCCGGCGTGGCCGAGCGTGACCAGCCCGGCGGCGCACAGGACCGCGCCGAGGCCCATCGCCGCGGGGGCGGGCAGCACCCCGCGTTCGCGCAGCCACGCGGCCGGGAAGGCGATGCCGGCCTGGCAGATCGCCCAGAGCGCGAAGGTCAGGACGATCGCGCCGGACGTCCAGCCGTGCGCCCGGCTCAGCTCGGGCACGATCGCGCCGAAGCCGTACTGCTGCACGCCGGCGGCGAGCATGCCCGCCGCGGCCAGCCAGGTGATCCGGCCACGTGGCCGGCCCAGCAGCTCGAGGTCGGTCTCCCCGACCCGGTACCGCCGTCCGTAGACGTCCCGGAGCTCGCGGACCTCGGACATCACGACCACCATCCGTTCGACTGCCGATTGTATGCAGTATGGAGTAGTCAGATTGTGCGCTTCGGTGGCCTGGTTGTCCACAGACAGGAACCGATCGGCGGCCCGAGTGCGGATTCGGACGCTCTTGCCCGCCACGGGCGCGGGTTTCGCACGCGATTCGTTGCGGCGCAGGGATTCCGGCGGCGGCCGACAGGCCAGGCCGAGGCGGGAAGGCGGCCCGGTGGCCATCGAGGGAGGAGGCGGCCACCGGGCCAGTGCTCCGGCGCGGTACCGGCCGCGCGGAGCACTGACAGTCTGGCCAGCGGAGACCCCCTCAGACAAGCCTTTCGGCGCCTGGGAAAGTGTCAGGTTCCCTTCGATCACCGCAGGCCGGGCCGTCCCGGCCGCCGATTCGGTCACACGGAGAGAGCAGCAGACTTCGGTCCGATACGAGGGGCGGCACCCCACCGCGCCGAGCCATGTCCGACAGTGCTGTGTCGGTCGTTCCGCTCGCCGCGTCGGGCGATCCGGTCAGCACCGTGACCGTTCACGAATGGACGAGCCGCCAGCCAACGGCCACCACGATGACGGGAGGGCCGCCCACTGGCCGAGCGGTGGGTGGGCGCGCAACTCGGGGCGGCCACGCGGCCCGGCGCGGAGCACTCGAGCGGCGGGAAAGACACGCGACGGAGCAACTCAGTCGAGCGCCATCGCCGCCGGGCGCCTCGGCGAGCGATCGGCTTTGTGCGCCGCACAACTCAATCACCCGGCGACATAAGAGAAACAGCCGGATACCGACCAGGACGCGCGCTACCGATCGGCGTCCGGCTCCCGGAACCTCGGCCGCGCTCCGGGTGACCGGCGCCCCCAGGCGCCGGACCCGTTGCGCGGCAGGCGATCCGTGTCAGACGGACCGCGTCAGGCCTTCTTGCGGGTCGCGCGCTTGCGGGCCGGCTTGGCTTCGGCCGGCTCGGCCGCAGCGGCCTGGTGCTCCTCGAAACCGGCGATGATCTCGCTGGAGAGACGGCCTCGCTCGGCCACCTCGTAGCCGTTGTCCTGCGCCCACTCGCGGATCTGCCGGTTGCGCTCGCGGTCGGTGCCCGAGCTCGCCGCGCCCGTCAGCGACTGCCCCGTCGCGAGCCGGACCTTGCGGCCGCCGATGCGCCGTGCGGCGCCGACGTAGCGGGCGAGCTCGTCCCGCAGCGCCGAAGCGTTCTCCTCGGAGAGGTCGATCTCGAAGCTCACCCCGTCGAGGGCGAAGGGGACGGTCTGGTTCGCCTCGCTCCCGTCGAGATCGTCCACCATCTCGACGTGCACCCGTTGCGCCATGGTTCGTCGTTCCTCATCTTCTCCAGAACACGGTCGGACAGACCCTAACCTGTCGAATCCCGTCCGGCACGCGGGGCGTCCACAATGGCCGCCCGGACCCCGGGACCGCCCGTGTACAGACGTGATCGCAACCTAGTCGGAATGGGCCTGATCTTGTAGAAATTCGGTTTTCGTGATATGCTCGAAATCAAATCGGTACCGTTGCGGGATGACTTCGCCCGATTCTCCCGTCAATGCGCCCGGCGTCAGCCGCACAGCGTTCACCGCGGCCGCCGCGCGAGCCGCACATTTGCTGGTCGACGCCGCACCGCCGCTCTTCTCGGACCCGCTCGCCGCGCCGTTGCTCGGCGCCCGCGCCGAAGAACTGCTGGCGTATCACCGCCTCCACGGTACCCACCCGATCCTCGCCGGCGCGCGAGCCGAGGCCGTCTGCCGCAGCCGGTTCACCGAAGAACGTCTCCTGCGCGTCAATTCCGGTATAGACCAGTATGTGATTCTCGGCGCCGGACTCGATTCCTTCGCCTATCGGACACCGCCCGGCCGGTTCCGCGTGTTCGAGGTCGACCAGCCGGCGACGCAGGCCGCCAAACGGGAACTCCTGGACGCCGCCGGCATCGCCGTCCCGGCTTCGGTGATCTTCGTCGCGGTCGACTTCGAAACCGATGCGCTCCGCGACCGGCTCGTCCAGAGTGGACTCGACCCGCGCCGTCCCGTGTTCGTCAGCTGGCTCGGAGTCACCATGTACCTGACCCGGGCGGCGATTCTGGCCACGTTGACGGTTCTCGGCGGTTTCGCCCCCGGCTCGGAAATCGTGGCCGACCACCTGCTCCCCGCGGAACTGCGCGACGCGGCCGGAAACGCCTACGCCGAAGCCGTCGCGCCGATTGCCGCCGAAGAGGGTGAGCCGTGGCACACCTTCCTCTCCCCCGCCGCCATGGCGGAGCTCCTGCGCGGCAACGGTTTCGAAGTGGTCGAACAAGCCGCTCAGCACGAGTGCGCCGGTCCGGGGGCCTGGAATCGCGACGACGCCCTGAAGCCGAGCCGGCTTTCCCACCTGACGCACGCGCGCATTCCCCCGTCGCGACGGGAAAGCTGAACACTTTCCCGTCGCGACGTCGATCTTCTCTGTCAATCGGGCAGTAGCGGCATCTCCGGCTCGTCCGGACGGCCCAGCAGCACGGCGCGGGTGACCGACGCCTTCCCGAAGCGGTCCCGCACCGAGTCGAGCGCCGAGTCCAGCTGGGTGGCCCGCCGGCGCTCGAACGGGAGGGCCAGCTGGACGTGGTCGTCGTCGGTCAGGTTGGACAGCGACGCGCCGAGCAGCGTGATCCCGCGGTCGGCGATCAGCGGCAGCGCGGCCTCGAGGAGCTCGCGCGCCGCCGCGAGCAGCCGGCCGGTGCCCTCGGTCGGCTCGTTCAGCGTGCACGAGCGCGTCGCCCGGGTGAAGTCGGCGAAACGCAGGCGGAGGGTCACCGTGCGGCAGATGCGGTGGGCCGCGCGCAGCCGCCGGGCGATGCGGTCGATCAGGGCCACGAGGACGACGTCCAGCTCGGCCGGGGTCCGCCGGCCGCGGCCGAGGGCCCGCTGCGCGCCGATCGACCGGCGCCGCACCCCCGTCTCGACGAGGCGGGGGTCGCGGTTGTGCGCCAGCTCGTGCAGGTGCCGCCCGGCGCCCCGGCCCAGCAGGCCGGCGAGGTCCACCGGTTCGGAGGCGGCCAGCTGGCCCACGGTGACGACGCCCCGGGCCCGCAGCTTCTCCTCGGTCACCTTCCCGACGCCCCACAGCGCGCCGACCGGGAGCGGGTGCAGGAACTCCATCTCCGCGTCGTGCGGCACGACGAGCAGGCCGTCCGGCTTCGCCACCCGGCTGGCGACCTTGGCGAGGAACTTCGTCCGCGCGACGCCGACGGTGATCGGCAGCCCGGCCCGCTCGGCGACCGCCTGCCGCAGCCGCTGGGCGACGGCGCTCGGCCGTCCGGCGATCCTGGCCAATCCGCCGACGTCGAGGAAGGCTTCGTCGATCGAAATCCCTTCCACCAGCGGCGTGGTGTCGCGGAAGACCTCGAACACCGCTTTGCTGGCGGCGGAGTAGGCGGACATCCGCGGCGGCACGACGACCGCGTGCGGGCACAGCCGCCGGGCCTGCGCGCCGCCCATCGCGGTACGCACGCCGTAGGCCTTGGCCTCGTAACTCGCGGCCAGCACCACCCCGCCGCCGACGATGACCGGGCGCCCCTTCAGCCCCGGGTCGTCGCGCTGCTCGACCGACGCGTAGAAGGAGTCGAGGTCGGCGTGGAGGATGGGGCCCTCGGCGGTCATAGAACATATGTTCGCATACCCGCGCGCCGAAATCCGCCCGTCCGTCCGCCGCCACCGTTGTGCCGCTGGCCGAAACCGGGCGTTTTCCCGGTTGTCCGCGGCGCGTGACCGCGCCCACACTCGAAGGCGTCGACCTACCGGAGCTTGGGAGCGAAATGACCGAGAAGTGCCGCTGCGGCGACCACCACGCGTGGGCCGGGCCGAGCCCGCAGGACCGGCCGGCCGCGCCGCGGCAGCCGCTGCTGGCGTCGACGCTGGCCCGCGAGGACCGGGTGGAGGACGCCGGCGGGCTCGACCCGACCGACCGGGTCACCTGCCGGACGCACCGCCGCTGGCTGCACGAATGCGTCTCGTCCCCGGTGCACGCCAACTCCGCGATCGGCTACCGCTGGTGCCGCCGGTGTGACCACCAGGCCCTGGTCGCGGTGGACGAGCTCACCGGCGAGGTCACCATCAGCTGCGGGCTCTGCGGCCACAGCCCGCGCAGCCGCGCGAACGACGAGCTGGTCGCGCTGTGCCGCCGCAGCCTCGCGCTGGCCCGCGCGAGCCGGTTCCCGGAAAGCGCCGCGGCCTGACCGAGTCCCGTTCCGAGGTACCCCGCTGGTCAGCGCGCCTGTTCTGCCGCGGACGGCGGCCGGCCCCGTCGCACTGCCATGATGCGAGGGTGCCCCGACCCGGAACCACCGCGCTGGTGATCCTGCTGCCCGCCGCCGAGCCCGTCCTGGCCGCGGCCCGGCGCACCGCCCCCGAACTGGTCCGCCCCGGCCTGCCCGCGCACGTCACGGCGCTGTACCCGTTCCTGCCCGCGGGCGAGGTGACCGACGAGGTCCTCGACGCCGTGCGCGACCTCGCCGCCGCCGTCGCGCCGATCGGCGTGCCGCTCACCGAACTGGTCACCGCACCGGGCTTCTCGGCGGTCCCGGTGCCCTCGCTGCAACCGATCGCCGACGCCGTCTGCGCGCGCTGGCCGGACGTCCGGCCCTACGGTGGCCGGTTCGGCCCGACACCCGCCGCTCACCTGACCGTCGCGATGGGCGGCGGCGACGCCGACCTCGAGCGGGTCGCGGCCGCGGTCCGGCCGCTGCTCCCGCTGGACGCCCGCGCGGAGGCCCTGCACCTGGTCGCCCTCGACGACGACGGCTGGGAAACGCGGCTCACCGCGCCGTTCGGCGCCTGACTCAGCCGGCGGTGCCGCTCCGGAAGGCCCGGGCGATCGCCCGCAACCGCGCGACGTCCGCGGCGAACGGTTCCGTTCCGGCGACCGGCGGCACGGTTTCCCCCGGCTCGTCCGGCAGGGCACGCACCAGCCGCGCCGCCGCCGGGGCCGCCAGCTCCGGCGTCACCCCGGCGAGGATCAGGCCGTCGTTGGTCTCGCTCATCGCCGTCAGCAGCCGTTCGCGGCGCGACGGGCCGCCCGGGTCGATGCGGACGATCTCCGGGAACCGGCGGGTGAGGTGCGCGCGCAGCGGCCGGAGCAGGCGCAGGGTCCGCGCGTCACGGCGGCCGGCCACCAGCCCCGGAACGGCCGGGATCGTCAGCCCCAGCACGATCAGCAGCACCGACACCGCCGGGAAACCGACGTCGAGCGCGCACGGCAGGGTCGAGAACGGCCCACCGCACAACGCCTTCGCCGGGTGGTCCGACTGCAGCGCCTTGATCGTCGCGACGACCTTCCCGCCGAGGTAGGCGACGGCGAACGCGGACGCCAGCAGCAGCAACGTGAGCCCGGCGCGCAGCGCGCCGCCGCTCGCGCGGATCGTCACGGCCGACACGATCCCGATGTCGATCACCGCGAACCCGAGGTAGACGGTGTAGGCGAAGACGTAGACGACCAGCGTCGGGTGCGTCCGGTACAACTCGTCGAACAGGCCGATGCCGCGCGGCAGGTCCGAGGTGCTGAAGAACGTCACCACCAGCACGGTCAGCGCCGCGGCCAGGGCGACGAGCCGGGTGCGCCGGCCGCGGTCCCGGGTGCCGCTGATCTCCGCGACGGTCAGCCCGATCCCGTACGCGGCCACCATCGTCGCGAGGTTCGAGAGCAGCCGCCCGAGGCTCGGGTACAGCTCGCTCTCCACCACCTGGGCGCGGTTGGACAGGAAGCAGAACGCCGCGCCGAGCGCGATGAGCGAAACGGCCAGCCCGGTGCCCGCGCCGGTCCGCCGCGCCCGCACGGCGCGCCAGATCCCGGCCACCAGTGCGAAGAACCCGACCCCGAGGAACAGAATGTCGATCACGGGACAGGACTATCCCAGCAACGCCGCCAGCCGCCGGGCCTGGTCCGCCGCACGGCCGGACGCACCCGGCTGCACGGCGGGCGGTTCGCTCGTCGCGGCGCTCATCAGCAACACGGCGATCAGCTCGGCCTCGTACTCGTCCCGGCCGTTCGTCACGCGCGTGAGCAGGTGCGACAACGCCTGCGGCGCCAGATCCGGGGCGAGCTCGGCCGCCTCGGACTCCGCCAGCAGGCAGCTGCCGGTGTGCGCGCACAGCATGTGGGCGAGCTCGTGGGCGATGATGTGGTCCTGGTGCAGCGCCGAGGTGTGCTCGGTGTAGGCGATCAGGTCGTAGTCCGGGCGGGCCTGCCAGGCGCCGGACGGCTGACCGGGGCGATAGGCCACCGGTACGAGGTCGATCTCCCGGCCGCGCCACGCTTCGAGGCCGTCGACCCAGCGGTTCATCGACCACGGCCGCGGCAGCGGGACGGCGGTGAGCACCGCCCGCACCCGGGCGCGGGCCCCGGCTCGGAGCGGCGTCAGGCCGTGCGCGTCGATGGGCCCTCCCCGCTGAGCGGGCGCCAGCCGGGTGCACCGGGGCGCGATCACGGACGACGTCATCGTAGCCGACCGGTCACCGCGCGCACGTCACTCCGGCTTCCGGCGCCGGCCCTCGCGGCGGCGGGTCTCGTCGTAGCTGCCGAGCTGGTCCATCAGGGCGGTCACGGTCTCGCGGTCCCGCGGCGAAAGCTGCATCGCCCGCTGCGCCATCTTCCGGGCCTCGCCGTCGCGCCACGCCACGACGTCCTCGACCTGCCGGTCGACCTGGCCGGCGACCTCGTCGTCGAAGAAGTACGTCACCGGCACGCCGAAGAACTGGGCCAGCGCCTGGATGTGGGACCGCTTCGGGTCCTTGCGCGCGCCGACGGCGAGCTGCTGCACGTGGGTCGCCGACATCGTGACGCCGGTCTGCTCCGCGACGCCGTGCGCGATCTCCCGGTAGGAGTACGGCTTGCGATCCGGCGGGTGCACGGTCGCGATCAAGTGCGCCAGCCGTTCGGCGAAACTGCGCTCCTCGCTCACCGCACACCACCCTCGACCATGAAACGTGACACCGCCCAGCCTAGCTGTCCCGAAAACTTGACACAGCATGTACCGGGAAGACTACGATACCGACGGTAGGTGTTTCGGAAACGGAACACCAGCCCGGGCCGGTCCGGCGGCCGCGAGGTGACTCACGTGGCCGCTGGGGGTGGCCACGCGCCGAACCCGCGGCCCCGTACCGGCCCTTCTCCGTTCAGCACCCGGGCGAGGTTCGTGAGGTCTTCCCGCGGCCGCGGCAGCCCGTCGAGATCTCCACGTACAGCCCGCGATCCGCGGGGATGTCGCCGTCGTCCGGGCCGATCCGGGTGATGTGGTCGCAGGCGTCCGTCCCGGCCGCCTGACGCAGCCGCATTCGACGGCGCCGGCCTCCCGCAGGTCCTCGCGGATCAGCTGCGGGCGAAGGTCGGTCGCGCCCGGATCCCCCGGTGATGTTGGCGTGGGGCGGGCGGGTCCGGTCGAGGCTGAGCACGTCCGGCTCGAACCGCGCTTCGGGCGGCCTGGCCCGGCCGAAGAACCAGGCGACGAAGCCAACGAGGCCGCCGATCCGGGAGAAGGGGCACGGCGGCGCGTGGTGCGGCACAAGTGCCGCCGTCCCCACGGAACCGGGGCGGTGGTCCCCGCCGGATCGGAGGGACCACCGCCGGTCGTCAGCTCCGGTAGACGCCGAACTCGTACAGCGAATACCCGTACGCCGTGCCGCGCTGGGTGGCGTTCACCCGCACGTACCGGGCCGTGGCCGAGACCGCGAGGTCGTCGGCCCCGCCGTCGCCGGTCGTGGTGCCGTAGACCGAGCGCCAGTTCGCCGCGTCGTCACTGACCTGGATCTCGTACGCCTTGCCGAACGCCGACTCCCAGACCAGCTGGACGTGGTTGAACGCCTGCCGGCTGCCCAGGTCGACCTGCAGCCACTGCGGGTCGGCCCACGCGCTCGCCCAGCGCGTCGCCGAGTTGCCGTCCGTCGCGGCCTGCGGCGGGTAGGGCGCGCCGGGGCCGTCGGCCTGGTAGGTCGACGCCGTCGTCGCCGCGCCGCGGGCCAGGTTGGTGCCCGGCACCGGCGGCGCGACCACGCGCAGCGAGCGCGTCTCGATGCCGACGTTGCCGTGCCCGTCGCGGGCGTAGAGGTAGATCTTCCAGACGCCCAGGTCCTGCGGCGCGGTGACGGTGAACGTGCCGGTGCCGGTGAACTGCGCCGGGATCAGGCCCCCGGCGTTGTTGATGTACTTGCTGTTGTAGCCCATGGTGTAGGTGATCGGGTCACCGTCCGGATCGGACACGTTCGCCGTCACGGTGAAGGTGCCGCCGGCCGGGACGTCGGTGGTGCGGCTGAGGTTCATCGACGAGATCACCGGGGGCGTGTTGCCGCCGGTCTGTCCACTGTAGATCTTGCGGACGGCGTACCACGAAAGCCGTTTCTCGTTGCCCGTGGTGATGTTGAACCAGACGCCGCCGAAGTCGCCTTCGCTGCCGTAGTGGAACAGCGTCGCGCCGAGCGCCACGCCGGGGTGGGCCAGCACGCAGTTCCAGGCGTTGGTGTAACCGTCGCGCTTCTGCTGGTCGGTCGGCTCGGCGGGGACGCCGTTGACGTCGTTCGGGACCTCCCACTCGCCGGCCGGGCCGGTCTCGGTGATGATGTAGGGCTTCGTGTAACCGCCGTTGATCCAGTCCTGCTTGACCTGGCAGACCTGGGCGTAGGAGTTCACCGAGTACAGGTCGAGGTTCGGGGTGTAGGCCTTGTAGTACGGCCACGCGCCGGTCCAGGCGTCGGTCGAGGTGACCGGGTGGTTGGCGTCGATCGCGTGGATCGCCTGCGCGGCCTGGTCGACGAACCGGGCGTAGGCGATGCGGTTCTGCTCCAGGAGCGTGCCGGAGTAGCAGTTCTGCATGCCGAGGATCGACTCGTTGCCGACGTTCCACATGAGCACGCCGGCGTTGCCCTTGTAGGCGTTGACCCACTTCTGGATCTCGCCGAGCATCGTGTTCTTGTAGGTCGTGTCGGTGGTGTAATCCACGCAGCCGCCGCTGCCCGGACCGCCGCCGGGCTGCAGCCAGAAGCCGGCGACGACCTTGATCCCGTTGGCCGCGGCGGCGTCCAGCAGCGGCTGGCTGCTGCCGTCGGTGCCCCAGGTGCGGACGGTGTTGACGCCGATCGAGTGCAGCTCCGGCATCCGCGCCGATGCTTCGCTCACCGGCGGGCCCCAGGTGAGGCCCTTGACGGTCCACGGCTGGCCGTCGACGCTCAGCTGCCAGTTGCCCTGGCTGCCGGTCACCTTCGTGACGCCGGGGCCGCCCGGCGTCGTCGTGCCCGGGGTGCCGCTGACCTGGAACTCCCAGAGCGAGTAGCCGTAACCGCCGACGCGGTGGGTGCCGTAGAAGCGCACGTACCGGCCGTGGCCGGTGACGGCGAGGTTCTGGACGCCGCCGGTCGCGGTGGTCGTGCTGTACACGGTCTGCCAGGACGCGGCATTGTCGGAGACCTGGATCTCGTACGCCGTCGCGTAGGCCGATTCCCAGTTCATGGTCACCTGGCTGATGTCGGCGGCGGTGCCGAGGTCGACCTGCAGCCACTGCGGGTCGCTCCAGGCGCTGGCCCAGCGGGTGCCCGCGTTGCCGTCGACCGCGGCGGACGCCGGCGTCGAGGCGCCCTCGCTGCTGGAGGCGGTCACGGGTCTGCCTTGGGATAGCAACGTCGCGGCGTGTGCCGGGGTCGGGCCGGCTAGCAGGCCCAGCACCAGCAGGACCACGAGTGCCGGGACGGCACGAAGGGGCAACGGTCGGTCCACGATGACTCCCGCGCGAAAGGGGACGGAGGTTGGAGAGCGCTCTCCGGCACGGCCGATGGTTCGTCACGGCGGCCCGCGTTGTCAAGCTTCTCGTCCCGAACCGGACAATCGCTTCCCGGCGTCGAATGCGGGTGCTCCTTGACAGGGTGGCAACGCGGTGCGCATGCTCTTGGAGAGCGCTCTCCCATTCCTCAGGCACCCTCACCGTGGAGGACCCTTGGTATCGAAAGCCGCGCTCCTCGCCTGCACCGCCGCCACCGTGCTGGCAGGCGCCTTCCTGACCGCGGCGACGTCGTCGCCGGCCGTAGCCGACAACCTGGTGACCCACCACGAGTTCCAGGTCAACTGCTCCCCCAGCCACCACCAGCCGGACGACCCGATCGTCTTCCCCGGGCTGCCCGGCGCGTCGCACGACCACACGTTCATCGGCAACAAGACCACCAACGCGAACACGACGCTGGCGTCGTTGCAGCAGTCGGGCGTGGGCAACACGACCTGCCTGGCGCCGGACGACCTGTCGGCGTACTGGTTCCCGACGGTCTACAACGGCAACCAGGTGATCCTGCCGAACTTCGCGCAGGTCGTGTACTACAAGTCCGGCATCCTCGACTACACCAGGGTCGTGCCGTTCCCGCCCGGCCTGCGTTACGTGGCCGGGACGGTCACGGCGACCCAGGACCAGTTCCAGAACGCGCCCGGCGCCATCGAAGGCTGGGAGTGCGGGGACAGCTTCCACAACTGGGACATCCCGGTGCAGTGCACGCCGGGCAGCCAGCTGAACATCCGGTACCAGGCCCCGAGCTGCTGGGACGGCGTCCACCTGGATTCCGCCGATCACAAGAGCCACATGGCGTACCCGGACAAGACGACGCTGACGTGCCCCGCCGATCACCCGGTCGCGGTGCCGATGCTGGAGTTCAAGATCGCGTTCCCGGTCAGCGGTGACATGTCCGGCGTCCACCTGGCCAGCGGGCGCGGGTATTCGTGGCACTACGACTTCTTCAACGCGTGGGACCCGCCCACCCTCGCCGCGCTGGTCACGCACTGCATCAACGGCGGGCTCCAGTGCGACCCGCGCGGGTTCGACGTCTACAAGCCGGACCGCGGGGGCGTCCTCGGTCCGAACTACCGGCTGCCCGGCCGGCCGTGAGGCGGACGGCGCCGGTGCTCGCGGCGGTGGTGGTGGCGATGTCCATGGGCGGGTGTGCCACCACCGCCGCGCCGGCGGCCCCGGCGCTGCCGCCCGGCCCCGGGTCGGGTTCCGGGTCCGGGGCGTTCAACCCGACCGACATCGCGTGGTTGCAGCTGACCGTGCCGATGACGGAGAACGCCGTCACGGCGGCCCACCTCGCGGTGGACCACGCGGCGAGCACCGCCGTGCGGTCCGCCGCGTCGGCCCTCGAGCCGTCCCAGGACGGGTTCCTCACCCGCCTGCGGGCGGCTCGCGACCGGGCGGGGTTGCCCGCCGGGAACGTCCACAGCGGACACCGGATGCCGGGGATGATCACCGACGCCGACCTGGTCGCGCTCCGGACCAGCCACGGCGGCGGCTTCGACCAGCGGCTCGTCGCGTTGCTGCGGGCCCACTCGAAGCAGATCGTGGTGCTGGCGAAGGGCGAACAGACGTCCGGCGCCGACCCGGCGACCCGGGCGCTGGCCGGGGAACTCGCCGCCGCCGCGACCCGGGAAGGGGAGGTCCTGGACCGGACGAGCTGACCGGAGACCACCGCCCGGCCCCACTGCCGGGCCCCGGCCGGCCACGGGAGCGGCCCGGCCGGGCGAGCGGATTCCGGTGCAGGTACTCGGCGACGAGTGGCGGCAACCCGCCACTCGTCGCCGAGTTGCCGCCACACCAAAGTTCCCCCGCCGACCCCAGCCGGACCCGCGTACCCAGAGGGTCGGCTCGCGTACCCAGGGAGTCGGCTCGCGTACCTGGACGGTCGGTTCACGTGCCTGGAGAGTCGGCTCGCGTGTTCGGGGAGTCGACACGTGTGATTGGAGGGACGACACGGCAAGGCGAACTCGGGCAGCGTGTCGTCCGGCTGGGTACGCGAGCCGACTCTCTGGGTACGCGAACCGACTGGCTGGGTACGCGAGCCGACCCTCTGGGTACGTGTGTCGTCCGTCTGAGTACGCGTGTCGTCCGGCGGGGTGCGCGGGGCGACTGGCTGGGTGCGGGGGCGGCGGGTCAGGCGGAGTCTCGGACTACCAGTTCCGGGTCGAAGATCACCGATTCCGCGCGCAGCGCGGGGTTCGCCATGCGGTCCAGGACCATCCGCGCCATCGCCGCGCCCATGGCCTCGACCGGCTGGCGGATCGTGGTGAGGCGGGGGCGGCAGCTCAGGGCCACCTGGCTGTCGTCGAAGCCGATGACCGCGATGTCGTCCGGGACCCGGCGCCCCGCTTCGGCAAGCACCGACAACGCGCCGTACGCCATCAGATCATTGGCCACGAACACGCCGTCCAGGTCCGGCTCGGTCGCCAGCAGCCGCTCCATCGCGAGTTCGCCGCCGTGCTGGGTGAAGTCGCCCTCGGCGACCGCGACGTACGCGTGGCCGTGGCGGGCCATCGCGTCGCGGAAGCCCGCCAGGCGGTCGTGGCCCGCCGGGGTGCCGCCCGGGCCGGCGATCGTCGCGACCCGGTGGCAGCCGCGGGAAACGAGCCGGTCCGCCGCGATCCGGGCGCCGTCCTGGTGGGCGACGTCGACGTAGCACACCGGCGCCGGGCGGGCGGGCCGCGCGAACAGCGCCGTCGGGACGCCCGCCTCGGTCAGCACCAGCGGCAACGGGTCCTGGTCCGGGGCCAATGAGATCAGCAGCACCCCGCTCACCTGTTCCTGCCGCAGCTTCGCCACGAGCGAGGCGCGTTCGTCCTCGCTGTCGACGAGCATCAGCAGCGGGTGCCGGCCGTGCGGGCGCAGGTGCGCGACAACGCCCTCGACGACCCGGCCGAAGAACGGGTCGCCGAACACCCCGCCGGTGAAGGCCTCGGCGTCCACGTGCCGCTCGGGTTCGGACACCACCAGCGCGATCCCGCCGGTGTGCCGCGTGACCAGGGACCGCGCGGCCCGGTTCGGCACGTACCCGGTGTCGGCGATCGCGCGTTCGACGGTTTCGCGCAGCTTCGGGTCGACGTTGCGCACGCTGTTGACCACGCGCGACACCGTGGCGCGCGAGACACCGGCGACCCTCGCGACGTCTTCGAGGGTCGGTGGCGCCGGAGGCGGATGCGTCGTCACCCGTTCTTTGTAGCACGCTGTGAGAGCGCTCTCCCAGTCTTCGGCCGACAACGCGATGACAAATGTCATGAGCGCCCGGTGCGGGACGGCACTGCCCTCCCGGAGCCCGCGCGACGAGCATTTCCGGGGCAAGCACTCCGATCCGCACCGGGGAGATCCCATGACCGTCCAGACCGCCGCGCCGGCCTTCCGCCGCGTGCTCGCCCTCATCGGCACCTACCTCGCCGTCAGCGTCCTCACGCTCGGCGTGATCGTCCTCTTCCGCGACAACCCCACGATGGTGACCGACGCCGTCTGGGTGCGCGCCACGATCGTCGTCGGCAGCGCGCTCCTGACCCTCTCGTTCGCCCGACGGGCGGCGCGCGGCTCGACGAAGGCGTTCCTGCGGCTGCGGATCGTCTCGGCCGTGATGCTGGTGGCGGTCGCCGTCATCGTCGCGCTGCCGGGCGCGTTCCCGGTGTGGCTGCGGATCGAGCAGGCGGTCTGCGGGCTGCTGCTGCTCGGCGTCGCCGTGCTGGTGAACGGCCGCGAGCTGCGGTCGCGGTTCGCGGCCCGCTGAGGCCGGGCGCGGTAGCGTGCCGCTGATGAACGACTCGACGGCGCCCGCCGACGCGCAGCGGTGGGTGCGCGGCTGGCGGCGGCTGGTCCTCGACGCGGGCCTGCTGGCCTTCCCGATCGTCACCGTTCCCGGCGTGCTGGAGCACTCGAGCGGCGCGGCCGCGGTGGCCGGCTGCGCGATCGTGGCCGCCTTCGCCGTCGCCTACGTCGTGGGCGCGGTCGCGGCCGCCCGCCGCACGTGGCGGCGGTACTGGATCTCCCTCGGGATCTGCACGGTGCTGTTCGCCGCGGCGCTCCCCTTCGCCCACGGAGAAGCCTTCTTCCTCGCCGCGGTCGTCGTTTCGCTGGTCGCGCCGCGCATCGGCCGCTACGCCCCGGCGCTGGGCGCCGTCGTCGCCCTGGCCGCCGTCCTGGTCCCGTGGGCCGTGCCGTCGTGGCGGGCCGAACCGGGCTGGCCGCAGGCGATCGCCCTCTTCTTCACCGTGCTCGTGGTCTACGCCTTCGCCGAAGCCATCCACGCCAACATCGCCCTCGTCGAGGCCCGCGCCGAGGTCGCGCGGCTGGCGTCGGAGGCCGAGCGCACCCGGATCGCGCGCGACCTGCACGACCTGCTGGGCCACTCGCTCACCGCGATCACCGTCAAGAGCACCCTGGCGCGCCGGCTCATCGCCACCGAGACCGAGCGCGCGAGCGAGGAGATGTCCGCCGTCGAGACGCTCGCCCGTCAGGCGCTGACCGACGTCCGGGCCGCCGTCTCGGGCTACCGGGACGTCACCCTCGCCGGGGAGCTGGCTCGCGGCCGCGAGCTGCTGCGCGCGTGCGGGGTCACCGCGGACCTGCCTACCGCCGTCGACGTCGTCGGCCCGGACCACCAGGTCCTGTTCGGCTGGGTCGTGCGCGAAGGCCTCACCAACGTGGCCCGCCACGCCCGCGCGACCCGCTGCACCGTCACGCTTTCCGCGTCGTCGGTCGAAGTGCTCGACGACGGCGTCGGCGGCCGGAGCACCGAAGGCAGCGGGCTCGCGGGGCTCCGCGAACGGGTCGCCGACGCAGGCGGGCGCGTCGAGGCGGGGCCGGCGAACCCACGGGGCTGGCGGCTGGCCGTGTCCCTGACCCCGGCGGAGGTGCCGTGACCGTCCGCTTGCTGCTCGCCGACGACCAGGAGATGGTCCGCCAGGCGCTCGGCACCCTCCTGGACCTGGAGGACGACTTCGAAGTCGTCGCGTCCGTCGGGCGGGGTGACGAGATCGTCGCGGCGGCGCGCGAACACCGGCCCGACGTCGCGCTGCTCGACATCGAGATGCCGGGCCTCGACGGGCTCGCCGCCGCGGCCGTGCTGGCCGCCCAGGTGCCGGACTGCCGCGTCGTCATGCTCACGACCTTCGGCCGCGCCGGCTACCTGCGCCGCGCGATGGAGGCGGGCGCCGTCGGGTTCGTGGTCAAGGACGCCCCGGCCGACGCCCTCGCCGACGCGATCCGCCGGGTGGTCAAGGGTGAGCGCGTGGTCGACCCGGCGCTCGCGGTGGCGACCCTCGCCGCGGGCGAATCCCCGTTGACCGCCAGGGAACGCGACGTCCTCATCACCGCCCGGACGGGCGCGACGATCGCCGAGATCGCGTCGCGGCTCTACCTGTCCGAAGGCACCGTCCGGAACTATGTGTCCGCGGCGATCACCAAGACCGGCGGGCGCAACCGTGTCGACGCCGTCCGGATCGCCGACGACCGCGGCTGGCTCTGATTGGCCCGGTCCGGCGGCCCCGAATTGGATCTTCTGCCGGGCCGGTGGCCGGGCCTAGCGTGCGGGGCGTGAATGAAGTGAAGACCGTCGACCTGTGGTTCGACCCCGTGTGCCCGTGGGCCTGGATCGGCTCGCGGTGGCTGCTGGAAGTGGAGCAGGTGCGCGAAGTCCGGACGCGGTTCCACGTGTTCAGCCTGGCCGTGCACAACGAAGGCCGCGAAGTGGACGCCTGGTACCGGACCTGGCTCGACGAGCGCTGGGGCCCGGCCCGCGTCGCGCTGGCCGCCGAGCGGGCGCACGGGAATGAGGTGCTGCGGGACTTCTACACCGCGTTCGGCACCCGCGTGCACCGCGATCAGGCGCCGGTCGACCGCACGACTCTCGAAGCCGCCCTCGCCGAAGCCGGGCTGCCCGCCGCGCTCGCGGACGCGGCCGGCAGCACCGAGTTCGACGCGGATCTCCTGAAGAGCAACCGCGCGGCCCTCGACCCGATCGGCGAGGACCTCGGCGTTCCGGCCCTCCACCTGCCCGGCGAAGACGGCTCGGTGAACGCGTTCTTCGGCCCGGTCGTCAGCCCGGTACCCCGTGGGGAAGACGCCGGGCGGCTGTGGGACGGCGTCGTGCTCGTGACCGGCACGGAGGGCTTCTTCGAGCTGAAGCGCGGCCGCGGCCGGCCGGTCACGAGCTGAGCGTCAGGCGTTCTCGTCGAACGGGATGCCGGCCGGCTTCGCTTTGCCGAGGTTGCCGGTGAACTGGCCGTCCTTGATGCCGAAGGTGGCACTGCCGAAGTTCGCCGCGACGAGCTTGTCGCGGATCCCGGCCGGGTAGCCGTCCCAGCCGACCAGGGCCGGGTACTGCCAGACGCCCTTGTGGTTCTCCGGCGGGTCGTCGTTGCCGTTGGCGGAGCGGAAGCAGTGCGTCGAGCCGCCGTCCTTGTGGTAGACGACCTTCGCGTGCGTGCCTTCGAAGCGCATGCTCGCGCGGTCGTGCACCGCGAAGCCGCCGTGCTGCGACGTCGCCACGTACTCGACCTGGTTGTCCTTGACCCACACGACGATGTGTTCCCAGTCGTGGCGGTGGCCGGCGCTGCCGGGGCCGAGGGACGCCTGGTCCTTCTCGAAGTAGAGCGTGTACATCACGGCGCACCAGCCGTTGTTGCACTTCTGGCGCGAGTAGGAGTTGGTGTTGTCGAGGTCCCAGGAGTCGCGGCAGTGGCCGTTGGTGTCGCCGCCGAGGGACAGGCCCGGCGCGATGGTCCCGTCCGGGCCGATCGCCGGGGTCGGGTAACAGCCGTCCTTGTCGTAGTCGAAGGCGGGCTGGAAGGTCTTCTCGAAGTCGCTCGCGGTGGCGGGCAGGGCGCCGGGCGGGTCGGCGAACGCCGTCGCCGGGAACGCCACCGCGAGCCCCACTACGGCGGCCGCCACGGTGGCCAGGGTGCGGGATCGGTGCGCCATAACGTACTCCCTCGGTCGCGGTCGGCACTGTTCCGACGTCAGCGTCACCAGGTCACCCGGGGTCCGCAACGGTACTCGCGGGGAGCATGCCCGCCCGGGACCGTCGCAAGGGACGAACGCGCAATCCTGCCCGGTCAGCGGCACGTCACGCCGGGGTCGTGAGTGTTTAGGGCGGTTAGAACCGCCCTAAACACTCACGACTCTCAGCCGAGCCGGGACTCTGCGGCGGCCCAGTCGTCGTGGCTCGTGGGGTCGTAGCGGCGGACCTCCTGGGTTTCGCGGACCAGGGCTCGCATCGACGGCAAGTCCGGGAGGTCCTCGCCGAGGGCGCGGGCCTGGACCAGGACGTTGCCCAGCGCGGCCGCTTCGACCGGGCCGGCGAGGACCGGGACGCCGCACGCGTCCGCCGTCAGCTGGCAGAGGAGTTCGTTGCGCGCGCCGCCGCCGACGATGTGGACGACGTCGAACGAGCGGCCGGAGACGTCGGCCGCCGTGCGGAGCGTGCGGCGGTGGGCCAGGGCCAGACTGTCCACAATGCACCGGACCACCTCGGCCGGCGTCGACGGCGGGCGCTGGCCGGTGGCGCGGCAGGCCGCCGCGATGCGGGCCGGCATGTCGCCCGGCGCGAGGAACTCCGGCGCGTCGATGTCGACCACAGCCGCCAGCGCCGGAGCCGAGGTGGCCGCCGTCAGCAAATCCGGCAGGTCCGTGCGCGACCACGTCCGCAGGGTCTCCGACAGCACCCACAGGCCCATCACGTTGCGCAGGAACCGGATCGTGCCGTCGACGCCGCCCTCGTTGGTGAAGTTCGCGGCCAGCGCCGCGTCACCCAGCTCCGGCTCCGGCAGCTCCAGACCCGCAAGCGACCAGGTACCGCAGGAGATGTACGCGAAGGTGCTCCCGGGCGACGCCGGCACCGCGACCACCGCCGACGCCGTGTCGTGCGAGCCGACCGCGATCACCGGCACGCCCGACAGCTCCCGCGCCGAACCCACCACAGTGCCGGGGTCGCACAGCGGTGGCAGCAACCGCGGCGGGATGCCCACCCGTGTCGCCAGGTCCGTGGCCCAGGTCCGCGCGCGGACGTCGTAGAGCTGGGTCGTCGACGCGTTGGTGCGCTCGGCGCCGATCTCGCCGGTCAGCCAGTAATTCAGCAGGTCCGGCACGAGCAGCATGGTGCGGGCCGCGGTCAGCCGGTCCTGTTCGGCCACCAGCTGGTACAGCGTGTTGAACGGCAATTGCTGCAGTCCGGTGACGTCGTACAGCTCCCGGGCGGAGATCGACGCGGCCACCTTCTCCGGCACCCCGTCGGTGCGGGAGTCGCGGTGGTGCACGGGGTTGCCGAGCAGCGCGCCCGACTCGTCGAGGAGCCCGTAGTCGACGGCCCAGGAGTCGATGCCGACGCCGTCCAAGGCGCCGGCATCGCGGATCCCGGCGAGGGTCTCCCGGTACAGCCCGAGGACGTCCCAGTACAGGACCGGCCCCGCCTGGACGCCGCCGTTGGGGAACCGCCGGACCTCTTCCAGGCTCAGCTGCCCCGGTCCCACGGTCCCGGCCATCACGCGCCCGCTGGACGCGCCGAGGTCGACGGCCGCGACCCGCGTCACGCCCGCACCACGGTCAGTTCCAGCCCGAGCAGGTCCGCCACCGCCGTCAGCTCGGCGACGCGGTGGCCGGTGCCCAGCGCCCAGTGGTGCGCGATGCCGCTGGCCGACCACGCGTCGGTCCACTCCCCCGGGTCGCACCCGAAGTCGACGCGCGAGGTCGTGTTGCCGATCCGCAGCAGCGGCCCCGGCACGACCGTGCCCTCGGACGCGACGATCGAGAACGTGCCGTCGAGGCCCTGAGCCAGGCCGCACAACGTCACCGGACCCTGCTTGACGTCGAACTCCACCGACACGCCCCACCCACGCTTGCCGTGGTAGACGCCGAGGCCGCGCAGCAGCGGTTTGCGGGCGCTGATGCCGAGGTGCGCCGGGCCGTCGTGGCCCATCTCGACCACGTTGTCGTGGAAGTTCAGCGCCTGCAGCTCGGTGAACGAGCCGCCCGCGCCGAGCCGGTCCATCAGCAGCATGGCCAGCGACGTCCGCAGCTCGTACTCGCCGACCGCCGGGATGCCGCGGGCGGTGAGCAGGGACGCGCCGAGGATGAACCCGGCGCCGACGCGTTCGTGGGTTTCGCCGTCGAGTCCGCGGTGGTAATAGGCCAGCGAGTCGAGTGAGAAGTCCTCGACGAGCCGGTCGAGCGCGACCGACACGCGAGCGCCCCAGGCGAAATCTTCGTCCACAACGGACTCGTCCACGGTGAACACATCGCAGGCCAGGGCGACGCGGTCGGCCGTCTCGCTGTCGGTCACCTTCTCGACGCGCACGCGCAGGTCGTCGATCTCCAGGATCTCGACGTGCCCGCCGAGCTGGGCGGACACGAGCGTCGGGTCGGTCGAGACGTCCATCATGCCCGGGTAGAGGTGCCCGAGCAGGCCGTGGCGGCCGGTCCGGAACGCCGCCCGCACGCCGGCCGCCTTGATCCAGCGCTCGATCCGCGTCCAGGCGCGCGTGTCCTCCAGGTACCCGGACACCGAGCGGAACTCGACGCCGAGCCGCCGGAAGGTGTTGGCCATCTCCGGCAGCGGGCAGGCGCCGCAGTAGGCCAGCCACGCGCCGGTGTCGAAGGACTCGTGGTCCATCGCCTCGGTGGGCTGCAGGTTCAGCAGCAGCACCGGCGCCCCCGAGCGCTGGGCGACCGGCGCCAGCATGCTGGAGGTCAGGTACGTCGTGAGGAAGCCGATGATCAGGTCGCAGCCGGCGACCCGCAGCTTCTCCGCGGCGGCCGCGCCCTCCTGGGCGTCGGACACGAACCCGACGTCGACGACCTCGCAGTCCATTCCGGACAGTCGTTCGGCGACCCGCCGGGCCGACGCCTGCAGCTGCGGCAGCAGCTTCGGGAACTGTGGCCAGTACGCGCCGAGCCCGCCCGCGACGAGCCCGACGCGGGTCTTGCGCGGCGTGATGCGGTCGAGGGACATCGATTCTCCTTAACGCAGGAACGCCGCGGCCACCCCGGCGTCCACCGGCACGTGCAGGCCGGTGGTGTGGGTCAGGTCGCCGCCGGTGAGGGCGAACACCGCGGCCGCGACGTGCTCGGGCAGCACTTCGCGCTTGAGGATGGTGCGCTGGGCGTAGAACTCGCCGAGCTTCGCCTCCTCGACGCCGTACACCGCGGCGCGTTGGGCGCCCCAGCCGCCGGCGAAGATGCCGGAGCCCTGGACGACGCCGTCCGGGTTGACGCCGTTGACGCGGATGCCGTACGCGCCGAGTTCGGCGGCCAGCAGCCGGACCTGGTGGGCCTGGTCGGCCTTGGCCGCGCCGTAGGCGACGTTGTTGGGGCCCGCGAACACGGCGTTCTTCGACGAGATGTAGACGATGTCGCCGCCGTTGTCCTGGTCGATCATGGCCTTCGCCGCGGCGCGCGCCACGAGGAACGAGCCCTTGGCCATGACGTCGTGCTGCAGGTCCCAGTCGCGTTCGGTGGTCTCCAGCAGCGGCTTCGAGATGGACAGGCCGGCGTTGTTGACCACCAGGTCGATGCCGCCGAAGGCCAGCACGGTCGCGTCCATCGCGGCCTGGACGGCGGCCGCGTCGGTGACATCCGCGGTGACCGCGAGACCGTCGATCTCCGAAGCCACCTCTTCGGCCGCGGCGGTGTTCAGGTCGGCGATCGTGACACAGGCGCCTTCGGCGGCGAGCCGCAGCGCGATGGCCTTGCCGATGCCCGAACCCGCGCCGGTCACCAGGGCGATCCGCCCGGCGAGGGGCTTGGGCTTCGGCATCCGCTGGAGCTTGGCTTCTTCGAGGGCCCAGTACTCGATCCGGAACTTCTCGCTCTCGGCGATCGGGGCGTACGTCGAGACGGACTCGGCGCCACGCATGACGTTGATCGCGTTGACGTAGAACTCCCCCGCCACGCGCGCCGTCTGCTTGTCCTTGCCGAAGGAGAACATCCCGACACCGGGCACCAGCACGATGGCCGGGTCGGCGCCGCGCATCGCGGGCGAGTCCGGGGTCGCGTGCCGCTCGTAGTAGGCGCGGTATTCGTCGCGGTACTCGGCGTGCAGTTCCTTCAGCCGCGCGACGACGTCGTCCAGGGGCGCCGAGCTGGGCAGGTCGACGACGAGCGGCCGGACCTTGGTGCGGAGGAAGTGGTCCGGGCAGGACGTCCCGAGCGCGGCCAGCGGCGCGAGCTTTTCGCGGGCCAGGAATTCGAGGACGACGTCGCTGTCGGTGTAGTGCCCGACGACGCGCTGGTCGGTCGACGCGAGCCCGCGGACCACCGGGGCCAACGCGGCAGCCCGAGCCCGGCGTTCGACCGACGGCAGCGCTTCGAAACCGGGGACGACGGGACCGAACGGCTCGGCGGAACCCCGTGCGGCCAGGAACTCCTCGGCCGTGCGGATGATGTCCAGGGAGTTGCGCTGGCACTCCTCCGAGGTCGCGCCCCACGCCGTGATGCCGTGGCCACCGAGGATGACGCCGATGGCCTGGGGGTTGGCTTCCTTGACGGCGGCGATGTCCAGGCCGAGCTGGAAGCCGGGACGCCGCCAGTCGACCCACGCGACGCGGTCGCCGAAGCACTCCTTGGTCAGCGCGGCGCCGTCGGCCGCCGTGGCCAGGGCGATGCCGGAGTCCGGGTGCAGGTGGTCGACGTGCGAGGCTTCGACGAGCCCGTGCATCGCGGTGTCGATCGAGGGTGCGGCGCCGCCCCGGCCGTGCAGGCAGTAGTCGAACGCGGCGACCATCTCGTCCTCGCGCTCGACACCCGGGTAGACGTCCACCAGGGAACGCAGCCGGTCGAGCCGCAGGACCGCGAGCCCGGACTCCTTGAGCGTGCCGAGGTCGCCGCCGGAGCCCTTGACCCACAGCACCTCCGTCGGCGCGCCGGTCACCGGGTCGGTGACGTCGCCCTTGGCCGAGGTGTTGCCGCCGGCGTAGTTGGTGTTCCGCGGGTCGGCTCCGAGCGCGTTGCTGCGCGCGATGAGCTGTTCCGACACCGTCATGCTCATGCTCCCCATCCGGCCTGCGTGCCGCCGGCGCGCTCGGCCACGATCTTCTCCTGGTACCCGCTGCGGTGGTAGGCCGCGACGGGGTCCGGGTCGAGCCCGGCTTCCTCGCGGAGTTCGGCCAGCAGCGGCCGGACGTCGGTGTTGTAGGCGTCCATCAGGACGGCGTTGGCTTCGAGGACGTTGCCCGCCAGCTGGGCGACGCGCAGCTCGTCCCGGTCGACGAGCAGCGCCTTGGCCGTCGCCTCCTGGACGTTGAGCACCGAGCGGATGATCGCCGGGATCTTCGCCTCGATGTTGTGGCACTGGTCGAGCATGAACGCGATGCCGTAGGACGGGTCGAGCGCGTCGCCCCGGACGATCTCGTACATGATCCGGAACAGCTGGAACGGGTCGGCCGCGCCGGCCATCAGGTCGTCGTCGGCGTAGAAGCGCGAGTTGAAGTCGAACGCGCCGAGCTTCCCCGCCCGCAGCAGGAACGCCACGATGAACTCGATGTTCGTGCCGGGTGCGTGGTGACCGGTGTCGATGCAGACCGTGGCCTTCTCGCCCAGCTCCATGCAGTGCGCGTACGACGTGCCCCAGTCGGGGACGTCGGTGGCGTAGAAGGCGGGCTCGAACAGCTTGTACTCCAGCAGGATCCGCTGGTCGTCGCCGAGCCGGTCGTAGGTCTCCTTCAGCGCCGCGGCGAGCCGGTCCTGGCGGTCGCGGATGTCGTCCTGGCCCGGGTAGTTGATGCCGTCGGAGAACCACAGCTTCAGGTCGCGGGAGCCCGTGGCGTCCATGATGGAGATCGCCTCGAGCAGGTGGTCGGTCGCCTTGCGGCGGATCCCGGCCTCGGGGTTGGTCACCGAGCCGAGCTTGTAGTCCTCGTCCTGGAAGACGTTGGTGTTGATGGCGCCGATCCCGACGCCGAGGTCGCGCGCGTACGCGGTGAGGGCGCCGTAGTCCTCGACGCGGTCCCACGGGATGTGCAGCGCCACGGTCGGCGCGATCCCGGTGAAGCGGTGCACGGTCGCGGCGTCGGCGATCTTCTCCTCGGCCGTGCGCGGGACGCCGGGCTGCGGGAACACCTTGAAGCGGGTGCCCGAGTTGGCGTACGCCCACGACGGCGTCTCGATGCGCTGCGCCCGCAGGGCCTGTTTCACGGCCGTCATGTCGCGCAAGACGATCACTGTCCTTCCCGGACGGAGGTGGTTTCGAGGTGGAAGACCTCTTGCAGCAGCCGGAACCCTTCGTCGGGTGGGCCGCCGTCGAGGCCGGTGAAGAACTCCGCCATCTCCGCCTGCCAGCGGGTGTTGACCTCGGTGCGGGCCATCGCGGCCTGGGCGGCGGCGAGGTCATCGGCTTCGACGTAGCCGATGAGCAGGCCGTCCTCGCGCAGGAAGAGCGAGTAGTTGTGCCAGCCGCTGTCGCGCAGGGCCTGCCGCATCTCCGGCCACACCGCGCGGTGCCGCTCGGCGTACTCGGCGGCACGCTCGGGCTTCACCTGGAGGCAGAAGCAGTATCGGGGCATCTTCCGTAGTCCTTTGTGGACCCCGCGGCCGGACCGGGGCGGCGATCCGGTCCGGCCGCGGGAGCTGATCAGAAGTTGAACTTGTCGATGTTGTTCGCGTCGAAGGTCGTCGGCGGGCCGAGGACGATCTCACCGCTCGCGCCGATGGTGTACTCACCGAGCTTGCCGGCCTTGAACTTCTCGCCTTCCTTGCCGCTGATCTGGCCGGAGCTGAGCGCGACGCCGGCGTAGGCGGCGAGGTAGCCGATGTCGGCCGGGTTCCAGAGCGCGAACTGCTTCACGGTGCCGTCCTTGACGAACGCGCGCATCTGGTTCGGCGTGCCGAGCCCGGTCACCGCGACCTTGCCCTTGTAGCTCGACGAGCTGACGTAGCGCGCGGCGGCCGCGATGCCCACGGTGGTCGGCGAGACGATCACCTTGAGGTTCGGGAACGACTGCAGCAGGCCCTGGGCCTCCTGGAACGACTTCTGGTCGTCGTCGTTGCCGTAGGCGATCTTGTCCAGCTTCAGGCCCGCGTAGTCCGGCTTGGCGAGCTCCTTCTTGAGGACCTCGATCCAGGCGTTCTGGTTGGTGGCGTTCGGCGTCGCGGACAGGACCGCGATCTCGCCGGAGCCGCCGGAGAGGTCCTTGGCCTGCTTGGCCAGCGCCTCGCCGATGCCCTGGGTGGTGGCCTGGTTGATGAAGACGTCGCGGCAGTCCTTGGCGGCGTCGGAGTCGAAGGCGACGACCTTGATGCCGGCGCTGCGGGCTTGATTGAGCGACGGGCAGACCGCATTCGGGTCGTTCGCGGCGATGCCGATCACGTTCTGCTGCTGCTGGATCAGCGTGTTGATGTAGCTGACCTGCGACGACGCGCTCGCGTCGTTCGGGCCGACCAGCTTGTACTCGCCCTTCAGCTCGTCGAGCGCGGTCTTGCCGCCGCTGACCTCGATGTCGCTGTAGGGGTTGTTGAGCTGCTTGGGGAGGAACGCCATCTTGACGCCCTCCTTGGCCGCGGCGTTCGGGTTCGCCGCCGCCGTGGACTGCTGGGCACCGGCGTCGGTGCTGTCGTTCTTCGTGGTGCCGCTGCAGGCGGCCAGCACGAGCACCAGCCCGGCCGACACTGCGCCGGTGATGAACCGTCGGGACATCTTCGTCACCTTTCTGGGGATACCGCGCCGGGAGCTGTGGCCCGGTTCCGGCGCCGGAGCGCCGTTCGGGCCGAGGACACGATGTTGGGGAGCAGGACCGACACGATCAGGAGCACGCCGGTCACGATGTTGAGCGCCTCGTTCGAGACGTCCTGCAGGCGCAGGGCGTTCTGCAGGGAGGCCAGCAGCACCACGCCGGCGAGGACGCCGGGCAGGGTACCCTTGCCGCCGAAGATGGACACGCCGCCCAGCAGGACGGCGGCCACGACGGCGAGTTCGAGGCCGAAGCCGTTGTCGGCGCGGGCGCTGGAGTAGCGCAGCGTCCACAGCACCCCGGCGACCCCGGCGACCGCGCCGCTCACGACGTAGAGCCAGAACTTCAGCCGCCCGGTGCGGATCCCGGCGAACCGCGCGGCCTGCTCGCCGGCACCGGCCGCGAAGACGCTGCGGCCGATCGGCGTCGCGTGCAGCACGAGACCGAACAGGGCCGCCACCACGATCAGCGGGATCAGGACGTTCGGGATCGGGCCGTCGCCGATGGTCCCGGTGACCCAGCTCGTGTAGTCGCGCGGGAAGTCGGCCACGGCGCCGTCGCCGAGGACGACAAACGCCAGGCCGCGGTACAGCGCGAGCGTGCCGATCGTGACGGCGAGGGCGGGCAGTTTCAGGACCGTGACGAAGAAGCCGTTCACGGCGCCGAGGATCGCGCCGAGCACGACGCACAGCGGGATGATCATCTCGATCGACAGGCCCGCGTCCCACAGCGAGCCCATCACCGCGGACGTCAGCCCGAGCGTGCTCGCCACCGAGAGGTCGATCTCGCCGGTGACGATGATGAACGTCATCGGCAACGCGATCAGCGCGATCGGCAGCAGGTCGAGCAGCAGGAAGGTGAAGTTGCGGCTGGTGCCGAAGTTCTCGACGGCGCCGGAGGCCACCAGCACCACGACCACCGTCACGAGCACGACGGCGGCGTCCCAGCTGAACAGCCTGCCGAGCCGGTTCCCGGGTTCAGACATGGGAATCCCTCTTCTTCAGTGCCTTGGCGACCCGCACGGCGACCAGCCGGTCGGCGCCGATGGCGAGCAGGATCAGCGCACCGACGATCGCCTGCTGCCAGAACTGGTTGATGTCGAGCACGGCCAGGGCGCTGCCGATGACCGTGAGCAGCAGGGCGCCGAGGCCGGCGCCCCAGACCGAGCCGCTGCCGCCGAACACCGCGACGCCACCGACCACGGCCGCGGCGACGACGTTCAGCTCGTAACCGGTGCCCGCCGCCGCGTCCACCGTGCCGAACCGCGCCGCGAACAGCACCCCGGCCAGGCCGGCGAGTGCGCCGCTGACCAGGAACGCGGCGCTGGTGTTGCGGCCGACCTTGATACCGGCCAGCTTCGCCGCCTGCGGGCTGGAGCCCATGGCGTAGAGCTCGCGGCCAGCGCGGTAGCTGCGCAGCACGATCCCGGCGATCACCAGCACGACCACCGCGATCAGCACCAGCCACGGGATCCCGAGGATCGACGCCGTGCCGAAGTCCAGGAAGGACGCAGGCAGCTTGTCGGCGTTGATCTGCTGGCCGCCGGCCCAGAAGAAGCTGACCCCGCGGAAGGCGTAGAGCGTGCCGAGCGTGACGACCAGCGCCGGCACCTGGCCGAACCGGACGAGCACGCCGTTGAGCAGGCCGCAGACCGCGCCGACGGCGATCCCGGCGAGCACCGCCACGATCACCGGCAGGCCCGGGTTGTCGCGCATCAGGGAACCGACGGCGAACGCCGAGAGGCCGAGCACGGACCCGACCGACAGGTCGATGTTGCGGGTGATGATCACGACCGCCTGCCCGACGGCCAGCACCGCGAGGATCGCCGTGCCGAGCAGGATGTCGCGGATGCTCTGCCCGGACAGGAACCGGGAGTTCTGCGTCGCGGTGAACGCGACCAGCACGATCAGCGCGAGCACGATCCCGGACTCGCGGGCCTTGAACACGTTCGCCGTCCACGACGATCGGTCGCTCGAAGACTCCCGCGGCGGTGCGGCCACCTTGGTCGCGTTCACGCGGCGGCCCCCTGTCCCATCGCGGCGAACATGACCGAGTCTTCGGTGGCTTCGGCGCGCGGGAGCTCGGCGACGATCCGCCCCTCCCGCATCACCAGCACGCGGTCGGCCATGCCCAGCACCTCCGGCAGTTCGGACGACACCATGACGACGGCGACGCCTTCGGCCGCGAGCGACGACATCAGCCGGTGCACCTCGGCCTTCGTGCCGACGTCGATGCCGCGGGTCGGTTCGTCCACGATCAGCACCTTCGGCGCCATCGCGAGCCACTTGGCCAGCACGACCTTCTGCTGGTTGCCGCCGGACAGCGTGCCGACGGGGTCGCCGAGGCGGCGGTACTTGGTGCGCAGCCGCTCGGTCCAGTGCCGCGCCTCCTGCCGTTCGCTCCCGCCGCTCAGGAACCCGAAGTTCGCGAGGGCGCCGGAGCGCGGCAGCGTCACGTTGCGCTCGATCGAGAGGTCCATGATCAGGCCCTGCTGGCGCCGGTCCTCGGGGACCAGCGCCATGCCGGCGTTCATCGCGGCCCGCGATGAGTGCGCCTTGAGCTTCTTCCCGTTGACCCGCACGACTCCGGCGTCGCGTTCGTCCACTCCGAACACGGCCTGGACGACCTCGGAGCGCCCGGACCCGACGAGTCCGGCGAACGCGACGATCTCGCCGGCGCGCACCGAGAAGGAGATGTCGCGGAAGACGCCTTCCCGGGCCAGGCCTTCGACTTCGAGGACCACGGCGCCGGGTTCGACGTCCTGCTTGGGGAACAGCGCGTCGAGGTCACGCCCGACCATGCGGTGGACCATTTCGTCGACCGTGACGTCGGCGACGAGGTCCGTGGAGACGTGCTTGCCGTCGCGCATGATCGTCACGCGCTGGCAGAGCTCGGTGATCTCCTCGAAGCGGTGCGAGATGAACATGATCGCCGCGCCTTCTTCGCGCAGCGTCCGGGCGACCGTGAACAGGCGCTCGACCTCGACGCGGCTCAGCGCGGCGGTCGGCTCGTCCATGATCAGCACGCGGGCGTCCGCGCTGAGCGCCTTGGCGATCTCCACGATCTGCTGGTCCGCGATCGACAGGCCGCGAGCCGGGCGCGCCGGGTCGATCCGGACGCCGAGCCGGGTGAACAGCCGGTCGGCTTCGGCGCGGATCGCGGCCCGGTCGATGCGGCCGAGACTCTTGCGCGGGTGGCGGCCCATCACGATGTTCTCCGCGACCGAAAGGTCCGGGAACAGAGTGGGTTCCTGGTAGATCACCGCGATGCCGGCGGCCTTCGCGTCGGCCGGGGAGCCGAACGAAACCGGTTCGCCGTCGAGCAGCAAGGTGCCGTCGTCGGGCTTGTGCACCCCGGCGAGCATCTTGACGATCGTGGACTTGCCGGCGCCGTTCTCCCCGACCAGCGCGTGGGCCTCCCCGGCGTGCAGGGGGAACGACACTCCGGCGACCGCCGCGACGGCGCCGAACGACTTGCTCACGCCGCGCACCTCCAGCAGAGGGGCTCGGCCCGGGTCCTGCCGCGTCATCGCGACCTCCGGTTCGAAGGGGCATTGAAAGGTTTCACAAACCTGGCGCGGTGACGCTACTATGCAGCCGAAGAACAAGTCAATGCATCGGCTGAACCGTGGCCAAACGGCTTCAAGACCGCGCAGTTGGTGGCGATGTTACGTTTCAACGGTGCGTGCTCAGGAGGGGGTCAGATGACGGTCCAGGAGTCCGGCGCCGAGTCGAGGGCGGCGGGCATGAAGGACGTCGCCGCGGCCGCGGGCGTCTCCCTCGGCACGGTGTCCAACGTGCTGAACCGGCCCGACCGCGTCAGTCCCGCCACGCGCGCGAAGGTCGAGGCCGCGATGGCCGAACTCCGCTTCGTGCGCAACGAGTCCGCGCGCCAGCTCCGCGCCGGACGCAGCCGCGTGCTGGCCTACGTGATGCTCGACGGCAGCAACCCGTTCTTCACCGACGTCGCGGCCGGCATGGAGGACGCGGCCGACGAAAGCGACCTCTCCCTGTTCCTCTGCAACAGCGCGCACCAGCCGTCCCGGGAAGAGGCCTACCTCGGCCGGCTCGAACAGCAGCGCGTGCAAGGCATCCTCATCACGCCCGTCGACCCGGACGCGCCGCTGCTGCGCGAGATCGCCCGCCGCGGCACACCGGTGGTCGTCGTGGACCGCACGCCGGATGGCACCGAGCACTGTTCCGTCGCCGTCGACGACGTCTACGGCGGCGAGATCGCCGTGCGGCACCTGATCGAGCAGGGCCACGAGCGGATCGCGTTCATCGGCAACCACACGACGGTCGGCCAGGTGCGCGACCGGCGTCAGGGCGCGTTGCGCGCGCTGGCCGCGGCCGGCCTGGCCCCGGACCGCCTGGTCGACCTCACGACGACGGCGCTGACCGTCGCCGACGGCCGCGGCGCCGGCGAGCGCCTGGCCGGCCTGCCCGCGGCGATCCGCCCGACCGCCGCGTTCTGCGCCAACGACCTGGTCGCCCTCGGCCTGCTGCAGACCTGCGCCACCCTGCGCATGCGCGTCCCGGAGGACCTGGCGATCGTGGGCTACGACGACATCGAGTTCGCCGCGGCGGCCGCGGTCCCGCTGACGTCGGTCCGCCAGCCCCGCCACCGCCTCGGCCGCACCGCCGCGGAGCTCCTGCTGGCCGAAACGACCGAAACCGGCCACGAACACCGTCAGGTCGTGTTCACCCCGGAATTGGTGGTCCGTACCTCGACCCTGCGCTGACCTGCCCCCCGTAATGCCGTGTTGATCAGGTGCGATGCCACAGTGGGTCCGTTGGGGACACACTGGAGCTCATCGAGCCACGGTGCTCGCCCGAGCTCGGAGGTCGGCATGGCGGACGGAAGGCGGCTTTCGCGGCGCGGGTTTCTCGCCGCGAGCGGGGCCGCGCTCGGCGCCGCCGTCGTGGGGGCCACCGTCGCCGGGTCCGCCGGGATGGGGGAACCGGACCCGGATGCCGTGCGGCTGGGCGATTTCTGGCTGTTCGGGCGGTACGAGGACGGCTGTGCCGACGCCGACTTCGACGAAGAAGACCTTTCGCCCGTCCAGCTCCCCCACTGCGTGACGCCGTTGTCGTGGACCGGCTGGGACCCGGAGTCGTGGCAGGACCGGTGGATCTACCGCAAGCACTTCACGGTCTCCCCGGCGATGGCGTCCGAGCGCGTGCGGGCCCGGTTCGACGGCGTCATGACCAACGCGACCGTCTACCTCAACGGCACGCTCGTCACCTCCCACAACGGCGGTTACCTGCCGTTCGAAGTGGAGCTGCCGCAGGTCACGGCGGGCGACAACATCCTCGCCGTGGTGGTCGACGGGCGGTGGCAGCTCGACGTCCCGCCCAACCTGCCGCGGCTGGCCGGCCCGTCGGTGATCGACTTCTACCAGCCGGCCGGGATCTACCGCCCGGCCACGATCGGCACGGTGCCGCGCACCCGCCTCACCGACGTCTTCGCGTGCCCCACCGACGTCCTGGGCCCGGCCCGGTCGCTGCGCCTGACCTGCGAGCTGGACACGACCGCCGCGATCGGCGAGCCGCTGCAGCTCACCGCGTCGGTGAGCCAGGCGGGCCGGGAACTGGCCCAGGGCGCCACGACCCTCGGGCCGATGCCCGTCGGGACGAAGACCGTCACCTTCGACGTCGGCGGGCTCGGCGCCGTCCGGCTGTGGGACGTCGAGGACCCCGCGCTGTGCGACGTCACGGTGAGCGTGCGCTCCGGGCCGCGGCGGCTCGACCAGCGCGTGGTGCGCGTCGGGTTCCGCGAAGCCAGGTTCACCCCGGACGGCTTCTTCCTCAACGGCAGCCGGCTCAAGCTGCTCGGGCTCAACCGCCACCAGTGGTACCCGTTCGCCGGCGGCGCGATGCCCGACCGGGTCCAGCGGCGCGACGCCGAGATCCTGCGCCGCGAGCTGAACTGCACGATGGTCCGCTGCTCGCACTACCCGCAGTCGAGCGCGTTCCTCGACGCGTGCGACGAGCTGGGCCTGCTGGTCTGGGAGGAGATCCCCGGCTGGGGCCGCGTCGGCGACGCCGCGTGGCAGCAGCAGAACCTGCGGGACGTCTCGGCGATGGTCGTGCGGGACCGCAACCACCCGAGCATCGTCGTGTGGGGCACCCGCGTCAACGAGGCGACCGGGACCACGGAGATGTACCTGAAGACCGGGAAACTCGCGAAGCAGCTCGACCCGTCGCGACCGACCAGCGGCGCGCTGGCCAGCACCACCGGCGCGCGGCTGGCGTTGCCGCCGGGCACCGACGAGCAGGTGCTCGCCTACAACGACTACACCGCGCACCGCGGCGCGCCGTTCCAGCTGAAGCCGCCGCGGCCGGGCGTGCCGTACCTGGTGACGGAGTCGATCGGCACGCTCGCCGGCGCCCGCGCGTACCGGCGCACCGACCCGAACGCGAACCAGCAGCTGCAGGCCGAGCTGCACGCGAAAGCCCACGACCTGGCCGCGGCCGACGACCGCTACAGCGGCCTGCTCGCGTGGTGCGCGTTCGACTACCCGTCGGGCTGGCAGCGCTCGATGGGCGGCTCGAAGTTCGCCGGGGTGTCCGACATCTTCCGGATCCCGAAGCCCGCGGCGGCCTTCTACGCCTCGCAGGGCGATCCGCGGGTGCGCGCGGTCGTCGAGGCCGGGTTCGCGTGGGACTTCGGGGCCGGGCTGCCGGGGCCGGGCGCGACGATCTGGTCGAACTGCGACCGCCTGGAGGTGTTCCTGGCCGACCGGCATATCGGCACGGCCCGCAGCCGCCGGGCGGACTTCCCGCACCTGCGGTACCCGCCGTTCGCGGTGGACTTCCCGCTGTCCCGGGCCGAACTGCGCGTCGACGGTTACGTGGGCGAGCGCCTGCTGGTGACCCGGCGCTACAGCGGCGACCGGAGCCGGGACGTGCTGAGCTGCGTCCCGGACGACACGGACCTGCTATCCGACGGCGCCGACGCCACCCGCGTCGTCGTGGCGGCCACGGACCGCTACGGCACCCTGCGCGCGTCGGCGGGCGGGAAGGTATCCCTCACGCTGACGGGCCCGGGCGAGCTGGTCGGGGACTCCACACTGGACCTCGCGGCCACCGGCGGCGCGGCCGCGGTCTGGCTGCGCCCGTTCGCGAGCCCCCCGGGAACCCTGACCCTGACGGCCCGCCACGACACCCTGGGCACCACCACGGCCACGGTGACCACCCATGCCGCCCCCACCTCCGCAATCCGCCCATGACCACCTGCCCACGGTCCGTGAAGGACTCCTTGAGGGACTCTGAGTCCCTCAAGGAGTCCTTCACGGACCGGCGAGGTCGTGGGTCAGGGGGCGGCGGTGAGTACGGCGGCCAGGACCGCGGCCTGGCTGAGGGGCAGCGTCGTGCTTGCCGTCAGCAGGGTGAGCGGGCCGCCCGCCGCCAGTTCGCGGAGCCTCGCCAGGGCCGCGAGGCGGTCCGGCTCGCGCAGCTCCGCGCGGTAGCGGTCCGCGAACTCGGCGAAGCGGTCCGGGTCGTGGCCGTACCAGGTGCGCAGCTCGTCCGACGGTGCCAGCTGGCGGTACCAGCCGTCCAGCTCGACCGATCGGGACGCGCCCCGCGGCCAGAGCCGTTCCACGAGCACGCGGGTACCGTCGGCGGGCCCGGCCGGGTCGGTCAGGCGCGCCACGCGGACCGGCGTGGGGTGCATGCGCGCATTCTGCGTCGCGCCCGCGTCCGCCGCCACTCCGGACGCCACCGTCCGGGACCTGGGGGAACACCGTGCGCAACCGCGTGACGCCGACCGGCGGGATCGTCGACGTCCCGCTGCGCGGCGCGTGGACCGGCAACCGCGGGGTGCTGCACGAGCGCCACGAGATCGTCCGCTTCCACGCCGGCGACCTGTGGATCACCTGCGTGCTCGAGTTCCGCGGCCGGTGGCGCGAGCAGTGGCTGCCGGGCCGCTACACGCACCTGTACTTCCACGACGAAGCCGTCTCGTTCGCCGCCGGGCACCGGCCCTGCGGCGAGTGCCGCCGGCCCGCGTACACCGCCTACCGCGACGCCTGGGGCGGCGGGCCGTCGGCGACGGCGATGAACCGGCAGCTGCACCGCGAACGCCTCCACCGCGGCACCCACCGCCGCCGGCTCCACGAGCTGAGCTGGGCCGGCCTGCCGGACGGCGTCTTCGTCCTCCGCGACGACCACCCGGAACTCCTCCTGGGCGACCACCTCACCGAGTGGACGACCACGGGCTACGGCACCCGGCGGCCGCGTCCCACCACCGGCACGGCCCAAGTCCTCACTCCCCCGGCGACGATCGCCGTGCTGCGTGCCGGTTACCCCGTGCAGATCGACGACACCGCGCGCTGAACCGAGGCTTGCGGGCCGGACCGTCCCGACCGAGACTGCCGGGATGGACCAGGTCACCGCCGCCCTCGTCGGCCGCGCCCGGCAGCACGCCCTGGGCGATCTCCTCCGCCGCACCGCGCTGCGGCTGCCGGACAAGCTCGCCGTCGTCTCCGGGGACACCCGGCTCACCTACGCCGATTTCGAAGCCGCCGCCAACCGCTGCGCCCACGCCCTCGCCGCGCGCGGCCTCCGCAAGGGCGACCGGCTCGCGCTGCTGAGCCACAACTGCTGGCAGTACGGCGTGCTGGCCTTCGCCACCGCGAAACTCGGCGTGCTCCTGGTCCCGGTCAACTTCATGCTCGGCGCCGACGAGGTCGCCTACATCCTCCGCCACGCCGAGGCCTCGGCCTTCGTCACCGAGGACGCGCTCGAAGCGACCGCCGCCGAAGCCCTCGAACTGTCCGGACTGGACGACGTCGTCCGCGGCCGGATCGGCCCCGACGGCAGCTGGGACGACATCGGCACCTGGCTGTCCGAAGGAGACGATCAGGCCCCGGACGTCTTCGTCGCCGACGACGACCCGCTGCGGCTGATGTACACCTCCGGCACGGAGTCGCGGCCGAAAGGCGTGCTGCTGTCGAGCCGGTCCCTGATCGCGCAGTACGTCTCGTGCGTGATCGACGGCGGGATGAGCGCCGACGACGTCGAGGTGCACTCGCTCCCGCTCTACCACTGCGCCCAGCTGGACTGCTTCTTCTCCGTCGACGTCTACCTCGGCGCCACCAGTGTCATCCTGCCCGGGCCGGACCCGGCGGCGCTGCTCGCGGCCGTCGAGCGGGAGCGGGCGACGAAGCTGTTCGCGCCGCCGACCGTGTGGATCTCCTTGCTGCGCCACGAAAACTTCGACCGCACCGACCTGTCGAGCCTGCGCAAGGGTTACTACGGCGCGTCGGCGATGCCGGTCGAGGTCCTGCGCGAACTGCGCCGCCGGCTGCCGGAGGTCGACCTGTGGAACTTCTACGGCCAGACGGAAATGGCGCCGCTGGCCACGATCCTGCGTCCGGACGAGCAGCTCCCCCGGGCCGGCTCGGCCGGGCGGGCGTCGCTCAACGTCGAGACGCGCATCGTCGACGACGAGGACAACCCGGTGGCGCCGGGCGTCGTCGGCGAGATCGTGCACCGCAGCCCGCACGCCACCCTCGGCTACTACCGGGACGAGGAGAAGACGGCGGAGGCGTTCCGCGCGGGCTGGTTCCACTCCGGCGATCTGGGCGTCGTCGACGAGGACGGCTACCTGTCCGTCGTGGACCGCAAGAAGGACATGATCAAGACCGGCGGCGAGAACGTCGCGAGCCGCGAGGTCGAAGAAGCCCTGTACCTGCTGGACGGCGTCGCCGAAGTCGCCGTGTTCGGGATCGGCCATCCACACTGGATCGAAGCCGTCACCGCCGTGGTCGTGCCCCGCGAAGATGTCGAATTGACCGCGGCGCAGGTGATCGACCACGCCCGCACGCGGCTGGCCGGTTACAAATGTCCCAAGTACGTCGTGTTCGCGGACCGGCTTCCCAAGAACCCCAGCGGAAAGATCGTCAAGCGTGAACTGCGGGAGCGACACGCCGGACTGGCCACACGGGACTGAACCACCGAAACCCTCCTGCCCGGCAAGGAAAACGACGAATAACGCTGTACAAGAGGGTCTGGTCTCGCGGGAACGCCGCCGCCGGAGGGCACCAGGGCCGACCGGCCCGGGGACCGGAAGTCCTAAAGCCGTGGCGCGGCTCGTCCGTCGGGTCTAGTAATGAGGCCGTCGTCGTTCTTCGACGGCGGAACCCGAGGGGAAGAGGTACAGATCGTGTCCGTTTTCATCGCCGTCCTGCTCGCGCTGGGCGCCGGGCTGCTCGTCGGCGGCCGGGTCCACCACGCCAGGGAGGCCCGCTCCAACTACTCCGCCTACCGCGCCCGGACCGCCAAGGGCTTCGGGGAGATGATCCGGAGCATCGTCGGCGCCGGCATCGCGGTGGTCGGCGCCATCGCGCTGCTCGTCATCCTGCTCAACGTGCTCCAGCAGGCGTAACCGCACGAACCCGACTCATGGCGGGTTGTTGCCACCGGACCCGCAGAGGACGCTTTCCAAGGCTCCGAGGTGCGGGGCCGCGAAAGGACGACCTCATGAGATCGAGGGTGCTTTCCGCTGCGCTCGGTGTGGCCGTGGGCCTGCTGGGCACAGTCGCCGTCGCCGCGCCGGCGCAAGCCGCCGCCGCGGGCTGCGGCGACCAGCTCGTCGGCAACGGCGGGTTCGAGAGCGGCACCACGCCGTGGACCCAGACCAGTGGTGTCATCTCCGCCGCGACCACCGCGGAACCGGCGCACGGCGGCACGATGGACGCCTGGCTGGACGGCTACGGCACCACCCACACCGACACCCTGTCCCAGTCCCTGACGCTCCCGGCCGGCTGCGCCACGGCGAGCCTGACCTGGTGGTCACACGTCGACACCAAGGAGACGTCGACGACGACCGCCTACGACAAGCTCGTGGTGCAGGCCGGGACCGACACCCTCGCGAGCTATTCGAACCTCGACAAGAACACCGGCTACGTCCAGCGCACCGTGGACGTCTCGCGCTACCTCGGGCAGACCGTGACGCTGAAGGTCACCGGCACCGAGGACTCGAGCCTGGCCACCAACTTCCTCCTCGACGACTTCGCCCTGACCACGACCGGGACGTCCAACCCGCAGTCGCCGGTCGTCACCTCGCCCGGCAGCCAAAGCACCGCCGTCGGCCAGGCGGTGTCGCTGCAGGTCCAGGCCACCGACCCGCAGAACGACGCGCTGACCTGGACCGCGACCGGCCTGCCCGCCGGGCTGGCCATCGGCGCGAGCACCGGGAAGATCACCGGCACGCCGACCACCGCGGGCACGTCGTCGGTCACCGTCACGGCCAAGGACCCCGGCGGCAACAGCGGCAGCGCCACGTTCTCGTGGACGATCGGCTCGGCGCCCGCCGACTCGACGCGCACGCCGATCAACCCCGCCTACACCGTGAACCTGACCACGAACACCGCCGGCGACACCTGGAACGGGCACCAGTCCGTCAGCTTCACCAACGGCTCGCCGACCGCGCTGCCCGAGGTCTACCTGCGGCTCTGGGACAACTACCACGGCACCTGCCCGACCACGCCGATCACGGTCACGAACGTCACCGGCGGCACGGCGTCGGCCCTGAGCGTCAACTGCACCGCGCTGAAGATCACGCTGCCCTCGCCGCTGGCGCAGGGGCAGTCGGCGTCGATCGGGTTCGACCTCAAGATCGTCGTGCCCAGCGGCGCCGACCGGTTCGGCCACGACGGCGCGTTCAACATGATCGGCAACGCGCTGCCGATCCTGGCGGTCCGCGACGGCGCGGGCTGGCACCTCGACCCGTACACCAACAACGGCGAGGCGTTCTACAGCCTGATCAGCGACTTCGACGTCACCCTCGTGCACCCGAGCACGGTGCTGACGCCGGCCACCGGCACGTCGACCGAGACGACCAGCGGCAGCACGACGACCACGCACGCCGTCGCGAACAAGGTACGTGACTTCGCCTGGGGCGCCGGGCCGTTCGCGAAGATCAGCACGACGTCCGGCAAGGGCGTGCGGGTCAACGTCTACTCGGTCAGCGGGATCTCCACGAGCAGCGCGAACCAGATGCTGACGCTCGCCGCCGACTCCATCGACGTCCACTCGGGCCGCTTCGGCGACTACCCGTACGGCGAGGTGGACGTGGTGCTGGACAACAACTTCTGGTTCGGCGGCATGGAGTACCCGGGCTTCGTGATGGACCTCGTGTCGACCACGGCGCTCCCGCACGAGCTGGCGCACCAGTGGTTCTACGGGATCGTCGGTGACGACGAGTACAACTCGCCGTGGCTCGACGAGAGCTTCACCGACTACGCCACCGACCTCTACCGGGGTGTCACCGGCAGCGGCTGCGGCATCACGTGGCAGTCGAGCGCGGAGAAGCTGACCAACTCGATGGCGTACTGGGACGCGCATTCGTCGCGGTACTCCACCGTGGTCTACAACTACGGCAAGTGCACCCTGCACGACCTGCGGCGGCTCATCGGCGACACGCCGATGGCGAACCTGCTGAAGTCGTACGCGCAGTCGCACTGGTACGGGGTGTCGACGACGGCCGAGTTCAAGGCCGCGGCGCAGGCGGCGGCCGGGTCGACGGACCTGACGTCGTTCTGGGCATCGCACCGCGTCGAAGGATAAATTGGTTGGTCCCCGCCCGTGCGTCCGGCAGGCTGGGCGCATGGGCGGGGACCGGCTTTTCTGCGACACGGCGCTCGCGGCGCGGATCGAACGCGCCGAGGCGCGGCTGATCTCGTCGTGCACCGAGGCCGGGCGAGTCCGGCGCGGTGCTGGGTTCGCGCGCCCGCTCGCCGGCGGGGTCGCGAGCCTCGCCGAGGCGGACTCGCCGTTCACCAAGATCGCCGCGCTCGGTTTCGACGGCCTGCCGTCCGACGCCGAGCTGGCGGAGGTCGAGCAGGCCTTCGCGGAGCTGGGCGCCCCGGTCCAGGTCGAGCTGTGCCAGCTGGCCGATTCCGCGGTCGGCGCGTTCTTCACCGAACGCGGCTACCGGCTGGAGTCGTTCGAGAACGTCCTCGGGCGGCGGCTCGGCGACCCGGACTTCCCCGAAGACGTCCGGCTGTGCCGCGACGACGAACTGGAGCAGTGGCTGGCCATGGTCGCGGACGCGAGCGCCGTCGCCGACACCGAGGGGCTGCCCTCGCACGAGGACTTCCCACGGGAGACGCTGGTCCGCGCGTTGCGGGAGATGGCCGGGGTCCGGCGGTACGTCGCGGTGCGCGGCGGCGAGTTCGCCGGCGGCGCCAGTTTCCGCGCCACGGACGGGATCGCGCAGTTCACCGGTGCGGCCACCCTCCCCGCGCATCGGCGGCGGGGTGTGCAGACGGCGTTGCTGCGGGCCCGGCTCGCCGCGGCGGCCGAAGCCGGGTGCGACGTCGCCGTCGTCACCACGCAGCCGGGTTCGAAGTCGCACCAGAACGTGCAGCGGCAGGGGTTCGACCTGCTCTACACCCGGGCGATCCTGGTGAAGGGCACCTCGGCGACCAGCTCTTCGGGCGCGGACAGCCGCCATGCCTCGTAAATCAGTTCGGCCAGCTCGTCGGCCTCGATGCCGTCCAGGTACACGACGACCCAGCCGAAGCCGCCGGTGGTGAACTGGATCTCGAAGACGTCCGGACGTTCGGAGACGAGCGCGAGCTGCTCGGAGATCGTCTGCTTGAGGCCGACCGTGCGCGTGCGCGGCCAGTAGTAGCCGAACCGCTTGCCGCGCACGCTGAACGACGAGTAGTCGCGCGCCTCGGACCGTTCCACGTCCGCCAGTGCGCCGAGCACCCGTTCGAAGTCCTGCACGCGACCACCGTAGCGCGCCGGTACCGTGCGGGTCATGAGCGACCTGACCGAGGCCGTACTGGACGACGGCCGCGCCGTCGTGGTCAAACGCGGTGCCGGGCCGCGCGCGACGGCGGCCGAGGTGGCGGGCCTGCGCTGGCTGGCCGCGGCGGGTGCGGTGCCGGTGCCGGAGGTGCACAGCCACGACGACGACCAGCTCGTCCTCGACCGCGTCCCCGCCGGACGGCCCGATCCGGCCGCCGCGGAACGGTTCGGCCGCGGCCTCGCCCGCCTGCACGCGGCCGGCGCGCCCGCGTTCGGCGCCGCTCCCCCGGGCGGGCCCGCCGACGCGTGGATCGGCCTGGCGCCGATGGCGAACGTCCCGGGCGACGACTGGGCGTCGTGGTACGCGGCACACCGCGTCCTGCCTTACGTGCGGCAGGCCGTCGACGCCGGGCTGCTCGAGGCCGCGCCGTTCGAGCGCGCGTGCGCCCGGCTCGCGGCTCCGGACGAGCCGCCCGCGCGGCTGCACGGCGACCTGTGGAACGGCAACGTCCTGTGGGACGGCCGGGAGGCGTGGCTGATCGACCCGGCCGCGCACGGCGGGCACCGCGAGACGGATCTGGCGATGCTGCACCTGTTCGGCTGCCCGCACCTGGACCGGATCGTGGCCGCGTACGACGAGACCGCGCCCCTGGCCGACGGCCGGCGCGACCGGATCGGCATGCACCAGCTGTTCCCGCTGCTGGTGCACACCGTCCTGTTCGGACAGTCCTACGCCGCGCAGGCCCTCGCCGCGGCCCGGTCACTGGGCTAGCACTTGGCGAGCATGGTCTCCAGGGCGGTCTTTTCCGGGACGGTGATCGTCAGGCCGTAGTTGCGCTTGACGACGATCCAGTCGGTCGCGTAGGTGCACCAGTACGACACGAGCGGCGGCTTCCAGGCGTCGGGGGCCTTGTCGCTCTTCTGCTCGTTGAGGTTGTCGGTCACCGCGTGCAGCTGCGGGCGGACCAGGTCGTTCGCGAACTGCTCCCGGCGTTCCTTCGTCCACTTCTTGGCGCCGCTGATCCAGGCCTGCCCGAGCGGCACCATGTGGTCGATGTCCACATCGGACGCCTTCGTCCAGGTCTGGCCGTCGTAGGAGCTGACCCAGGTGCCCGACTTGGCGGCGCACTGGGCGTCGACGGAGACGTTCTTGCCGTCGCGCTTGAGCACCTGTTCGCGGGTGTCGCAGGCGCCGTCGACCTTGTCCCAGTGCGGGAACTCGTCCCGCGAGTAGCCGTCCATGGTCCCGCGCACGGCGACCTGCAGCGCGTTCAGCTCGGTGCGGGCCTCGGCGGGCGCGACCGGCGCCGCGGCGGCCGTCCCGCCCGGTTGGCTGCCTTGCCCCCCGGCGGCGAGGTCTTCGGGCTTGCACCCGGCCAGCGCGGTGCCCGCCACGGCGGTCAGCAGGACCAGGGTGAGCGCTTTGGTGCGCGACATCGTGAGCCCCTTTCACGTCTCCCGCATGATGCCCAGGAGACGCGCCGGGGAAACGGTGCAATCGGCCCAGTTGACGCGAACGAAACGCGTCAACCGCCGTGGAAGACCTCCGCGACGAACACGGCGGCGATGATCCCGACCGTCACGAGCAGGCTCAGCACCACGACCAGCCCCCACGGCACCTGCCGGATCGGCCGGGGCCGCGGGAAGACCGCGGAGGCCGGCCCCCGCGACCGGGGCGGACCGGGTTCGTCGACCTCCGGCGGGGCCGCCACCACCACTTCGGCGGCCACCTCCCGCGGTTCGGGCATCGGCGGCAGAACCCGGTCCGCGGCGGGAAGACGCAGCGGAAACCCTTCGGCGAGCAACGCGGACCGCGGCGGCGCGAGGTGGGCGAGGGACAGGGCGTAGCAGGCCTCGAGGACGTCGTCGGCGGTCCAGACGGTCCGCCACCGGTTGTGCTGCGCGATGATCCGCCGCAGCCCGCGCGGATCGGCGAGCACGGTGGCGACGCCGGCCTCGGGTTCGCGCAGAGGCAACAAGGGCCACGCGTGCCGGACGCTCAACGAGCCCGCGATCGGCTCGGCGGACGGCACGCCCGCCGGCGCGAGCCTGGTTGCCGCCTCGGGGGGTGAGAGGGTCGGCGCCGGCCCCGCAGCCGGTCCAGCTCCGGCGTATCCGGCCGACGGGAGTTGCTCCGCCTCGGGCGGGGAACCCGGCGACCCCGCAACCACAGCCGGCCCCGAACCGGCGAACCCGGCCGAAGGGAGTTGCGCCGCCTCAGGCGGGAAACCGGGCGACCCTGCCGTCACAGCCGGTCCCGAACCGGCGAACCCGGCCGGAGCGAGCCGCGCCGCCTCAGGCGGGAAACCGGGCGACCCCGCCGTCACAGCCGGCCCCGAACCGGCGAACCCGGCCGGAGCGAGCCGCGCCGCCTCAGGCGGGAAACCCGGCGACCCCGCCGTCACAGCCGGCCCCGAACCGGCGAACCCGGCCGAAGCGAGCCGCGCCGCCTCAGGCGACAAACCCGGCGACCCCGCCGTCACAGCCGGCCCCGAACCGGCGAACCCGGCCGAAGCGAGCCGCGCCGCCTCAGGCGACAAACCCGGCGACCCCGCCGTCACAGCCGGCCCCGAACCGGCGAACCCGGCCGAAGCGAGCCGCGCCGCCTCAGGCGGCAAACCAGCCGACCCCGCCACCCCAGCCGGCCCCGGAGCCGATCCGGACCCGGGGAGCCTTGCAGACGCGAGCCGCGCCGGCCCAGGCGGGAAACCGGCCGAGCCCGATCCGGCAGAACCCGCCGGTGCGAGTCTCGTCGGCATCTCGGCCGGCAGAGCAGCCGGTCCCGATCCGGCGAAGCCCGCCGCCGCCAACCGTGCCTCAGGCGGCAGAGGCGTCTGTCCGGGTCCAGGCTCGGCGAATCCCACCGAAGCGAGCCCCGGAGCCATTCCGACCGGCGAAACACCGGCCTCCGGCCCGGGCGGCACCGCCGCCGGCGGACGCGGATCGGCCACCACCGATCCTCGACCAGGCACCATCAGCTCAGGAACCCTTGCGCCCCAAGGCGAATCCGGCTGACGCGCCGGCGGCACCACCACGACAAGCCCGGTCACGTACCGGCCCCCACCGAGAGCGGCCAAGGCGACCTTCGCCGCCGCCACCGCCGCTCCCACCCTCGGCCCCGGTTCGGCGCCGGTGACCGCGCCCGGCTCATGCGCCGCGATCACCACCACGCCGGACCGGGTGAACACCAGGGCGTCCACGAAACACGGGCCGGTGCGGCTCGGGACGCTGATCCCCGCCAACGCCAGACCGCGCAGCTGGTCCGGGCCCCAGGAACGCAACAACCCCACAAGATGCTCCGCGGCGACGGGCAAGCCCTGGTCGCCGGTGCGCTGCTGCGCGACGAGCACGCCGGTCACACCTCCATGACGAGAACGGCGAACGGTCCCTCGACGGTAGGAGGCGGACCGCGTTCCTCCCAGGCGCCGAACGAGTGGTCGATTGCGACGAACCGGGCACCGTCCGTAGCGAGGCATGCTGGACGGGCACCTCGAAGCCGACCCAGGGAGACGCCGATGGGTTCCCCGCCACCCGCCTACCAGCCCACCGCCGGCGGCGCGCTCGACGTCGACCGGCCCTTCTACCAGCGGCTCGCCGGCGAAACCGGCCGGGAACTCGTCGAGAGCTTCGAGGTCCCGATCCGCTCGGGACGCGCGTGGCGGGTGCCGCGCGGGCACCTGTGCCGCCTGCGGACCGTCGACGGCCCTCAGGTCGGCGACCTCAACCTGTGGAACGCCGACGACCCGCGCGAGCGCTTCTGGGCCGCGCGCACCCGGCAGCTGCAGCGCGCGCACGTCAGCACGTTCGACCGGCTCTGGTCCACCCTGCCGTTCCTGCGCCCGCTGGCCACCATCACCGCGGACACGCTCGAGAACTACGGCGTCGACGGCGAAGGCGGCCGGGTGCACGACCTGCTCGGCACCCGCTGCGACCCGTACGTGAACCGGATGCTCACCGGCGAGGACTTCGACTTCCACTGCCACTCGAACCTGGTCCGCGCGGTGGCGCCGTTCGGGCTGACCGAGTTCGACGTGCACGACGTGCTGAACGTCTTCCAGTGCACCGGGCTCACCGACGACGACCGCTACTTCATGAAGGCCTGCCCGGCCCGCCCGGGCGACCACTTCGAGTTCTTCGCCGAGATCGACCTGCTGTGCGCGCTCTCGACGTGCCCGGGCGGCGACCTGTCGATCCCGCTGTGGGGGCCGGACGCCCGCGACCCGATCGACGTCTGCCGGCCCATCGGCGTCGAGGTCTTCGCACCGCCTTCGCACCTGCTCGAGGGCTGGTCGTCGCCACCCCGGGCGGCCTACCGCGGCCTGCACGGCGTCCGGCAGCCGGAGTGGGGTGAACCGGGTTAGGTTGCCTGGGTGGAACTGCTGCCCTTCGACGAGTACGTCCGGTCCCTCGACCGCAAGCGGACAGCCGCCGGTGTGCTCCTGCGCGACACCGCGGACCGGGTGCTGTTCGTCCGGCCGTCGTACCAGCCGTTCTGGGAGATCCCGGGCGGCGCCGGCGAGGCGGGTGAGGCGCCGTGGCACACAGCCGTGCGCGAACTCCGCGAAGAACTCGGGCTCGACCGGCCAGCGGGGCGCCTGCTCGTGCTCGACCACCAGCCGGCGGGCCGGCTGCCCGAAGGCCTCAACTTCGTCTTCGACGGCGGCCTCGTGACCGAAGACGACGTCGCCCGCATGAGGTTCACCGACGACGAGATCGTCGCGGCAAGCCTCCTCCCGCTCGCCGACGCGACACCCGGGCTCCAGCCCGTCCTCGCCCGCCGGGTGGCGGCGGCGCTGGCCGCCCTCCGGTCGGGCGATTTACTCCTGTGCGAAGACGGCCGTCCGGTTTCATGATCGCCGAACTCCTTGAACGGGAAGGGTTTGCTCGGGTTCACCCCGCGCGCGGTCCGTGTGATGATGGGCAGCGGGTACCCGATCGGCTCGACGAGGAGTGCGAAAGTGGACCTGCGGAACGAGATCGCGCAGTCGTGGCGGCGGGCCGAGCTGTCCGGGCTCTCCCCCGGGTCAGCCGTCGACCGGCTCGACGTCACCGACGTCGACAGCCGCAGCCGGCTGCTGCGCGCCGCGTCGCCGGTGCTCGACGAGCTGGCCCGGCAGCTGGCCGGCACCCGGTTCTGCGTCGTGCTGGCCGACCACGAGTGCCGGATCGTCGCGCGGCGGTTCACCGAACGGTCGGTGGAGCTGGCCCTGGAGGACATCAGCGCGGTGCCCGGCTGCCAGTTCCTGGAGGAGCGGACCGGGACGAACGCCCTCGCCACGCCGTTCGAGACCCGCCGCGGCGTCGCGGTCGACGGCGGTGAGCACTTCCTCGAGGCGATGAAGCAGTTCACCTGTTACGGCCACCCCCTGACGCACCCGGCGACCCGGCGCCTGGTCGGCGTCCTCGACATCACCGGGCCGGCGGGTGACGCGAACCCCCTGCTCGGGCCGTTCCTGCGCCGCGCGGTGTCGGACATCGAACGGCGGCTGCTCGACGGCGCGAAACTCGCCGAACAGCAGCTGCTGGCGGCGTTCCAGTCGGTGCAGCACCGGGCGTGCGCGGTGCTGGCGCTCGGCCAGAACGTGGTGCTGGCCAACACCGCGGCGACCGAGCTGGTCGACACGGCCGACCACCGGCTGCTGCAGGAGCTGGGCCGCACCCGGCGCGGCGTCCGGCGGATCCGGCTGACCTCGGGAACGCCGGTCGAGGTCCGGGTCGAGGCGGTGTCGGCGAACGCCGGCCTCCTGTTCGAGCTGGCCCCGGTCCGCCCGGCGAGCCCCGTGGTGTCCCGCCCGCCGGGCCCGCGCGAGCTGTTCCCGACGGCGGTGGAGGACCGCCTCCGCCACGCCGGCCGCGCTCGACGTCGAGTGCTCATCTGCGGCGAGCCGGGCGCGGGCCGGAGCACGGCGGCGCGGGTCGTCGCGGGAGAGGCGCCGGTGCTCGAGTTCGACGCGTCGGACGTCGTCTCGGGAGCGGCGTCCTGGTGCGCGTCGGTCGAGACCGCCGCCGGGGTGGACGGCTTGGTGGTGATCGACGGCATCCAGCTGCTGCCGCCGTTGGCCGCGGTCCGCCTGGCCCGGCTCCTGGATACGACCACCGCATGGTTCGCCCTGGTCAGCGGGCCGGCGTCGGAGCTGCACGGCGAGCAGGCGACCCTGGCGTCGCGCGCGCACCGCCGCATCGAGCTGCCGCCGCTGCGGGAGCGCCGCGACGAGATCCCGTCGATCGCGCGCTCCCTGCTGCGCGACTTCGGCGCGTCGTTGCGGCTGACACCGGGTGCGCTGGAACTGCTGGGTTCCCAGCAGTGGCCGGGCAACCTGCGCGAGCTGGCCGGAGTCCTGTCGGCGGCCGCCGACCGCCGGTCGGCGGGCGACCTGACCGCGGAGGACGTCGCGCCGGGCTGCGTGTCGACCGCACCGGGCGCGGCGCTGAGCGGCTGGGAACAGGCGGAGTACGACGTGATCGTCCGGACGCTGCGGGCGTGCGGCGGCAACAAGGTCCACGCGGCGAAGCAGCTGGGCATCAGCCGCTCGACGCTCTACAACCGGATGCGTGCATTGCGGGTCCGCTGAACCCCCGAACGGCGCCCCTGAACAGGCACTGTCCGGGATTCGGACACTTCACCGCCCGCCCCGCTGCACACAATCGGCTGCGAAGGGGTGCACCGCCGCACGTTGAGGAGATGGCCGTGAAGACCAAGGCAGCCGTACTGTTCGATGCCGGGAAGCCGTTCGAGCTGATGGAACTCGACCTCGACGGCCCCGGGCCGGGCGAGGTGCTGATCAAGTACACCGCCGCCGGGTTGTGCCACTCGGATCTGCACCTGATCGACAACGACCTCGTACCGCGGTTCCCGATCATCGGCGGGCACGAGGGCGCCGGGATCATCGAGGACGTCGGCCCCGGCGTCACCAAGGTGGCACCCGGCGACCACGTCGTGTGCAGCTTCATCCCGAACTGCGGCACCTGCCGCTACTGCTCCACCGGCCGGCAGAACCTGTGCGACATGGGCGCCACCATCCTCGACGGCCACATGCCCGACGGCACCTTCCGCTTCCACGGCGGCGGCCAGGACTTCGGCGCGATGTGCATGCTCGGCACGTTCTCCGAGCGCGCCACCATCTCGCAGCACTCGGTCGTCAAGGTCGACGACTGGCTGCCGCTGGAGACCGCCGTGCTCGTCGGCTGCGGCGTCCCGACCGGGTGGGCCACCGCCAACTACGCCGGCGGCGTCCGGGCCGGCGACACCACCGTCGTCTACGGCATCGGCGGCATCGGCATCAACGCCGTGCAGGGCGCCGCGCACGCCGGCGCGAAGTACGTCGTCGCCGTCGACCCCGTCGAGTTCAAGCGCGAGGCCGCGCTCAAGTTCGGCGCGACCCACGCGTTCGCCACCGCCGCCGAGGCCGCGGAGAAGGTCAACGAACTCACCTGGGGCCAGCTGGCCGACCAGGCGCTGATCACCGTCGGCACCGTCGAAGAGGACGTCGTCAGCCAGGCGTTCGACGTCGTCGGCAAGGGCGGCACCGTCGTCATCACCGGGCTCGCCAACCCTGAGAAACTCACCGTGCACGTCTCCGGCGGCGTGATGACGCTGTTCGAGAAGACGATCAAGGGCACGCTGTTCGGCTCGGCGAACCCGCAGTACGACATCGTGCGCCTGCTGCGGCTCTACGACGCCGGGAAGCTCAAGCTCGACGAGCTGGTGACCCGCAAGTACACCCTCGACCAGGTCAACGAGGGCTACCAGGACCTGCGCGACGGCAAGAACATCCGCGGCGTCATCGTCCACGCCCAGTGACCACCCGACCGGAGGAGGACAGCATGGCCGAGCAAACCCCGGACATCCAGGAGCCGATCGAGGAGCCTGTCGAAGAGCTGCTCGTCGAAGAAGTCTCGATCGACGGTATGTGCGGTGTCTACTGAGACGTCCACAGAGGACACCCAGGTGAACCTCGACGCCGCGTACCGGCTCAACCCGCAGGTGGCGCTGCGCCCCGAACCGTTCGGGGCGCTCGCCTACCACTTCGGGAACCGCAAGCTGTCGTTCCTCAAGTCCCCGGACCTCGTGGCGTTCGTCCGCGAGCTGGCGACCCACGCCAGCCTGCGCGACGCGCTCGACGCGGCCGAGCTCGGGGAGACCCGCCGCGCGAGCTTCCTGAAAGCACTGGAATCCCTCGTCGCCACCGACATGATCGTGGAGGACCCGTGAGCGTTCCCGCTCTGGTCGACCAGTTCAAGTACGGCCTCACCGCGCCCATCTGCCTCACCTGGGAGTGGACCTACGCCTGCAACCTGGCGTGCGAGCACTGCCTGTCGTCCTCGGGCCGGCGCGACCCGCGCGAGCTGTCGACCGCCGAGATCAAGGCGGTGATCGACGAGCTGGAGCGGATGCAGGTCTTCTACGTCAACGTCGGCGGCGGCGAGCCGACCGTCCGGAGCGACTTCTGGGAGCTCCTCGACTACGCGATCGCCCACCACGTCGGCATCAAGTTCTCCACCAACGGCGTCAAGATCACCCCGGAGCGCGCGAAGCAGCTGGCGAGCACGGACTACGTCGACGTCCAGATCTCGCTCGACGGCGCCACCCGCGAGGTCAACGACGCCGTGCGCGGCCCGGGCTCCTACGACCTGGCGATGCGGGCCCTGAAGAACCTCGCCGACGCCGGGATGAAGGACTTCAAGATCTCCGTCGTGATGACCCGGCACAACGTCTCGCAGCTCGACGGGTTCAAGCGCATCGCCGACGGCTTCGGCGCGCAGCTGCGGATCACCCGGCTGCGCCCGTCCGGCCGCGGCGCCGACGTCTGGGACGACCTGCACCCGACCGCGGAGCAGCAGTTCGAGCTGTACGACTGGCTGGTGGCCCACGGCGAAGGTGTGCTGACAGGCGACTCGTTCTTCCACCTCAACGCGCTCGGCTCGACGCCCCTGCCCGGGCTGAACCTGTGCGGCGCGGGCCGGGTGGTCTGCCTGATCGACCCGGTCGGCGACGTCTACGCCTGCCCGTTCGCCATCCACGACGCGTTCAAGGCGGGCAACGTCCGCGGTGCCGGCTTCGGCCCGGTGTGGCGCGACTCGGCGTTGTTCGCCGACCTGCGCCGGCCGCAGACCGGCGGCGCGTGCTCGTCGTGCGCGGCCTACGACAGCTGCCAGGGCGGCTGCATGGCGGCGAAGTTCTTCACCGGCCTGCCCCTGGACGGCCCGGACCCCGAGTGCGTCAAGGGCCACGGCGAGCACGCACTGTCCACACGCGACACAGTCGGGCTGCCGAAGGCGAGCCAGGACCACTCCCGCACCGGGAGGCGCACGAGTGTCCTGCTGGGCCTGCCGGCGGTGCGCGTCCCCGACCGGGCGTGCGACACCAGCCCGCTCGCCGAGCTGCTCTGACCGTCCACAAGGGACCGTTTCGACGGCCCCGCCGGAAATGTGAGAATCGCCTTACGACCACGCAAAGTGACCGGCGGTGTGACAGGGTGGAGGCATGGCCGCCCTGAGATCCTTCCTGACGTCCTGGACCTCCGTCACCCCGGTGCTGGGGGTGGTCGTGCTGGCGGTGGCCTGGGGCCGCGACCTCGGGCCGGTTTTCGTGGCCGTCGTCGCGATCGCGCTCGGGGCGACCGTGCTCTCGGCGGTGCACCACGCGGAGGTCGTCGCCCACCGGGTGGGTGAACCGTTCGGGTCGCTGGTGCTCGCGGTCGCCGTGACGGTCATCGAGGTCGCGCTGATCGTCACGATGATGGTCTCCGGCGGCCCGGAAGCGACGTCGCTGGCGCGCGACACCGTGTTCGCCGCGGTGATGATCACGACCAACGGCATCGTCGGCATCTCACTGCTCGTCGGCGCGCGGCGCTACGGCTCGACGCTGTTCAACCCGGAGGGCAGCGGCGCGGCGATGGCCACGGTCGCGACCCTGGCCACGCTGAGCCTGGTGCTGCCGTCGTTCACCTCCAGCACGCCCGGCCCGGCGTTCTCCCCGGCCCAGCTGACCTTCGCCGCGCTCGCGTCGCTGGTGCTCTACGGGATGTTCGTGCTGAACCAGACCGTCCGCCACCGCGACTTCTTCCTCCCGGTGGCCGCCGACGGCGAAGTCAAGGAGGACGACCACGCCGAGCCGCCGACGGACAAGGCCGCGCTCGGCAGTCTCGCGCTGCTGCTGGTGGCGCTGGTCGCGGTGGTCGGCCTGGCCAAGGTGGAGTCCCCGGCGATCGAGGCCGGGGTCAGCGCCGCCGGGTTCCCGCAGTCGTTCGTCGGCGTCGTGATCGCGTTGCTGGTGCTGCTCCCGGAGACCCTCGCCGCGACCCGCGCGGCCCGGCGCGACCGGATGCAGATCAGCCTCAACCTGGCCTACGGCTCGGCGATCGCGAGCATCGGCCTGACGATCCCGGCGATCGCCCTCGCGTCGATCTGGCTGCCGGGCCAGCTGCTGCTCGGCCTGGGCTCGACGCAGATCGTGCTGCTCGCGCTGACCGTGGTGGTCAGCGTCCTGACGGTGGTCCCGGGCCGCGCGACCCGCCTCCAGGGCGGCGTCCACCTGGTCCTGCTGGCCGGCTTCCTGGTCCTGGCCGTGAACCCCTGATGCGGATCGTCTCGCTGCTGCCCGCCGCGACCGACATCGTCGCGACACTCGGCCTGGTGCCCGATCTCGTCGGGCGGACGCACGAATGCGACTGGCCGCCGGGCGAGGTCGAGCACATCCCCGTGGTGACGCGGGCCGAGTTCGACCCGGACGCGCTGTCCAGCCGGGAGATCTCCGAAGCCGTCGGCGGCGCGCGGCACAGCGGGTCCGCGCTCTACACCCTCGACAGCGCGCAGCTGGCCGCGGCGCGCCCCGACGTCGTCCTCACGCAGGACCTCTGCGACGTCTGCGCGGTCTCCTACCAGCGGGTGTCCGAGGCGGTGCGGACGCTGGACACCGGGCCGCTGGTCGTCAGCCTCGAGCCCGCGACGATCGACGGCGTCCTCGACTGCCTCCGCCGCGTCGGTGACGTCCTCGGCGTCCCGGAGCGGGCCGAGGCCGAGATCGCGAAGCTGCGGAAACGCCTCGACGCCGTCCAGCCAGTCTCCGAAGCACCCCGTGTCGTCGCCTTGGAATGGCTCGATCCGATCTGGCCGGCCGGGCACTGGGTGCCGGAGCAGATCGCCCTGGCCGGAGGCGAGCCGCTGCTGGCGAAGGCCGGGGAGCACACCCGGCCGATCGAGTGGGACGCCGTCGTCGACGCCCAGCCCGACGTGCTGCTCCTGCTCCCCTGCGGCTTCCCGCCGGAACGCACCCGCGCCGAACTCCCCGCGCTGGCGAAACGCCCGGGCTGGGCCGGGCTGCCCGCCGTCCGCGACAACCGGGTCCACGTCCTCGACGGCCCCGCCTGCTTCAACCGCCCCGGGCCGCGAGTGGTCGACGGTGCCGAAATCCTCGCCGAGGTGTTCCGGGGAGTCAGGCGGTGACCTCGATGCCGACCACGCACGTGTCGTCGTCGGTGTCGGCCGTGCTGTAGGTCAGCAGCGTGTCGAGCTGGTGCTCCAGCCCGCCTTCGTGCCCCTCCACCAGCGTGACCAGCCGCGCCACCGACTCCTGCACGGGGGCGTCGCGGCGCTCGATCAGGCCGTCGGTGTAGATCAGCAGGATGTCGCCGTCGGCGAGCTGGACGGTCTCCTCCTGGTAGACGACGTCGCGGACCGCGCCGAGCAGCGAGCCGCGGATCAGCGGCAACGTCGTCGCCGAGCCGTCGCGGTGCCGGACGATCGGCGGCAGGTGCCCGGCCCGCGCCCAGCGCAGCTTCCGGGTCGCCGGGTCGAACACGGCCGCGACCGCGGTCGCCGTGACGTGGTCGGTGAGGTGGTAGGCCACCAGGTTGAGCCAGGTCAGCAGCTGCGCCGGCCCGGCGCCGGTGGCCGCGAGGCCGCGCAGGGCGTTGCGCAGGCTCACCATGCCGGTGGCCGCGTCGATGCCGTGCCCGGCGACGTCGCCCACGCACAGCAGGATCTCGCCGGTCGGCAGCGCGACGGCGTCGTACCAGTCGCCGCCGACCAGGTGCTCCTTCTCCGCGGGCCGGTAGCGGACGGCGGCACGCAGGCCCAGCATGTCGAGCGGGCCCTTGGCCGGCGGCATGATCGCGTGCTGCAGCTGCAGCGTGAGCCGGTTGCGCTCGATCGCCTCCTGCTCGGTCTCGGCCAGCCTGTCCCGCGTGGCCGCCAGTGCGACCTCGGTCCAGTGCTGCGACGAGACGTCCTGGTAGGCCCCGCGCACGGCGACCAGCTCGCCGCGGCCGTCGACCACCGGTTCGGCCACCACCCGGATGTAGCGGGCGACGCCGTCGGAGCGCTGCAGCCGGAACGCCGTCGACCCCGGGCGCTTGTGGTGCAGCACCGTGCGCAGGAACCGGCCGATCGCCGGGGCGTCGTCGGCGTGCGCGTGCGTGGTCAGCTGGTGCAGCGACAGGGGCGCGGCGTGGGGCGGCAGGCCGTAGAGCGCGAACAGCTCGGTGTTCCAGGTGATCGCGCCGGTGACGACGTTCTCTTCGAAGCCGCCGATGCGGCCGAGCCGCTGGGCGTGCTGCAGCAGCACCGCGAGCTTCGCGGCGTCGTCCTGGATGCGCAGGATGAGCAGCACGTTGCCGGCGAAGCGGGTGATGCTGACGTCGGTCAGCACGGTGAGCGGCACCTGGTCGACCAGCGTCGTGACGGCCATGTTGTCGGCGCGGAACGGCTCGCCGGTGGTGTACACGCGCTGGATCTTGTCCAGCAGCCCGCTTTCCTCGGCCGCGAGCGGGTACGCCTCCAGCAGCCGGGACCCGACGAGCAGGCTGCGGGGCCGCCCGCCCGGGTCGGTGAACCGGACGTTCGCGTGGTGGATGCGGAAGTCGCTGAGCCGGTCGCCGCCGTCGAGGCACGGCGAGAGCAGCACGGCCGGGTCGTGCAGGCCGTCGACGAAGTCCACCAGCTCGCCCAGGAAGTCCCCGGCGCCGCCGGGAGCCAGCGGCGCGACCACGCCGTCCCAGGTGTCGAGGGTGTGCGCGCAGAGCTCGGCCAGGGCCTCCAGCTGACGCCGTTCGCGCCCGGGCTCGGCGGGCAGCGGCTCCGGCCAGCACATCTCGACGACGCCGATGATCCGCCCGCCGGTGCCGGTGGGCACCGCGACCCGGCCGCCGCCGGCGAGGGTGTGCTGCCCGATCGACGGCAGCCCGGACGCCGCGAGCGTCGTGAACCACTCCGTGTCGCGCTCGATCAGCGCGCTGCGCGCCGGCGTCGCGACGCCGGGCGGGACGTACCGCCAGCGGGCGGCTTCCTCGGCCGAGAACCCGGCCGAACCGGCGAGGGTCAGCGAGCCGTCCGGCCCGGCGAGCCAGACCGCGACGGCGGTGGCGCCGAGCGGGCGCAGTGCGTGTTCCAGGATCGACTCCGCGACGCGCTGGGTGTCCCCCGCCGCCAGCACGCCGCTTTCCGCGGTGCGCAGGCGAACCGCGACGGAATCCTCTTCCGTACGGGCGAGAAATTCCTGCGCCACGTCGGTGATGCGATCCTCGGCGGCCTCGCCGACGACCTCGGCGGCGAACTCCAGCGGCGTCACCCCGGCCCGCTCGGCCAGGGACTCCAGCTGCTTCGCGGCGTCGGAAGGCGTGCAGTGCAGGCGTTCCATCAGCACGCCCTTGGCGAGCTCGATCAACGCGCGGCCGTCGGCGACGGCGTGCGCGTGGTCGACCTCGCTGCGCAGGCGGGCGACGGTGTCGGCGAGCCGGGCGAGGTTCGCCGACACCTCGGCGGGCGGCGCCAGCACGGGCACGCCCGGTTCTTCGGAAGGCAAGCGGGGTCCCCGATCAGGCCGTCAGGTGCCGTTTGATGCGGGCGACCAGGTCGTCCGCGTCCACGGGTTTGGTCACGTAGTCGGTGGCGCCCGACGCGAGGCTCTTCTCGCGGTCGCCGGGCATCGCCTTCGCCGTCACGGCCACGATCGGGATCGTGGCGTGCTCCGGCATCGCGCGGATCTTCGCGGTCGCGGTGTAGCCGTCCATCTCCGGCATCATCACGTCCATCAGGATCAGGTCGATGCCGGCGTGCGCCGCGACCGTCTCGACGCCCTTGCGGCCGTCCTCGGCGTGCAGCACCTGCATCCCGTGCAGCTCCAGGATCCCGGTCAGCGCGTAGACGTTGCGCGGGTCGTCGTCGACGATCAGCACCGTCCGCCCGGCCAGCGTGGTGTCCACCTCGCGCGCCTTCACCGGCGCGGCCGGCTCGTCCGCGCGGACCAGCGGCAGCACCGCGCCGGGCTTCTCCGCCGACAGGTGCAGCGCGATCCGCTCGCGCAGCTCGTCGAGACCGGAGAGCACCTCCAGCGACTGGACGTCCGCGCGGGACTGCAGCAGCTGTTCCAGCTCGACGTCGAGGCGGCGGCTGTTGTGCGCCAGCACCGGGACCAGCCGCAGCGCGGCGTCCCCCTGCATCGCGTCGAGGAAGCCGAACGCGGCCCGCTCCGGCAGGTCCAGGTCCAGCACGACGCAGTGGTAGGCGTCGGTGGCCAGCGCGGCCGCGGCCTCCTGGGTGCCGACGGCGGTGACGACCTCGACCTCCGCGGGCGAGATGCCGATGTCCCGGCTGTCGGCCAGGTCCGCGGCGGCGCTCTCGGCGACGAGCGTCAGCAGGCCGTGCTGGCGGTCCTCGACCACCAGCAGCCGCCGGTGGGTGCGGGCGGCCGGCTCCACGAGCCCGGCTCCGGCGTCGCCGGTCGTGATGGCCGTGCGGCCTTCGTCGGACGCGGGGCGCGTCTCGAAGTCCGGCCGCGCGACGGGCAGGGAGAAGGTGAACGTGCTGCCCTCGCCGGGCGTGCTCTCCGCCGTGATGAACCCGCCCAGCAGCTGGGCGATCTCGCGGCTGATCGACAGGCCCAGCCCGGTGCCGCCGTACTTGCGGCTGGTCGTGCCGTCCGCCTGCTGGAACGCGCCGAAGATCGACTCCAGCTGGTGCTCGGCGATGCCGATCCCGGAGTCGGCGACGCGGAAGGCGACCGCGGGCCCGTGCGCGCGCAGCGGCCGCGGCAGCCGGTCGGGCTCCACCGGCTCGATGTGCAGCTCGATCACGCCGACCTCGGTGAACTTCACCGCGTTGGACAGCAGGTTGCGCAGGACCTGCCGCAGCCGCGAGTCGTCGGTCAGCAGTTCGGCGGGCGAGCCGGGCGCGACGGTGATCCGGAAGTCCAGGTTGCGCTGCGAGGTCATCGGCCGGAACGTCGCCTCGACGTAGTCCAGCAGCCCGCGCAGTGACACTTGTTCCGGGCTGACGTCCATCTTCCCGGCCTCGACCTTGGACAGGTCGAGGATGTCGTTGATCAGCTGCAGCAGGTCCGAGCCGGCGGAGTGGATGATGCCGGCGTATTCGACCTGCTTCGCGGTGAGGTTGCGGGTCGGGTTCTGCGCGAGCAGCTGGGCGAGAATGAGCAGGCTGTTGAGCGGGGTGCGCAGCTCGTGGCTCATGTTGGCCAGGAACTCCGACTTGTACTTCGACGCCAGCGTCAGCTGCTGGGCGCGGGCCTCCAGTTCCTGGCGGGCCTGCTCGATCTCCAGGTTCTTCGTCTCGATGTCGCGGTTCTGCGTGACGAGCAGCGCCGCCTTCTCCTCCAGCTCGGCGTTGGACGACTGGAGCTCTTCCTGCCGGGCCTGCAGCTCCTCCGACCGCGCCTGCAGCTCCGCGGTCAGCCGCTGCGACTCGCCGAGCAGCTCGTCGGTCCGGGCGTTGGCGACGATGCTGTTCACGTTGACGCCGATCTGCTCCATGAGCAGTTCGAGGAACGCCCGGTGCACCGCGGTGAAGCCGTGCATCGAGGCCAGTTCGAGGACGCCCAGCACCTGGTCCTCGACCACGATCGGCAGCACGATCAGGCTGGCCGGCGCGGTGCGGCCGAGACCCGACGAGATGGTGGCGTAACCGGGCGGGACGTCGTCGACCGCGATCGGGCGGCGGCTGCGCGCGGCCTGCCCGACCAGCGACTGGCCGACCCGGAACCGCACCACCGGGCCCGCGTTGTCGTCCGGGTGGCCGTACGCGCCCACGAGCCGCAGCTCCGGGATCTCGGCCGTGTCGTCGGCCAGGTAGAACGCGCCGTACTGGGCGTTGACCAGCGGGACCAGCTCGTCCATCACCGCGGCCGCGACGACGGCGAGGTCGCGGCGGCCCTGCATCAGCCCGGTGATCGTGGCCAGGTTGGACTTGAGCCAGTCCTGCTCCTGGTTCGCCCGCGTCGTCTCGCGCAGCGACTCCACCATCGAGTTGATGTTGTCCTTCAGTTCGGCGACCTCGCCGGAGGCGTCGACGGTGATCGAGCGGGTCAGGTCGCCCTCGGCGACCGCGCTGGTCACCTCGGCGATCGCGCGGACCTGGCGGGTGAGGTTCCCGGCCAGCTCGTTGACGTTCTCGGTCAGCCGCTTCCAGGTGCCGGACACGCCCTCGACCTCGGCCTGCCCGCCGAGGCGGCCTTCGCTGCCGACTTCGCGCGCGACGCGCGTGACCTCCGCGGCGAACGCCGAGAGCTGGTCGACCATCGTGTTGATCGTGGTCTTGAGCTCGAGGATCTCGCCGCGGGCGTCGACGTCGATCTTGCGGGTCAGGTCGCCCTGCGCGACGGCGGTGGTCACCTGGGCGATGTTGCGGACCTGCCCGGTGAGGTTGTTCGCCATCGAGTTGACGTTGTCGGTGAGGTCCTTCCAGGTGCCCGCGACGTTCGGCACGCGCGCCTGGCCGCCGAGCATCCCCTCGGTACCGACCTCGCGGGCGACGCGGGTGACCTCGTCCGCGAACGCCGACAGCGTGTCGACCATCGTGTTGATGACGTCGGCGAGCGCCGCGACCTCGCCCTTGGCCTCGACGGTGATCTTGCGGGACAGGTCGCCGCGGGCGACCGCCGTCGCGACCTGGGCGATCGAGCGGACCTGGCCGGTCAGGTTGGACGCCATCACGTTGACGTTGTCGGTGAGGTTCTTCCAGGTCCCCGAGACGCCGCGGACCGTGGCCTGGCCGCCGAGGTTGCCCTCGGTGCCGACCTCGCGGGCTACGCGCGTGACCTCGTCCGCGAACGCGGACAGCTGGTCCACCATCGTGTTGATGGTGTCCTTCAGCTCCAGGATCTCGCCGCGGGCGTCGACCCGGATCTTCTGCGACAGGTCACCGCGGGCGACCGCGGTGGTGACCTGGGCGATCGAGCGGACCTGCGCGGTCAGGTTGTCGCCCATGACGTTGACCGACTCGGTGAGGTCCTTCCAGGTGCCGGAGACGCCCTTGACGTCCGCCTGACCGCCCAGCCGGCCCTCGGTGCCCACCTCGCGGGCCACTCTCGTGACCTCGTCCGCGAACGCGGACAGCTGGTCCACCATCGTGTTGATGGTGTCCTTCAGCTCCAGGACCTCGCCCCGGGCGTCGACCCGGATCTTCTGCGACAGGTCGCCCTTCGCGACCGCCGTCGCGACCTGGGCGATGTTGCGGACCTGGTCGGTCAGGTTGCCGGCCATGAAGTTCACCGAGTCGGTGAGGTCGCGCCAGGTGCCGGAGACGCCCTTGACGTCCGCCTGACCGCCGAGGCGGCCTTCCGTGCCGACCTCGCGCGCGACGCGCGTGACTTCGTCCGCGAACGAGGACAGCTGGTCGACCATCGTGTTGATCGTGCTCTTGAGCTCGAGGATCTCGCCCCGGGCGTCGACCGTGATCTTCTGCGACAGGTCGCCCTTGGCGACCGCCGTCGTCACCTGGGCGACGTTGCGGACCTGGTCGGTCAGGTTCCCGGCCATGAAGTTCACCGAGTCGGTGAGGTCGCGCCAGACGCCGCCGACGCCGGGGACCTGCGCCTGACCGCCGAGGCGGCCTTCGCTGCCGACCTCGCGCGCCACGCGCGTGACCTCGTCCGCGAACGACGACAGCTGGTCCACCATCGTGTTGACGGTGTCCTTCAGCTCCAGGATCTCGCCGCGCGCGTCGACGTCGATCTTCTGCGACAGGTCGCCCTTGGCGACGGCGGTCGCGACCTGGGCGATGTCGCGGACCTGGGTGGTGAGGTTGCCGGCCATGGCGTTGACCGAGTCGGTGAGGTCCTTCCAGGTGCCGGACACGCCGGGCACCTTCGCCTGGCCGCCGAGCTGGCCCTCGCTGCCGACCTCCCGCGCGACGCGGGTGACCTCGGAGGTGAACAGGGACAGCTGGTCGGCCATGCCGTTGAAGACCGTGGCGATCTCGCCGAGCAGGCCGTCGGTCTCGCCGGGAAGCCGGATGCCGAAGTCGCCGTCGCGGACCGCGGTCAGGCCGGCCAGCAGCCGGCGCAGCTCCTGCTCCCCCGCCTCGCCCACGCCTGCGACTGCGCCTTTGGCACCCGGGCGCACGCCTTCGACCATTGCCCCACCCATCCGCCACCCGTTTCTCCGGTTGCCGGCGCCCCGCGCGCCGGGCCCGGCCCAGCGCCGGATGGTCCAGCATAGTGCAGGTGCACTAAGCTGAGCGGCAACGGTTGAGCAACCAGCCGCGCCCGGACCCGGATGCGCAGTCGAGGCGGTGCTCGCGAACCTTTCCGTTCCCCCACAGGCCTTCCGGCCCGATTGACCCGTTCGGCTGAACGCCGCGACGACGTCCTCCCGGACGCCTCGCGGCCGTTGTCGTGCGCGCGCCCTAAAGTCCATTGTGGACAGTCCGAACCTCCACTGTGGATGATCGCCGGCACCGGCCGCGCCCGACGAGGCCCGCGCGGGCGGCTTCGGCGGGAAAACCACAGTTGTAGAGGTGGTTCGTAGAGGTTGTCGCTGTCGCGTCCGGCGGCCCGCCGCGAAGATCGGCGGTACCGCAGTCCCGGACGAGGAAGGCATCGGTGACGACCGCCTGGAGGCTCTTTTCGGCCGCGCTGCTCGCGGCGACCGCGCTCGCCGGTGTCCCGGGGACCGCGGGCGCCGCCGCACCCCGGGAGACGCGGCTGCTCTCCGTGCAGCGCGTCCGCGACACCGTCCGGCTGGCCTGCGCCACCGAGGGCACGGACGTCGTCGTCTGCCGCGTCCTGCACCGGCCGCGGCCGTTCCTGACCCCCGTGCTCGTCGCCGGCCCCGGCGTTACAACCGTTCCAGGTCCGCTCGGACCGCTGCGGCGCGCTCTTCGCCCCCGTACTCCCGCATCATCGCCAGCGCCTCCGTGAGCACTTCCCGCGCCTGCTCGCGGTCCCCCGCCTCCAGGTGCGCGCGGCCCAGCTCGGCGAGCGCCATCGCCTCGTACAGCCGGACACCCGCGACGCGCCAGAGCCCGGCGCTGCGGCGGAGTTCCCCGAGGGCTTCGGCGGGCCGGCCCGCCTCGCGGTGCACGATGCCGGCCCGCATGCAGCCGTAGGCCATGCCCCGCACGTCACCGGTGTCGCCGGCGACGGCCACCGCGTCGGTCGCGTAGACCAGCTCGCGCTCCCGGTCGCCCCGGCGCCCGTACAGGATGCCGAGGTTGACCAGGTTCAGCGTCTCGACGTGCCGCAGGCCCAGCGACCGGTTGAGCTTCAGGCCGCGCTCCCCGAACTCGATGGCCGAGTCCAGGTCGTCGCCGAGGCCGAACACGAAGCAGAGGTTGTTGAGGCTGCTCGCGAGCTGGCGCGGGTCCCCGATCGCCTCCCAGTCCGCGAGGCTGCGGCGCATGTGCGCGTGGGACCGCCGGAAGTCCGGCGCCTCACCGCCGTGGACCAGCTCGGCCTCGGCGACGCCGAGGTCGTTGCGCAGCGTCGCGGCCGCCACCCGGTCGACGCCGTCGACCAGCTCCAGGGCCAGCTCGTCGACGCGGACGGTGTCGCGCCACCGCGCCCGCGCCCGGTGGTACTCGAACAGGCCGAGCCCGATCGCGGCGATCGACTCGGCGGGCACCCCCGGCGTCGCGGCGGCCTGTCGCACGACGGTGACCAGGTGCGGCTGGTGGGCGTCGAGCCAGCCGAACACCTCTTCCGCGGACGCCGGCGCCGGCTCGACCGACCAGCGGCCCGCGGCCCAGTCGTGTCGCTGCGAGGCCGCCGAGACCAGCGCCATGCTCCGCCAGGCCATCGCCGCGCACAGCTCGACGACCCGGGTGATCGCGCCGGCCCGCTCGGCCGTGGTCAGCCGCTCGGCGTGTTCGCGGGCGTAGAGCCGGAGCAGGTCGTGTAGCCGGTACCAGCCGGGCGCGGGCGTGGTCAGCAGGTGCTCGTCGGTGAGGCGTTCCAGCAGTTCCCCGGTCTCGCGTTCGGGCGCGTCGAGCAGCCGGCTCGCGACGGCCACCGACAGCTCCGGGACGTCGAGCAGCGACAGCAGCGGGTACGCGCGGGCGGCGGCCGGGTCACCGGCTTCCAGCCGGCCGAACGCGAGCTCGAAGCTCGTCCGGACCCCGGTTTCGTCGAGGCGGCGGCGCTCGTCGTCGAGCCGGTGCGCGAGGTGGGCGACCGGCCAGTTCGGGCGGGTCGCCAGCCGCGCGCCGGCCAGGTGCAGCGCGAGCGGCAGGTACCCGCACAGCCGGGCGACCGCCCGCGCCGCCGCAGGTTCGGCGGCGACCCGCTCGGCGCCGATCTCCGCGGCCAGCAGCCGCAGCGCATCGGCCTCCGGCAGCACGTCGAGCAGGACCTGGTGCGCCTGCGGCAGGTCGGGCAGCGCGGCGCGGCTGGTGACGATCGCCCCCGAGCCGCCGCCCCCGGGCAGCAGCGGGGCGACGTGCGCGGCGTCGCGGGCGTTGTCGAGCAGGAGCAGCACGCGTTTCGCGGCGAGCAGCGACCGCAGCCGCGCCGACGCGGTGTCGAGCGAAAGCGGCGTCGGCGGCTCGCCGCCGAACTCCCGGATCAGCCGGTCGAGCAGGTCGAGGGGATCCGGCGGGTCGGCCGCGTGCCCGCGCAGGTCGAGGTGCAGGGAGCCGTCGGGAAATTGCCGCGCGAGCCGGTGCCCGGCGTGCACGGCGAGCGCCGTCTTCCCGATGCCGGCCATCCCGGCGACGGCGACCACGACGCCTTCCCGCGCCTCGCCGAAGCAGGCCAGCACACGTTCGATCTCGGCTTCGCGCCCGGTGAACGCGGCGATCCCGCCGGGCAGCTCCCGCGGCACGGTCCCCGGTTCCGGCTTCGGCGTCCCGGGCCGTGCGGCGGCCGCGGCGAAGTCCTCCCGGTCATCGCCGTCGAGGTCGAGGGCGTCGGCGAGCCGGGCGAGCGTCTCGCGGTGCGGGAACCGCCGGTCCCCGCGTTCGAGCGCGCCGACGGCCTGCCCGCTGAGCCCCGATTTCTCGGCGAGCGCCTCCTGGGTCAGCCCCGCGGCGCGCCGAAGACGGCGCAACCGCGCCCCGAACGAGTCCATCTCCCCTCCCCCTCCGGTACCGAGCATCACACGCGGGGTTCGTGCGGCGCTACCCGTCGAAATCGTCGGTGCCGCCCGCTACGGTGCCCGCGACCGATCCGGAGGGGAACCGATGACCGCACTGCACGACGCCGCCGAGCGAGGAACGCCCGAAGCCGTGGCGGAACTGGCTCGTCAGACCACTGACGTAGACGCCGTGGACGCCGCCGACACCGAGGCCGGCGGGGCCACGCCGCTGTGGCACGCGGTGCACGCGCGCCGCCCGGAGAACGCCCGGGTGCTCGTGGCGGCGGGCGCGGACCCGTGGCGGCCGATGATGGCGGGCTGGGCCCCGGGGCGGCTCGCGCTGGCCGGTCCGACACCCGACCTGTTCGGGCCGCCGCCGGACGGTGTCGCGCTCACGGACGCGGAAGCCGCCACCGTGGCGGCCGCCACCGGGCTGGCCGCGGCGTTCCCCGACTTCTGGCTCGAAGGCACCGGCTTCGCGTGTGTCGCGGCGATCGACGCGGCCGAGGCGGCGCGCCGGCTCGGCGCCCGGCCGGCCGCGCCGGAGGTCGCCCGGGCGCTGCTCGACGACCCGTGGGCGGCCGGGGGAACCGATGAGGTCGTCGGCGTCACGGACGTTCCCGGCGGCTGCGTACTCACCCAGCCCTGGGGCTACTTGCCGCAAACCCCGGTCGTCACCGGGCTCCTGTCGGCCGGCACGGTCTGCTACGGCGTTTACGCGAACCCCAAGAGCGGCGACCAGGGTTGCCTCGTCCGCGACGGCGTCACCGAGGGGTCGGACCTCCACCCCGGCGGCTGGCCCTACGCCGATTCGTCCTCCGCGGAGGTCCTGCTTTCCTATCTGCACGAGGGAAACGCGGCGGCCTACGCCTGCGCGTACGCGGGGTTGCGGCCGGTCGACGCGCGCTCGATCGCCGGCCCGCCCGACACCTGGCTGGTGCTCCCGGAACGGGACTACTTCGCGTCCACAGTGGACTGATCGCGCGGGGTGAGCCACCGGGTGAACCACTCGCGGGTGCGGTGCAGGAAATCGAGCTGGTGCTCGCGGCCGCGCAGCGAGTGGTTCTCCCCGGGATAGACGGCGAACTCGTGCTCGACGCCGAAGTGGCGCAGAGCGCGGTGCAGGAACTCGGCCTGCGCGAGCGGGACGTTGGTGTCGTCCGCGCCGTGCAGCAGCAGGATCGGCGTCCGGATGTCGGCGGCGTAGGAGATCGGGCTGTTCCGGTCGTGCCGGTGCGGGCCCGGGCCCTCCCAGCCGGTGCTCCCGCCGAGCGCCCCCTCGAAGAGAGCGCCCTGCTCGCCGGTGGCGGCCATCATGCCCCAGTCGCTGATGCCCGCGTTGACGTACGCCGCGGCGAAGCGGTCGCTGCGCGCGGCCGCCCAGGCGGCGAGGAACCCGCCGTGGCTGCCACCGCCGATGCCGAGCCGGTCCGGATCGGCGACACCGGCGTCGATCAGCAGGTCGATGCCGGTGAGGATGTCCGTCCACTCCGCGCCGCCGACTTCACCGGCGACGGAAACGGCGAACGCGTGGCCGTGGCCCTGGCTGCCGCGCGGGTTGGGCAGGAAGGCGGCGAACCCGTCGTCGGCCAGCCACCGCGCGAGCCGGAACCAGCCGACCATGAAGCGGTCGGCGTAGCGGTCGTACGGGCCGCCGTGCGCCAGCGTGACCAGCGGAAACGGGCCGTCACGGCGGGTGGTGCCGGGCGGGAGGACGAGCAAGCCGTCCAGCTCCAGGCCGTCGTCGGCGCGGTAGGCCAGGCGCTCCTGCGGGCCCCACGTCCTGGCGCGCAGCTCCGGGCTGCTGTCGGTGAGCCGGGTGAGCGGGCCCGCCAGGGGGCCGACGTGGACGTCGTCGGGTTCGGTCGCGGTGCTCGCGACCACGGCGACGACACCGCCGCCGTGGCTCAGGAAGTCGAGGGAGCCCGGCGCGTGCGCGAGCTCCACGAACCTGCGCGTGGCCGGGTCGAGCCGCCGGATCGTGGTGTCGAGGCCTTCGGCGAACAGAGCGAGCGGCGGGCCGTCGTCGACCTGGACCAGTTCGACCGGGCAGACGTCCATCCCCTCGGTCAGGTTGGCGCCGTCCTCGGCGTCGAGGATCGCGTAGCCGCCGACGAGTCCAGGCGGGGTCACGCCGAGGTAGAGGAGGCGGTCGCCCCACCAGGTGAGCGCGGCCGCCTCGACGGCCGGGGCGGGGAGGTCGCGGCCGCCGACCAGGTGGAGCCGCGGTTCGAGCATGCCGGGATCGGGGTCGGCGACCGGCCAGGTCAGGACGGCGAGCGGGCCGCCGCCGGGGTGGGCCGCGACCTCGACGACGTGCCGGTCACCGAGGTCGCCGTGCGGCCGGACGTCGCCGGTGGCCAGGTCGAGCAGCCACAACAGGTCGGGCGGTTCCGGCGCGCGCAGGTACGGGTCCCTCGGTGGCTCTTCGCCGGGCCCGACCAGGACGACGAGGTCGCCGGGCAGCGAGACGCAGGCGGTGACCTCCCGGTCGGTCACGCGTTCGGCGGCACCGGTGAGGCCGATCCGGTGGAGCCGCCGGGCGGCCAGGTAGAAGACCGAGCCGGAGTCCGGGGCCCAGCGCGGCGCTTCGGCGGACGCGGCCAGCTTGCGCGGTGGTGCACCGCCGTCGGCGGGGACGAGCCACAGGTCACCGGCCGTCCGCCCCCGGGTCGTCGTGAGGTACCCGACCCAGCGGCCGTCCGGGGAAACCCGCGGCTCCCGCGGCAGGATCCGGTCGACGACGTCTTCAGCGCTCAGTTTCCCCATGACGCCAGTCTGTCAGCCATCCGCGCGGCCGGTGGCGCCGAACTCCTGGTGGGCGTGTCCGGGTGCGAGGGAGCGATGGATGAACGGCGAAGCGCTGCCCCCGGGCTGGGACCTGATCGTCGAACGGCTCAGCCAGCGGGTCGCCCGGGCCGCGGAACTGACCGTCGACCTCACGACGCGGCCGGCGCTGCGCCGGATCCGCTCGACCGTCGCCGGCTGCCTCGGTTTCGGGCGGACGAAGGAAGAGCCGCTCGGCGCGTTGCTGCTCGTGGTCGACGAACTCGTGGGCAACGCCTACGACCACACACCGCGGCCCTCCTCGTTGCGGGTGACGCGCGAGCTGCGCGGCCTGCTGGTCGAGGTCGTCGACGACGACCCGTCGGTCGAGCGCGTCGCGACCGGCGGCGGCCACGGCCTGAAACTGGTCGAGCAGCTGTCCCTGGGGTGGGGCGTGCGGGCGACCGAGCCGGGGAAGACCGTGTGGGCGCTGGTCCCGGCTCAGCTGTTCCGCGAACACTGAGCGCTCACGGCCCGTTCCCCGGCGTGAGATCGCGGACGGCCCGGAAGCCGCGCTGCGACCCGGCCGGCGCGGCCGCGCTGGTGGCCTTGACGGGCCGCAGCAGGTGCGCGACGTGATCGCCGGTGCGTTCGCGGCCGAGGATTCCGCCGGGGGCAGCCGTCGAGCACCGGGGCGGTGCCCGGCCCGGGGCTCCGCCGCCGGCGGGTGGGCTTGTCGGCGCCGAACCAGGTCGTCCCTTGGGACAGCCGGGCCGGGTCGCGGTGCGCCGTGGTCAGCCGGCGTCCGGGGCACTTCGCAGGTGTGGTTCTCGTCCGCCAGCCAACCGTCGGCGCGCAAGTCACGACCTATATCGGGTGGTCGAGGACGTCGGCCGGGGCGGTGAAGCCCTGCTCCCCCGCGGTCAGTCGGCCGGGAGGGCGCCGAGCAGTTCCTCGTGGTGGCCCGCCTCGCGCAGCACCGGCGCTTCGAGCAGTCCGGCGGCGGGGTCGCCGGCGCGCACCGCGGCGAGGAACCGCACGACGGCCCGCGGTTCGGGGAGCACTTCGCCGCCGAGGTAGGTCAGGACGGCGGCGTCCCCGCCGGTGTCCTCCAGGGCCGCGGCCCAGCCGCGCACCTCGTCCCAGACGAGGGCGAGGTCGTGCCCGGGGAACCGGCGCAGCCGCCAGTCCAGGGCGACGTAGGCCGACACCGGGGTGTCGAGGTCGATGGTCCCGGACTCGGGCCCGACCCCCACCGCCCGGGCGACCGCCCCCAGGTAGTCGCGCAACCGCCGCTCGAACGAGAACTCCGTGTCGCGCCCGAAATCGATCAGAATGCTCAACGCCGCCTCGCTTTCCCCGTCGGCCGCGGGATCTTCCGCCGCCCGCTCGCGGATACCCCGCGCCCCCGTCGATCAACCACGGGATCGGCACCAGGATCGGCGACGATCGGGCACGGGATCGGTGCCGGTACCGGCCACCGGGACAACGAGCACGACGGCACGGTGCGCGGCCTTCCCCCGTGAGGCAGGATCGGGGTGTGACGATCGATCAGGCCGGTGCGCCCCAGGCCCGCCCGGGCCCGGCCTTCCCCGAACACGAATCCCGCGTCGACGACCTCAGGCGGCAGCTGGCGGCGGTCGCCGGCGAAGCCACCGTCCGGCTGGCGAAGCGGACGTCGAACCTCTTCCGCTCCCGGGCGTCGGCCGAGCACCCCGGCCTGGACGTCTCCGGATTCACCCACGTGCTGCGCGTCGACCCGGAGACGCGGACTGCCGACGTCGAAGGCATGGTCACCTACGAACAGCTGGTGGACGCGACGCTGCCGTACGGCCTGATGCCCCTGGTGGTGCCGCAGCTCAAGACGATCACCCTCGGCGGCGCGGTCACCGGCCTCGGCATCGAGTCGAGCTCGTTCCGCAGCGGCATGCCGCACGAGTCGGTGCGGGAGCTGGAGATCATGACCGGCGACGGCGGCATCGTCGTCGCCACGGCGGACAACGAGCACCGCGACCTGTTCCACGGCTTCCCGAACTCCTACGGCACGCTCGGCTACGCGCTGCGGTTGCGGATCGAGCTCGAGCCGGTGAAGCCGTTCGTGAAGCTGCGCCACGTCCGCCACCACGACCGGGAGACGTACTTCACGGCGCTCGGTGAGGTCTGTACCACCCGGACGTACGAGGGCGAAGCGGTCGACTTCGTCGACGGGACCGTGTTCGGCCCGGACGAGCTCTACATCACGTTGGGCACCTTCGCCGACACCGCGCCGGAAACCAGCGACTACACCTGGCTCGACATCTACTACCGCTCGATCCAGCGGCGCGAGACCGACCACCTCACCGTCCGCGACTACCTGTGGCGCTGGGACACCGACTGGTTCTGGTGCTCCCGCGCGTTCGGCGTCCAGTCCCGGCTGCCCCGGCTGCTGATGGGCCGCCGGCTCCTGCGCTCCTCGGTGTACTGGAAGCTCGTCGCGCTCGACCGCCGCTTCGGCATCGCCGCCAAGCTCCTCAAGCTCAAGCGGCTGCCACCCGAGGAGACCATCGTGCAGGACATCGAGGTGCCGCTGGCCCACGCCGCGGACTTCCTCGAGTTCTTCGAGCGGGAGATCCCGATCAGCCCGGTCTGGATCTGCCCGCTGCGCCAGCGGCCCGGCGGGGTGCGCTGGCCGCTCTACGAACTGGACCCCGAAGAGCTCTACGTCAACTTCGGCTTCTGGTCGGCGGTACCCCTGGACCCGGGCGAACGCGACGGCGTCCACAACCGGATGATCGAAGCCGAGGTCACCCGCCTCGGCGGGCACAAATCCCTCTACTCGGACAGCTTCTACTCCGAGGACGAGTTCTGGCGCCTCTACAACGGCGACGCCTACCGGGAGCTCAAGCGGGCCTACGACCCGGACGGCCGGTTGCTCGGCCTCTACGAGAAATGCGTCCGGCGCCGATGAACGCCCTGAAAGGAACGAATGTGACCAAGGTAACCATCCCGGTCGGCGAAGTCTTCGAGCGCCTGCTCGGCGCCAGCTCCACCGTGTCGATCACCGCCTACGACGGCAGCACCACCGGCCCGGCCGACGCGCCGGTCGCCATCGAGGTGCGCTCCCCGCTCGCGCTGGACTACCTGATCTCCTCCCCCGGCGACCTCGGCCTGGCCCGCGCCTACGTGGCCGGCGCCATCGACGTCAAGGGCGACCTCTACACGGCCCTGCACGCGCTGGCGGCCCAGGTCGACCAGCTGACCCCGGCCGACCGCGTCTGGCTGCTGCGCAAGCTCGGGCCCGCGCACCTGCGCCGCGTCGAGCCGCCCGTCGAGGAGCTGCCCGGCCGGTTCCGGCGGAGCCTGTCGGGCCTGCGGCACTCGAAGGAGCGCGACAGCAACGCGATCTCGAACCACTACGACGTCTCCAACCGGTTCTACGAGCTGGTCCTGGGGCCGTCGATGGCCTACACCTGCGCCGTGTTCCCCGAGGACGGCGCCACGCTGGAGCAGGCCCAGGAGCACAAGTTCGACCTGGTCTGCCGCAAGCTCGGCCTCAAGCCCGGCATGAAGCTGCTCGACGTCGGCTGCGGCTGGGGCGGCATGGTCGCCCACGCCGTCCGCCACTACGGCGTCGAGGCGCTCGGGGTCACACTTTCGCGTGAACAAGCGCAGTGGGCGCAGAAGCACATCGTCGCCCTCGGCCTGGCCGACCGCGCCGAGATCCGGCACCTCGACTACCGGGACGTCACCGAAACCGGGTTCGACGCGATCTCGTCGATCGGCCTGACCGAGCACATCGGCGCCCGCAACGTGCCCGGCTACTTCCGCTTCCTGGCCGCCAAGCTCAAGCCGCACGGGCGGCTGCTGAACCACTGCATCACCAACCCGGATTCGAGCGTCGCCCACCGCTCCCGCGGCTTCATCGACCGCTACGTCTTCCCGGACGGCGAGCTGGAAGCCCCTGGTGAGCTGGTCACGGCGATGCACGACGCCGGGCTGGAGGTCCGGCACTCGGAGAACATCCGGGAGCACTACGCGACCACCTTGGCCGGCTGGTGCGCCAACCTCGACGAGCACTGGGACGAGGCCGTCGCCGAGGCCGGGGCGGGCCGGAGCCGGGTGTGGGCGCTCTACCTCGCGGCCTGCCGGCTGGCCTTCGAACGGCGGGAGATCGAGCTGCACCAGATCCTCGGCGTACGCACCGACAACCAGGGCGGAATGGGGATGCCGCTGCGGCCCGACTGGGGTGTTTGAGACCGGGCGTGCCTCTCGCGCGCACTTCTGCGAGGATAGTCACGAGACCGGGCGTCCGAACGGGGCGGCCAGGCTCACTGATGAGAAGTAGGTATGGGTATGGCTCAGGGCAGTGTCAAGTGGTTCAACGGTGAAAAGGGCTTCGGCTTCATCGCTCAGGATGGCGGGGGTCCGGACGTGTTCGTCCACTACTCCGAGATCCAGGGCACCGGCTTCAAGTCGCTCGACGAGGGCCAGCGGGTGGAGTTCGAGATCGGGCAGGGCCAGAAGGGCCCCCAGGCCCAGCGGGTCAGCGTCATCTGAACCACGCGACATGGAATGCCCTCGCCCCTCGGGGCGGGGGCATTCCCCTTTTCCGGGGTCCGGCGAGGCCGGACGCGGTCAGCGGTTGGACGTGGGGAACCGGCGGCCGGGGGTGCCGAGGGCGACGAGCTCGGTGTACTGGGCCTGCCAGGACTGCTCGGTGGCCAGCAGGTCGGCCAGCCGCTGGGTCCAGCCGGCGTCCACGCTGGCCTCGGAGGTCTCGGTGGCCTTCGCGGTGCCGAGGTGCCGGTGGGTCTCGTCGCGGGCCTTGAGCCATTCGGAGAGGGTCGGGTCCAGGGCGGGGCCACCTGCTCGTTCTGCCATCGACCCACCGTACTGCGCCGTGGCCGCCCCAGGGTCTCCCTCGTTCGCCACACTGCGGGTTCACCCGCGGCTCGGGTAGCCTCGGAAACACGGGAGCACCTCGTACGCCGGCGCAGTGCCGGGCACACTCCCGTCCCCTCGGCCCTTGACGGCCGGGCGCCGGCAGGAGCGGCGACCGTGCGGCGGGCCGCGCGTACACAGCTGAACGAGCCGGGTGTCCCGCGTCCCCGGCCTCCCGCGCAGGACCCCCTCCGCGCGTGGCGAAGACCTCGAAACGAGTGGTGCATGACCTCACCCACCCCGGTGAAACCCCGACCTGCCCCGAAGCCGGTCCTCTCCGGCAAGCAGACCATCCCCGAACTGCTCACCATCCGCGCCTTCCTCCTCATCCCGTTCCTCGCGCTCGCCGCGGCGGTCCCGGTGTTCTGGGGCTGGGGCGTCAGCTGGCTGGACCTGGCGATCGGCGGCGGCTTCTTCGTCGTCTCGACGCTCGGGATCACCATCGGCTACCACCGCTACTTCACGCACGGCGCGTTCCGGGCGAAGCGGGCGCTGCGCATCGCGCTCGCCATCGCCGGCGGCCTCGCCGCCCAGGGCCCGGTGATCACCTGGGTCGCCGACCACCGCCGCCACCACGCCTTCTCCGACCGCGAGGGCGACCCGCACTCGCCGTGGCTGTTCGGCACCTCCCCGGTCGCCCTGGCCCGCGGCTTCTGGCACGCGCACATGGGCTGGCTCTTCGGCCGCGACAAGACCAACATCGAGCGGTTCGCCCCCGACCTGGCCGCCGACCGCGACATCCGCGTCGTCGACCGCCTGTTTCCCGTGTGGGTGGTCACGAGCCTGCTGCTCCCGGCGCTGCTCGGCGGCCTGATCACGCTGTCGTGGTGGGGCGCGCTGACCGCGTTCCTGTGGGCCGGGCTGGCCCGGATCTCGTTCCAGCACCACGTGACGTGGTCGGTGAACTCGATCTGCCACATGATCGGCGAACGGCCGTTCGCGAGCCGCGACCGCTCGGCGAACTTCTGGCCGCTGGCCATCCTGTCGATGGGCGAGTCCTGGCACAACTCCCACCACGCGGACCCGACGTCGGCCCGCCACGGCGTCCAGCGCGGCCAGATCGACATCTCCGCCCGGGTGATCTGGGCGTTCGAGAAGCTCGGCTGGGCCTGGCAGGTCCGCTGGCCGACGGCCAGGCGCCTCGCCGCCATGGCGCGCTGAAACCCCGCCGAAACTCCTTGCCCGTCGTCGTGGGCGGGGTGACCGTGGACGGATGGACCCGGTTGCCCTGACCTTCGACGACGGCCCCCACCCGGAGACGACGCCGGCGCTGCTCGCCGCACTGGGCGACGCGCCGGCGACGTTCTTCCTGCAGGGCTCCCACGCCGCCGCCCATCCGGACCTGGTCCGGGCGATCGCCGCGGCCGGACACCCGATCGGCAACCACAGCTGGTCGCACCCGAGGCTGCCCGCGCTCACTCCCGCGGCCCGGGAGCTCGAGGTGGCCCGGACGCAGGACCTGCTGGCCGGGATCACCGGCACCCGGCCCGCGCTGTTCCGCCCGCCCTACGGCGACACGGACGCCGCCGTGGCGGCCACGATCGCCGGGCACGGGCTCACCGAGGTCCTGTGGACCGTCGACACCCGCGACTGGGCGGGCGCGGCCGCCGACGAGATCACGGCGGCCGCTTCCGCGGTCCAGCCGGGCGGGATCATCCTGATGTACGACGGCGGCTACGCGTCGACCGTCGCCGCCGTCCCCCGCATCCTGGCCGCGCTCTCCGCCAGCGGCCTGCGCGCGGGACGCCTTGGGCTCCCCGCAAGTCCGTGAAAGCCTCCTTGAGGGACTCTGAGTCCCTCAAGGAGGCCTTCACGGACAGCGGACAGCAGTGGTTACGGGTTGATGCGGGTGTAGGCCGGCTTGGGCTTCAGGTCGGCGTCGAACAGGCAGGCCGCGCCCTCGCCCGGGAAGACGTCCGGGACCCACGAGTGCCGGTCGGTGAACCCCCACGTCGTGAACTCGACGCACCGGCGCACCGCCTGGCAGCCGTCCCACAGCCGGCCGAAGTAGCTCGCCTGCGTGTCCAGTTTGGCCGCGTCGGGCGGGGTCGGGATGCGGACGTCCGCCTCCGTGACCGCGACGTCGACCCCGAGCGCCGTGAGGCGGGCGAGGTTGGCACGGTAGCCGTCCGGGAAGCCGTACTGGATCGACAGGTGCGCCTGGACGCCGACGCCGCCGATCGGGACGCCCTGCCGCCGGAGCGTCTTCACGAGGTCGTAGACGGCGTCGCTCTTCGGGTTGCGGCCCTCGATGTTGTAGTCGTTGATGTAGAGCGTCGCCGCCGGGTCGGCCGCGTGCGCCCAGCGGAAGACGTCCGCGACGAAGCCGTCCCCGAGCTTCTGCCGGAACACCGTGTCCCGGCGTGTCCCGTCTTCGTTGAAGATCTCGTTGACGACGTCCCAGGCGCGGATCTTTCCCTTGTACCGCTTCACTTCCGTCGTGACGTGGTCGCGCAGCACGCGGCGCAGCTCGTCGGCGGGCAGGGCCGCGACCCAGTCCGGGAGCTGCGAGTGCCACACGAGCGTGTGGCCGCGGACGGTCTTGTGGTGTGCTCGCGCGTACTGCACGATCGCGTCCGCGCCGGACCAGTCGTACTGCCCGCGCACCGCCTCGACCGTGCCCCATTTCATCTCGTTCTCCGGGGTCACGTTGTCGAATTCCCGGGTGAGCACCGCGCGGTAATCGGGCTCCGAAGCGAGATACGACGCGGCCACCGCACTACCGACGTAGCGGTGCGTGATGTCCTTCAGCGGAACCGACGCGGAAGCCGCCGGCGCCTGCCAGACGGCGACGCCCGCGAGCGCCACCATCGCGACCAGCGCGCGTTTGACCGGAATTGCGTGCACCATCTCGTGACTCCTCGGGGAAATAGGGCCGGTTTTCGACGATAGAAGCCGCCGCCGACGGCGGTCAAGGTACCTGTCGGAGCAATGATCGAAAGTTTCGAAGCGTGTCAATTCCGGGTCGGATGACCTAGAATCCGCTTCATGCCAGTAAAATCCGACGATCTCGAACCCGCAGCGACGCGGGTCACCATCGCCCGGATCGCCGCCGAGACCGGCGTTTCCGTGCCGACCGTTTCGAAGGTGCTGAACGGGCGTCCGGACGTCGCCGAAAGCACGCGCGCCCGCGTCGAAGCCGTCATCGGGAAATACGGCTACCGGCGTCGCGCCGACGAACGGTCCCGCCGTTCCCGGCTGCTGGAACTGATGTTCCACGAACTCGAAAGCACGTGGGCGCTCGAAATCATCCGCGGGGTCGAGCACGTCGCCCGCGAAAACGGAATGGCGGTCGTACTGGCGGAATCGTCGGGCCGGCACACCCCGGGACAGAGCTGGCTGGAAAGCGTGCTCGCCCGGCGCCCGGTCGGCATCGTTTCGGTGTGTTCCGACTTCACCGGCGGGCAGCTGGCGAAACTGCGCGCGCGGGACATCCCGCTGGTGATCGTCGACCCGGCCGGCGCGCCCGGCCCGGAGACGCCCTCGATCGGGGCCACGAACTGGCAGGGCGGGCTGACGGCCACCCGGCACCTGGTGGAGCTGGGCCACCGGCGGATCGCGATGATCGGCGGCCCGGACGGCGTGCTGTGCAGCCGGGCCCGCATCGACGGCTACCGCACGGCCCTGGAGACGGCGGGGCTGGCCTTCGACCCGGCCCTGGTCCGCAAGGGCGACTTCCACGTCCGCTCGGGCTACCGCGAGCTGGCATCACTGCTCACCCTCCCCGACCGCCCGACGGCGGTGTTCGCCGGCAGCGACCTGCAGGCACTGGGCGTGTACGAGGCCGCCCGCGACGCCGGGTTGCGCATCCCGGCCGACTTGAGCGTGGTCGGTTTCGACGACCTGCCGGTGGCCCGCTGGCTGACGCCGGAGCTGACGACGATCCGCCAGCCGTTGCAGGAGATGGCGGCGGCCGGGGCCCGGCTGGCGATCGCGCTGGCCCGGGGGTTGACGCCGGACGCCCGGCGGCTGGAGCTGGCGACCAGCCTGGTCGTGCGCCACAGCACCGCGCCCGCCAGCCGCGAGTGACAAACGCAGTGAGAACGCCGTTCCCTGCTCACGGCTTTCCCAGCCGTTTGCTCTCCGGCGGCCCCAGGTAGCTCGGCCGCAACCCGCCCGTGTCGACCACCAGCTTCTGCACCACCACCGCCGGGTCGATCATCCAGATCTTCAGCACGTGCGGCCCCGGCGCGGCGACCACGTGCCGCGTCGAGGTCAGGTTCACGTTGTCCGACGTCGTCCGTTCCCACTGCCGGTTCATGGTCGTGTCGTCCGCGCCGGTCGCCTTGGTGATGTTGACGACCTGCGGAACCGCGTCGTCCACCGAGACCGCGTACCGCAGTCCGGCACCCTGCAGCACGTTGCCGCGCGGCGAAAGGTACGCCCACACCGTCACCGGCCCGGCCGTGACCAGCGTCATCCGGTACTCCAGCCGCGGGCCCGCCCCCACCTCCCGGCTCGCCGCCGTCACCGGGAACGGCGTCATGCCGGCGCCCGTCCGGCCGAGGTCCGGGATCCGCCGCCACGACACGCCGGCCGCCGCGATCGCGTCGCCGTGGTCGGCTTCCATCGAAACGTGCCCGCCGGCCTCGACGAACCCGTGCCGCCACGACAACGGCAGGTCGGCCGAACGCACCACCGCGTCCACGACGACCGAACGGCCCGCACCCGACACCGTGATCGGCACGGTCGTGGTGCCCTTCGGTGCCCGCGCCCAGTCGATCCGCACCGTCATCCGCAGCTCCTCGTCCACCCGGCCGCCGCGCGGCTCGACCCGCACCCACGGCGCGCCCGCCGTCACCGTGCAGCGGAACGGCGTCCGCCCGCGGTTGAACACGTCGACGTACTGCGCCGGGGTGCTCTGGAACGGGCTGAACTCCGGCAGCACCGGACGTCCCGCCGCCGCGGGCCACCACTGCTCCGAGCCGTCGACGGCGACCCCCATTTCGGCACCGGAGGGAACCGGAACCCGCCGCACCGCCGGGAAGAGGACGTCCGGCAGCGCGACGTTGTCCTTCTCCGGCTGCTGCCACGGTGCGTTCGGGCCGTAGCGGGCGACGTCGCCGTAGTCGATGTGCGGCTGGGTCTGGAATCCGTTCCACTTGCCGCCCGCGACGCCCGTGTTGTACTTCGCAGCCAAGGCGAGGTCGTCGGCGAACCGGGCCTCGGCGACGGCGGCGAGCCCGTTGGCCGAGGCGCGGCCTTGCGCCGCGTACAACAGGTTCGTGAACTCGGCCCGCCGCAGCGCGTACAGGTTCGCCGACGCCTCGACCTCGTACAGCACGAGCTCGAAGTAGGCGTCGCGGCAGGCCGCCGGCAGCCGGGCGGAGATCTTCGACGCGCGGGCGGCCAGCGCCTGCCACTCGTCGGTGACGGTGTCCAGCTCGCGGTAGTTGACCAGGCTGAACGGCGTCGCCTGGTCGTCGTACCCGATCGTGCCGTCGGCCTGCAGCGTGATCTTCCGGTTCAGCAGCTCCGGCTTCCGGCGGGACTGCAACCGCCCGTAGTCGTGCAGCACCGAAGCGATGTCCGACGCCAGTGCGGCGCCGAAGTTCGCCGAAGCGAATTCTCGCTCCCATGTGGACAATCGCGAAACGGGCAGTGCCGACGGATCCCAGGCGTAGTCGAGGAAGAACTGCAGCGGCAGCTCGTTGCCCTTCATGTCCCCGACGTTGACGACCCACAGCCGGTCGTTGCCGTAGGAGACGGCCTGGTTCAGCTGCTCCCAGGTGTTGGCGATCAGGGTGGTGTCGACCCACTTGTAGTTGCGGCCGCCGCCGACGTAGTCGAAGTGGTAGTACAGCCCGTACCCGCCCGGGTGCGGCGGCAAGGAGAGATCCGGGTGCTTGCGGATGTTGCCCCAGTTGTCGTCGGTGAACACGACGATGACGTCGTCGGCCGGGCGGAGCCCCTGCGCCCAGTAGCGCTGGACTTCCTTGTACAGCGTCCACACCTGCGGGACGTCCGTGCTCAGCTCTCGGGCGAGGATTTCCCGTTCGGTGGCGAGGATCTCGCGCATCAGCTCGATGCCGTCGCCGTCGGGCAGGCCGACGTCGCCGTTGCCGCGCATGCCGAGCGTGACGACGCCTTCGAAGTCCTCGCGGGCCATCCGGCGGATGCCGTCGGCCCAGTACGCCTTGATCGCCTCGCCGTTGCGGCGGAAGCTCCACTCCCCCGTGCCGCCGTACGGGTCGTGGCCGGGCGTGACGATGTTTCCCGCCGCGTCGCGGACCGCGGCGACCGCGTGCCGGTTCCACTCCTCGATCCCCCGCATCATCGGCGCCTCGTGCGAGGTGCCCATGACGACGCCGTACTCCTTGGCCGTCGCGTGGTTGAGCGGGTCGTCCTCGGCGAACGCGCGTCCCCAGACTGCGGGCCACAGGTAGTTCGCGCGCAGCCGCAGCAGGGTCTCGAAGACCTTCGCGAAGAACTCGTGGGTGAAGCCACCCGGGTAGCCCGGCGCCTTGCCGGGCCCGAAGTACGCCGGCGCCCAGGTGCCGAGCGCCGGGTTCTCGTCGTTGATGAAGAACCCGCGGTACTTGACGCGGGGGGTGCCCAGGCTGAACCGCTCCCCCGGCAGGTGCAGCTCCGCGCTGCGCCGCGGCGGGACGTCGGCCCACCAGTACCACGGCGAGACGCCGATGCGCCGCGAGATCTCGTAGACGCCGTAGATCACGCCACGCTGGTCGCTGCCGGTGAGCACCAGCGTCCCGTCGACGACCTGGCTCAGCGACGTCTCCCACTTCCCGGCGACGCCGGTGACGTCGAGCCGGCCCGCGCGGACCAGGTCGTCGACCAGCGGGCTGTGGCCCAGCGTCCCGACGAGTACCACCGGCCCGTGCGCGGGGACGACGTCGATCGAGACGGCCGGCCGCACGCCCGTGACGCGCTCGACGTCGGCCGCGAGGTCGCCGACGACCCGGCGCACCCCCGGCCGATCACCGGCGCTCACCACGATGGTCGCGGCTTTGCCCCGCGTCACCAGGGGAAAGCCCGTGCCGGCTTCGGCGGTTCCCGGCAGGACGGCGGTTCCGGCGCCGGCGAGGGCCAGCAGCTGGAGGAAGGCACGGCGGTGTACCTCGGACGTCACGGGAGACCTCCTGTGTCAGCCCTTCACGGATCCGGTCAGCCCGCCGACGATGCGCCGTTCGGCGAGCACGAAGAACGCGAGCGCGGGGACCATCGACAACGCGGTGAACGCGAGCACCCGGGCGGTGTCCTGGGAGTACTGGGACTGGAACGTGGCGACACCGAGCGGGAGCGTGAAGTGCGCGGCGTCGTTGAACACCAGCAGGGGCAGCAGGTAAGCGTTCCAGCTGGTGACGAAGGCGAGCACGCCGACCGTCGTCAGCGCGGGCGCCGACAGCGGCAGCAGGATCCGCCAGAAGAACCCCAGCCGGCTCGCGCCGTCGAGCACCGCGGCGTCCTCCAGCTCGCCGGGGATGGCGTGCATGAACGGGCGGAGGATCACGATCGTCACGGGCAGCGAGAACGCCGCCTCGGGGATCGCGACGCCCCAGAAGCTCTCCAGCATCCCGAGCTGGCGCAGCCACAGGTACAGCGGCAGCGTCGCCACGGTGAGCGGGAACAGCAGGCCGAGTGTGAACAGCGTGTACAGCGCTTCCCGGCCCTTGAACTGGTACCGCGACAGCGCGAACCCGGCCATCGAGCCCAGGCCGACGGCCACGGCGGTCGCGATCACGGCGATCAGCGCGCTGTTGCCGAGGAACGTCCAGAACGCGCTCGAGCCGAGGACCGAGGCGTAGTTCTCGGTGATCCACGGCCCGGGCAGCCCCGCCGGGTCGGAGTTGATCTGCGCGTTGCTGCGGAACCCGCCGAGCACCACGAACAGCAGCGGCACAAGAGTCACGCCGACCACGACGATCGCCGCGAGATACCCCATCGACAGGCCGAACCGGCGCGAGCGCATCAGCCCACCATCCTGGTCAGGGCGCCCTGGGTGTCCCGGCGCAGCGCGAATCGCTGGTACAGCAGGGCGAACACGAAGCAGATGACGAAGAGGATCACCGCGACGGCGGAGCCGAACCCGAACTCGTAGCGCTTGAAGCCGTGGTCGACCAGGTAGGTCGCCATCGTCGCCGACGCGTTCGCGGGCCCGCCGAGCGTCATGATCCACACGATGTCGAACAGCTGCAGCGAGCCGATCACCGACAGGAAGATCCAGATCCGGATGGTCGGCCCGAGCAGCGGCAGCACGACGTGGCGGGTGGTCTGCCACGCCGACGCGCCGTCGAGCGCGGCGGCCTCGCGCAGCTCGGCCGGCACCCCCTGCAGCCCGGCCAGCAGCAGGATGATGCCGAAGCCGATGAACTTCCAGGTGATCACCGCGAACAGCGTGTAGAGCACGATGCCCGGGTCGGCCAGCCACTGCCGGACCAGGCCGCCGAGCCCGGCGCCTTGGAGCACCTGGTCGGCGAACCCGCTCGGCTGCAGCATGAGCACCCAGATCACCGCGGTGATCGCCTCGGACAGGACGTACGGCGCGAACACCAGGGACCGCAGCACTGCCCGGCCGCGCAGCTTCCGGTTGAGCAGCAGCGCCAGGCCGATCGACAGCGGCAGCTGCACCACGATCGACAGCCCGGCGATGATCAGGTTGTGCACGATCGCGCTCTGGAACACATCGCCGCCGAAGGCGTCGACGTAGTTGTCGAGGCCCACGAAGTCGTCGAGCGCGCCGAAGCCGTTCCAGTTGAACAGGCTGTAGAACGCCGCGATCCCGATCGGCACCAGGACGAACCCGGCGAACAGCAGCAGCGCCGGGCCGAGCAGCAGCGCCAGCTCGAGCCGCTTGCGCAGGCTCGAGCGCCGCTTCCGGACCGGCACCGCCGGTGCGGGCGGTCGCGCCGCCCGCACCGGACTGGTGGTCGTGGTCACTTGTTGCCTGCCGCGGCCTGGTTGACGGCCGCCACGATGCCTTCGGGGGTGCCCTGGCCGGCGAACATGTTGGCCACGGCGTCGTTCAGCGCGGCGCCGACCGCCGTCGGGAACGCCCGGTCGAAGTACATCTGCAGGTACGGCGACTTCGTGCCGTAGTCGTAGACGGCCTTCAGGGTGTCGGTCTTCAGCGCCTTGGCGGCCACGGTGTTGACGGGCAAGCCGGCGCCCTGCGCGGCGAGCTGCGTCTGCACCGGCTCGCTGCCCAGGTACTGCAGGAAGTCCGCGCACGCCTTCGACGCGCGGGTGGTGCAGGCGAAACCGTCACCGCCGCCGAGCACGGCCGCGGGGTCGCCCGCGCCGCCGGGCACGGACGGGAACGGGAACCAGCCGACCTTCGAGTCCAGCTGCTTGTCCTCGGTCAGCGCCGACATCGTGCCGGGCTCCCAGTCGCCCTGCAGCTCCATCGCCGCCTTGCCGTTGGCGACCAGGCCGGCCGAGCTGCCCGCGCCCTGCTGGGCGGCGGTGCCGGCGAACCCGGTCTGGAACGGCTGCGTGGCCAGGAAGTTCTTGAGGTCCTGCCCCGCCTTCGTCCAGCACGGGTCCTCGAGCTTGATCGCCTTCACCGACTGCTTGAGCACGTCGACCGAGCATTCGCGGACGGCGAAGTAGTTGAAGTAGAAGGCGTCCGGCCAGCGGTCCTTGCCACCGACCGAGATCGGTGCGACGCCCTTGGCCTTGAGCTTGGTGACAGCGGAGTTCAGGTCGTCGATGGTCTTCGGCGGCGCGGTGATCCCGGCGTCGGCGAACAGGTCCTTGCGGTACCAGAAACCGACGAAGTGCTGCTCGAACGGCACGCCGTACTGCTTGCCGTCGACCTGCCAGTTTTCACCGAACTTGCCGGTGGTCGCGGAGATCCACGACTTCGTGACGTCGGTGATGTCGGCGACCTTGCCCGAGGTGATCTGCGAAGCCAGGTCGCCGGCGCCCCAGGACTGGTAGACGTCCGGCGGCTCGGCTCCCTGCAGGGCGAGGGGCACCTTGGTGGGGAAGTCCTCGTTCTGCAGCGGCTGGGCCTTGATCGTGACGTCCGGGTGCGCCTGGTGGTAGTCGGTGACCACCTTCTCCCAGATCGCCTTGATCGGGTCGGTGGTGCCGTTGTGCCACCACGTGAGGGTGACCGGGCCGCTCGGCTGCGCGGGCGTGTCACTCCCCCCGCTGCACGCCGCGAGGGCGAGCGGCACGACGGCCGCGAGCGCGGCGACTACGGGGATTCTGCGTTTCGCAAACATTTTGGGTCCACTCCTGACGACTTCGGCCGAGTTGGACGGGGCGTGACAACGCCCGGGTTGGCGAAGAGTCTGCGCCAGCGAAAAACGGATGTCAATCGTTGTCGATAACGTTTTACATGGCTAGTCTGAGGCGATGCAGCCCAGTTCCAGGGTGACCATCCGTGACGTCGCGGCCCACGCCGGCGTCTCGGTGGCCACGGTTTCCAAAGTCATCAACGACCGCTACGGCGTCTCCGCCGCAACGCTCGCGAAGGTCCGGGCCGTGATCGAAGAGCTCGGTTACGAGGCGAGCCTCGTCGCCCAGAGCCTGCGCAACCACCGGACCAACGTGATCGGCATCCTGGTCGCCGACCTGGAACCGTTCTCCACGGAGCTGCTCAAGGGGGCCGCCGACGCGATCCGCGGCAGTGGCTTCGAACTCGTCGTCTACTCCGCGGGCGGGCGCACCGGTGACCCGAAGGGCTGGGAGAAGCGCTACCTGTCCCGGTTGAGCGGCACCCTCGTCGACGGCGCCGTGCTGGTCACGCCCGCCGTCTCGCTGGAGGCCGTGCCCGGCACCCCGGTGGTCGCGGTCGACCCGCACACCGGGCCGTCGCACCTGCCGACCATCGACTCCGACAACCTGCGGGGCGCGCAGCTGGCCACCGAGCACCTCCTCGAACTCGGCCACCGGCGGATCGGCTTCCTCGCCGGCCGGCCCGACCTGCAGTCCGCCGAGCTGCGCAAGACCGGCTACCTGCGGGCGCTCCACGCGGCCGGCGTCGCGGTGGACGAGGCCCTGATCCGGGACGGCGCCTACGATCCGGAGATCTCCGCGGCCTCGGCGCACGAGCTGCTGACCGGGTCCGACCGGCCGACCGCGGTGTTCGCCGCGAACGACATCTCGGCCATCGCGACCGTCGGCGCGGCCCGCGAACTGGGGCTTTCGGTGCCCGACGACCTGTCAGTGGTGGGCTTCGACAACGTGCCCGAGTCGGCCCTCTGCAGCCCGCCACTGACCACAGTGGACCAGCCGATCCGCGAGATGGGCCACCGCGCGATCAGCATGCTCATCGCGCTGATCAACGGCGACGCCGTCGAGCGCACCCACCTCACCCTGGACACCGGCCTGGTGGTGCGGCACTCGACCCGCGCCCTCTCCTGATCCTCTCCCCTACGAAGGGCGGACAGCTTTGACCACGCAGCCGACCGAGGCCCCAGAGGCCCCCAAGGCCACCGGTTCTCCGGAGCCGTGGCGTGATCCCGAAGCCGACCCGGCCGAGCGCGTCCGCGCCCTGATGGCGCGGATGACACCGCGGGAGAAGATCGCCCAGCTCTACGGCGTCTGGGTCGGCATCGACGCCGGCGGCGAGATGGCCCCGCACCAGCACGACTTCGTCGACGCCGAGATCGACCTCGACGACCTGGCCCGGCACGGGATCGGCCAGCTGACCAGGGCGTTCGGCACCCGCCCGGTCGACCCGGCGATCGGCGCCCGCAGCCTCGCGCGCACCCAGCGGCAGATCACCACGAGCAGCCGGTTCGGGATTCCCGCGGTGGTGCACGAGGAGTGCCTGACCGGGCTCGCGGCGTGGCAGGCCACGGTCTACCCGGCGCCGCTGTCCTGGGGCGCGAGCTTCGACCCGGACCTGGTGCGCCGCATGGGCGAACGGATCGGGATCACCATGCGCCGCCTGGGCGTGCACCAGGGGCTCGCGCCGGTCCTCGACGTCGCCCGCGACCTGCGGTGGGGCCGCGTCGAGGAGACCATCGGCGAGGACCCGTACCTGGTCGGCACCATCGGCGCCGCCTACGTCGCCGGCCTGGAGTCGGCGGGCATCATCGCCACGCTGAAGCACTTCGTCGGCTACTCGGCATCACGCGCGGGCCGCAACCTCGCGCCGATGTCGGCGGGCCCGCGCGAGATCGCGGACGTCCTGCTCCCGCCGTTCGAGCTGGCCCTGCGCGCGGGCGCGCGGTCGGTGATGAACGCCTACAACGACATCGACGGTGTCCCGGCCGCGGCCGACGCGACGTTGCTGACGGACCTGCTGCGCGGCACCTACGGGTTCACCGGCACCGTCGTCGCCGACTACTTCTCCGTGGCGTTCCTGCACCGGCTGCACGGCGTCGCGAGCGGTCGCGGTGACGCCGCCGGTCAGGCGCTGGCCGCGGGCATCGACGTCGAACTGCCGACCATGGACTGCTACGGCGAGCCGCTGCTCGCCGCGGTGGAAGGGGGCTCGGTCGATGCCGCCGTCGTCGACCGGGCCCTCGAACGCGTGCTGCGGCAGAAGTGCGAGCTGGGCCTGCTCGACGCGGACTGGGCGCCGGAGGTGCCCGAAGAGATCGACCTCGACGACGCCGAGTCCCGCGCGCTGGCCCGTGAAGTGGCCGAACGCTCGATCGTGCTGCTGCACAACGACGGCACGCTCCCCTTGGCCCCCGGCCGCAAGGTCGCGGTCGTCGGGCCGCGCGCGGACGCGGCCGGCGCGATGCTCGGCTGCTACTCGTTCCCGCTGCACGTCGGCGTCCACCACCCGGACGTCCCGTTCGGCGTCGACGTGCCGACGGTCGCCGAGGCCCTGCGCGCCGACCACGACGTCACGTACGCCCTGGGCTGCCCGGTGGTCGGTGGCGACGACGCCGGGATCGCCGAGGCCGTCTCGGCCGTGGCGGCCGCGGACGTCTGCGTGGCCGTGCTGGGCGACCGGGCCGGGCTGTTCGGCGGCGGGACGTCCGGCGAAGGCTGCGACGCCCCCGACCTGCGGCTGCCCGGCCGGCAGGAGGAACTCCTCGAAGCCCTGCTCGCGACGGGCAAACCGGTGATCTTGATCCTGCTGTCCGGGCGGCCGTACGAGCTGTCGCGGCAGGCGGACCGGCTGGCCGCGATCGTCTGCGGCTTCTACCCCGGCGAAGAGGGCGCGCCCGCGCTCGCGAGTGTCCTCAATGGACGGATTGATCCCTCGGGCCGGCTCCCCGTCAGCTTCCCGGCGGCCGGGGCGAACCAGCCGTCGACGTACCTGGCGGCCCCGCTGGGCCGGCGCAGCGAGGTCAGCACGGTCGACCCGACACCACTGTTCCCCTTCGGGCACGGGCTTTCCTACGCGCCGGCGACCTGGCAGGACGTCAGCGCGACGGGTTCGCTGTGGCCGACCGACGGCACCTGCCGGGTCCGCGTGACCCTGCGCAACGACCACGACCGGCCGACGTCCGAAGTCGTCCAGGTGTACCTGCACGACCCGGTCGCCGAGGTGGCCCGCCCGGAGCGGCAGCTGATCGCCGCGCGCCGGGTCGACCTCGCACCCGGCGAGGCGAAAGTCCTGGACATCGACCTGCACGCCGACCTGACCTCCTACACCGGCCGCGCGGGCCGGCGTCTCGTCGAGCCGGGCGACGTCGAGTTGCGGGTCGGCACGTCGAGCGAGCGGATCGTCACGACGTTGCACTGCACGCTGTCCGGTCCCCGCCGGGAGGTCGGCTTCGATCGGGTGCTCGCGCCGGAGTTCTCCTTGTGAGGCGCCCGTTCGTGATCGCCGTGCTGGTCGCGCTCACGGCGTTGTCCGTGGGCGCGTCCGGCCGGCCGCCCGCGTCGCGGTGGGTGGCGACGTGGACGTCGATGCCGCAGCTGACCGAACCGGGCAACCTGCCGCCGGCGCCGTTCACCGGGCCGGATCGTGTGCTCGACAACGCGTCCCTGCGCCAGACCGCACACGTTTCCGCGGGTGGCCCGCGCATCCGGCTGCGGTTCTCGAACGCCTTCGGCGGCGCGCCCCTGCCGCTCACGGCGGTCTCGGTCGCCCGGCCGGTCTCCGGTGGTGCCGGGGTCTCCGCGATCGTCCCGGGCACTTCGCTGCCGGTGACGTTCCACGGCAAGCCGTCGACGACGGTCCCGGCGGGTGCGCAAGCGGTGTCGGACCCACTGCCGTTCCCGGTGCGGGCGGCGGAGAACATCACCGTGACGACGTACCTGGCCCACGGCCAGGCCTCGACGGCGATCACCTCCCACCCGGGCTCGCGCACGACGTCGTACCTGCTGGCGGGCGACCGGGTGACCGCGCCGGACCTGCCCGGCGCGACCCCGGTCGACCACTGGTACTTCCTGAGCGGCGTCGAGGTCCTGTCCCCCGCCTCGGCGGTGGCCGTGATCGGCGACTCCCTGTCCGACGGCCGGGGCTCGACGACGAACGGCAACGACCGCTGGCCGGACGTGCTGGCCTCGCGCGTGCCGGCCGCAGTGGTCAACCAGGCGGCGGGCGGCAACCGGGTGCTGCAGGACGGCCTCGGCCCCAACGTCCTGGCCCGGCTCGACCGCGATCTGCTGGCCCAGAGCGGTGTCGGGTGGGCGATCGTGTTCGAGGGCGTCAACGACATCGGCACCGCCGCCGCCGAAGCAGCCGCGCAGACCGCGGACGACCTGATCGACGCCTACGACCAGATCATCACCCGCGCCCACGCCCAGGACATCCGCGTCTACGGCGCGACGCTGACGCCGTTCGGCGGCAACTCGCCTTATGACACCCCCGAGCGCGAAGCGGCGCGTCAGCGGGTCAACACCTGGATCCGCGGCCACTTCGACGCGGTCCTCGACTTCGACCGCGTGGCCGGTGATCCGGCCGCGCCCGGCCGGTTGCGGCCCGCCTACGACGTCGGTGACCACCTGCACCTCAATCCCGCCGGGTACCGGGCACTCGCGTCGAGTGTCCCCTTTGGACTGTTCGACGCTCCCCCACGGGGGTGAAGACGCGCTTGTGAAGCCGACCACAATCCTCTGTGGAGCGTGGGCGGCTTGATCTTCTCTCCGTCGCCCTACGAGAGACACCGCCACTCCTTCGAGTGATGCCGGCGTTCGATCTTCATCATTCGTGGTCTACGTGTGTGACACACTGTCAATTCTCTTGAGAGTAAAGGATTTCCCGGCTGGGCCGTGCGGGAAGATCACCGCGGCGCACCGCCGGGCCGGGCCGTCCGCCCGCTGCTAGTGTCCCGGCTGCCCTGGTCCGGACCACGCTCGCCGCGGCCGGACAGGTCCCCCGGAACTCCTTGAGAAAAGACGGAACTTGACCCACCTGAACCACCCCGGCCCACGCGAATCGTGGTCCCCGCAGCCCGGATCGCCGGACTGGCACGTCACGGCGTTCCTCGGGCCGCAGCCGGGCTCCGGCGACCACACCCTGATCGACGCGGTCCGCGAACTGCGCGCCCGGATCCTCTTCGACCACGGCCGCCGCCCGGCTTTCCTCCGCGCGGACGGCTCCCACACCGACGACCAGGACCTCGACTTCGGCGCGTGGCACTTCATCGCCCGCCGCAGTCCCGGCGGCGAGCCGCTGGGCTACATCCGGCTGTCCACACCGGACGCCGGCGAGCGCTTCCAGTCCCGGGCCTACCTCGGCGACGCGGCCTACGAAAAACTCCTTGCCACCCAAGGTTTCCCGGCGTCGGAGGTGTTCGAGCACAGCCGGCTCGTCGTCGAGCACCGGGCCCGCAAGCTCGGGCTCGGGCAGTACCTGAACGCGCTGGCGATCGGCGCGGCCCACCACCTCGGCGCGCGGGCGATGATCGGCACGTCCGGCACGAAGGACGGCCAGGACCGGTTCCACGAACGGTTCGGTTTCCGGCCCGTGGCCGGCACCCGCCGCTACGTCCCGCAGTACACCGAGGACGTCGTGATCATGGTCCACCGCGTCCTCGACGGCGCCGGCCGGCAGCACGACCTCGTGACGCGGCTGCGCGACGAGTTCCCGCTCATCGCCGCCGGCGGCCCGTCGCCGCTGCTCCCCGCACCGCGGGCGCCCCGCGCAGCGCCGCTCACGCTCACCGAAGCCGCCGGTCCCGACCGCGACGTCTGGCAGCCGGTGCTGTTCACCGCCGCCGACCACGACGCCCTCAACCGCCTGCTGGCGTCCGGCGAAGTCCGCGAAGTCCACGACACGCTCGACGAGCAGCTCACCGAACTGGTCCGCAGCCGCGAACCGGCCTGCACGGACGCCGCCGAGATCGAGCGCAAGAAGCGCGAGCAGCTGGCGGGCGTCGCGGCGTGGGAGTACGGCACCTGGGTGTGGTTCCCGTGGTCGGGGCGGCTGGTGCACGTGCTGCCGCGCGAGGAGTTCCGGCTGGTGCGCACCGACCGCAACCGCGGCCGGATCGAACGCCCGGAACAGCGTGGCCTGTTCGGCAAGCGGATCGGGATCATCGGCCTGTCCGTCGGCAACAGCGCGGCGCTGACGTTCGCGCTCGAGGGCATCGGCGGCGCGTACCGGCTGGCCGACTTCGACGACTTCGGGCTGTCCAACCTGAACCGGCTGCGCGCCGGTGTGCACCACCTCGGCGTCAACAAGGCGGTGCTGTCCGCGCGGCAGATGTTCGAGATCGACCCGTACCTCGACATCGAGATCCAGCGCGACGGGCTGACCGAGGACACCATCGAGGACTTCTTCGCCGGCGGGATCGACCTGCTCGTCGAGGAATGCGACACGCCGTGGGTCAAGATCGCGGCCCGCGAGTACGCGCGTGACCTCGGCATCCCGGTGGTGATGGACTGCAACGACCGCGGCATGCTCGACGTCGAGCGGTTCGACCGCGAGCCCGACCGGCCGCTGCTGCACGGGCTGCTCGGCGACGTGAAGTCCGTCGACCTGGCGGACCTCGGGTACCAGGAGAAGGTCGACCTGATCCTGGCGATGGTGGACGCCGACCGGATCAGCCCGGAGCTGGCCGCGTCGTTCGGGCAGCTCGGGCGCACGCTGAGCAGCTGGCCGCAGCTGGCGTCCGGCGTCGCGCTGGGCGGTGCGCTGTGCGGCGAGGCGGCGCGCCGCATCCTGCTCGGCCGGCCCTGCGAGTCGGGCCGGTTCTACACCGATCTGTCCCAGCAGCTCAGCGCCTCGCGCAGCGTTTTCGCGGGCGGTGCGGTGTGACCGCGCTGACCGTCCCCGTCATGATCGCGGGCACCGGTGTGCACCTGCCGCCGGAAGTCGTGACGAACGCCGAGCTCGCGGCGACGCTCGACACCTCCGACGAGTGGATCGTCAGCCGCACGGGCATCCGCGTCCGCCGGCGCCTGGCCCCGGACCGCGCGACATCGGACATGTGCGTGGCGGCGGCCCACCCGGCCCTGGCCGCGGCGGGCATCACCCCGCGCGACGTCGACGCGATCATCGTCGGGACGTACACCTACGACCAGCCGCTCCCGTCGACCGCGCTGATCGTGAAGGAACTGCTGGGCGCGGACCGCGCGCTGACGCTCGACATCACGCAAGCGGCGTGCGCGAACGGCGTCCAGGCGTTGTTCCTGGCCGCGCACCTGCTCCAGACGTCGGCGGCTTCGACGGTGCTGGTCATCGCGGCGGACTGCGCGTCCCGCGTCACCGACCCGCAAGACCGGACGACCCGGGTGTTCTTCGGCGACGCGGCGGGCGCGGCGGTCCTGACCCGCGCGTCGTCCGCGGGCGCCGGTCTGCTGGGCTGGGACTTCGGCACGGAGCTGTCGTACGACGTGGAGATCCCGGCGGGCGGTTCCCGCCTCCCGCCGGCCGCCGCGTCGGCGTCGGACCACTACCTGAAGATGGACGGCCGCGCGGTCTGGAACACCGCGACCCGCTGCCTGCCGGACAGCATCCTCCGGGCGGTCGACGAGGCCGGGCTGTCGGTGGAGGACGTCACGCACTTCTTCCTCCACCAGGCCAACTTGAACATCATCACGGCGGCGCTGGACAAGCTGGGCGTGTCCCGTTCGCGGGCACCGATCACGGTGGACCGCCTCGGCAACACGGGCTCGGCGGGCGTGTTCACGGCGCTGCACGCGGCGTTCACGGCCGGCTCGGTCCGCCACGGCGACACGTACGTGGTCTCGTCCATCGGGGCGGGCTTCCAGTGGGGAACGCTCTGCTTGCGGCACGGGTGAGCTGACCAACCGTGGCGCGGCCCCGGTCGCGCCACGGTTTTCGGACATACCTCCGTGCGGCCCTACGCTAATCGTCCGAGGACACGTCCCGGATTCGCATCGACGACGAAGCACGGAATTCAATCGACGTCCGACATGCAGTCACCGACGCGTTGTGGCTCAGCGCTGTCCCGGCGGCGACGAGGATCAACACGTTGCCGTACAGACAGGCACGGATCCGGCTCATAAGCTCGCGGTCGAGGCACGCCACGCTCGCGGGAGGGCTTGCATGCTCGACGCCAGACAGCACCAGGGCAAGTTCGGCGAAGACTACGTCCGCGTGCTCGCGTCGGCAGCCGGTCTCCTCGTCCTGAAGGACGATCTCGACGTGGACGGCATCGACCTCGGATTTCGTGCCACCGGCCGGTACGGGAAGGTCTACTCCCCGACCATCGAAGCACAGATCAAGACGTGGTCGAAGCCGTCGCGGTCATCCGGACACCTTGATTACCGCGGACTCGACGAATGGCAGTTCAACAAGCTCGCCGGGTCCGACTTCACCGTCCCCCGGTTCCTCTTCGTCATCTGCGTCCCCGTGGACAACCAGTCGTACGCGGCCTCCATGACCGATGGTGTGATGCTGCGCCACCTCGGTTACTTCGTCTCCCTCCGTTCCGAAAAGCCCATCTTGGAGCCGGACCGCAACCGGAAACGGCCGGTCAAAGTGCCCACCGCGAACGTGCTCACCGCCGCGGCCCTGCGCAGGCTCACCGAAACCCAGTCGGTCTGGTAGGCGCCGCCATGACGATCCCGTTGAAGATCAGCGATATCACCAGCTACCTGGCCGAAACGGGTTGGGAGCGGGAGCCGGACGACTGGAACGGCGCGAGCTTCTGGCGGCATCCGGCCGACTTCGAAGTCCTGGTCCCCGCCCAGGACGGGCTGGGCGACGGGGAACGCAGAGTGCGCGACATCCTCCGCTGCCTGTGCTCAGCCGAAGACCGCCCGATAGCGGAAATCGCGCTGGAGATCTCCAGGCCGAATCTCGACAGGTTGCTCTTCCGCACCTTTCCGGCGGACCATGACGCCGGATACACCTCTTTGGCATCCGGTGTCCAAGCTGTGGAAGGCGTCCGGGGACTGCTCGGCACAGCAGCTCGTACTGTTGTGCAAGGCCCGCACTTCGCTTTTGCAGGACGTCCACCCGCCGCCGTTGGCGACGTGCTGCGGGCCGCCGAGCTGGGTCCGGCACGGGCAGGCAGCTATGTCATCGAGGTCCGTCTGGCCGCAGACGTGCCCGGCCGGTCCCACGACGGGGAGGAACTGACCGGGCGGACCGTTCTGGTGCACATGCTGGGATCGATCAGCGCAGCTCACAACGCGGTAGTCGCCGGTTCGCCCGAAGCATTCGACAAGACCGTCACCGCGGGTGTCTCGGCGGACCTTTGCCAAGCCCTCAGCAGCTTCTCAGCTCGCGGTCGGGGTGAGCCGTTCGAGATCACCTTCCGCTGGGCACGCTCACAGCCGCTGGACATCCGGCCGAAAGTGCTCGCGTTCCCGCCGGCCTCGGAGTCGTTGCTCCGAACGGCCGCCGACAGATTGCGTGCGGTCACCGCCTCTGGCGCCGCATCGGTAACCGGCGTCGTCTCAGGGCTGGAAGACGATACGGCAAGCGGCGACAGGTGGCGGATCAAGGTGCGCGGAGATCTGCGCACGGAACGCGCGGGGCAATCGCGACGTACGACGGTGTGGGTCCGGTTGGCCGACCAGGTCACCTACGACCGGGCGATCACCGCTCACCGCGACGGCCGCCGAATCGCGGTGTCCGGCGAGCTGTCCAGCACGACCGGCCGGGTGGAACTGGTGCCGGGACCGAGGCTCGAGATCTGAACCGACCAATCCGGGAGGAATATCGTGGGGACCCAGTTGACCGTGCGAGACCAGGCGTCGCTGTTCGCCCTCATGGTGGTGGCGCGACCGGTGACGAACCGGGAACTGCGCGACGTCGCCGGTCTGGAGATCACGGCCGAAGTGCGCAACCGGGCGAATCAGGACGTCGCCCTGATCACTTCGAAAAAACGCCGCACGGTCAACACCCATCAGCTGACCCCCGAGGGCCGGGCGTGGTGCGAAACCGCCCTCGTGGCCGGACGCCCCGACGGCGCGAAATTCCCGGTCGGCGTCCTGTACGCCGTGCTGGACAGCGTCGGTCAGCACTTGGCCCATTCCGAGACGAAATTCGGTGACTTCTTCCGACCCGACCTCGAAAGCTGGATTCGCGCGTCCTACACCGAACTCACCGTCCGTCGCCCGCCCGGCAGCTGGGTCAAGCTGTCCGCGCTGCGGCCTTGGCTGGAAGACGTATCCACCGAAGTCGTCGATGCCGAGCTCGATCGGCTGATCGAGCTGCCGGATGTGCAGCTGATCCCGGAGACCAATCGAAAGACGCTGACGGAAGACGATCGGGAGGCCGCGGTCGAGATAGGTGGCGAAGAACGGCACCTGCTGAAGATCAGTGCAGCGTGAACCGGCAGCTGGAAGCGCTGGACAGGTTGTACCTCAGCACCGCGCTGACGCCGGACGAGGTATGGACTTCACAGTCGTCCTACCACGTCGGCAGTCTCCATCCCGAGGTGTCGAGGCGATTGCTCGCATCGATGGATGCGATCAGTTCCGACCACGTACCGGTCGCGGCCGTGGTGCGAGGCAACGCCGGCGCCGGCAAAACGCACCTCCTCGGCTGGACCCGGCAGGAGATCCAGTCGCGAGGCGGGTTCTTCTTCTACATCAAGCTGGTGGCCGGCCGCGACTTCTGGGAGAGCGCCACGGCCAGTCTCGTCGACAGCCTGTACCGCAAGGATGACGGCGATCATGAACAGCTACTGCTTCTGATCGACGGTCTTGCCCGTCGGACAAGCCTCGACGACGCGACTCGTGCCGCGGTCACCGGTGAACGCGAACTGACTCGAGCCCACTTGGACGCGTTCGTCGCCGGCATCCGGCGTCTTGACCGGCAAGTGGGCAATGAGGCGGGGTACACGGCGCGTGCGCTGGCGCTCGTTGCCTCCTCGGGGGCGGCCGCGGAGGCCGGGACCTCCTACCTTGCGCTGAACGACGACGAGCAGGAGCAGCGCACTGCTTGGGGACTGCCGTCCCGGGCGAGGCCCGCGCAGCTCGTGCTGCGAGATCTCACCCGCCTCTTCGCCCTCGTCGGCCCCCTGGTGTTCGCATTCGACCAGCTCGACGATGTCGTGGCGGCCTCAGAGTCCTCCATGGGCACGTCTTCCTCCGGCGAAATTCGCGCCGCGAAGCGCCTGACCAGCGACATCGCCACCGGCCTGATGAATCTCCGTGAAGAGACCCGCCGCACCTTCATGGTGGTCGCTTGCCATCCCGACACCTGGGAGAAGATTTCCAGGGTGGCGATCGTGTCCGCCCTGGATCGGTTCGATCTCCTACCCGAGCTCGGCGCGATCCCCGACGAAGCCACCGCCGCGGCCGTCGTCAGCAGCCGTTTCCGGTCCGGTTACGACTCCGTCGGGTTCCTGCCGCCGACGCCGACCTGGCCGATCAGCTCCGCCGCACTCGCCGAATCGCCACACCGCTACACCGTACGGCGACTCCTCAACCGCGTCGCCGAGCACATCAAGGGGTGCCTGGATGCCGGGAAGGCGGTCGAGCTGACGTCGCTGGAAGCGGAGCAGCCCGTCATTGCGCCCATCCCGGTGCAGGATACCGAAACAGAAGCTCTGACCAGCCGATTCGAAGATCTACGACGCGCCGCGGACATCACCAAACCGCTCGACAAGACGACCGAGGACCGCCTGATGCCGGGTCTGCTGGGCGCCGGCTTGAAGAGTCTCGTGCAGGAACTCGGCGGAGACGTCGGCCGATTCCAGATCGAAACCGACTTCGGCCGCAGTCCGGCGCTGCACGCACGGCTGCGCTACGTCCTGGATGAGAAGACGGAGAACAGCATCCATTGGGCCTTCCGGGCGATCGCCACAGACCATGCGGGTGCCGCACAAACACGCATGACCAAGGCGATGAACGAATCCGGCTTGGCCGCAGGACTGTCGAGCCGGCGCATGCTCTTGTTGCGGAACATCCCCTATCCGGGCGGCCGCAAGACCGAAGAGATCAAGAAGGACTTCTTCGCGCGCGGTGGGTGGTCGGTACCGATCGGCGCCGACGACGTACGGACGTTCACCGCGCTCCGCACCATGCTTGCCACCAACCCGGCCGGACTCGATGCCTGGTTGAGGTCGACTCGTCCCGCGTCACGGACCGAGCTTTTCGCGGCCGTGATCGCCGAACTCCGGCCGCACCTCGGCCGTTCGACTCTGCCCGAGGATGAACTCATCGAGGACAGCCACGCCGAGGCTGACATCACCATCGGAATGACCAAGCGCGGCCAACGGCCCTTCACCGTCGCCATCAGGCAGCTTCGGATGCACACCGCTGTCATCGGCGCTGCCGGTTCCGGTAAGACGGTCCTCCTCAAACGACTCATCGAACAATGTGCGCTGAGTGGCGTCTCGGCCATCGTCCTGGATCCGAACGACGACCTCGGACGCCTCGGTGATCCGTGGCCGACCGCGCCGGACGGTTGGACCGAGCGACAAGAGAACGAAGCGCGACGTTATTTCGCAGACACCGAGGTGATCGTCTGGACTCCGGGCCTCAACAGAGGCCGTCCGCTGTCCTTCCACCCCCTGCCGGACTTCGGCCCCGTGCTGGACGACGTCGACGACTTCACGAGGCTGCTCACCTCGACAGTCGCCACTCTCGCGCCACAGGCCGGAATCCGAGGTAAAAGCGGAAGGGCAACCCAGCAGTTGGGTGTGCTCAAGCGCGTGCTCGGCCATTACATCCGGGATGGAGGACATACGCTCGCCGGATTCGTCGAGTTGCTCGCCGAGCCGCCCAGCGGCACCGTCAACAACAGGACCATCCGGTTTGCCGTCGAGATGGCAGACACGCTGGAAGCCGCGATGGAAACGGATCCGCTGTTCGGGGAATCCGGTGCGCCCGCCGATCCGGGTTTGCTGCTCACCCCGTCGCCGGGAAAGGCCTCACGAGTCTCGGTGATCAGTTTCGTCGGCCTCTCGGGCGACGCCTCAGCACGGTTCGTCAGCCGCCTACAGGCCGCGCTGTTCTCCTGGTTCAGAGCACATCCCGCAGGCGATCGTCCGTTGGGCGGCCTGCTGGTCATGGACGAGGCGCAGAATTTCGTCCCGTCGACCGGAGCGAACCCGAGCACCGAAAGCACGGTGGAGCTCATCCGCCAGATCCGGAAGTACGGGCTCGGCATAGTGCTCGCCTCACAAGCACCCAAGGGCATCCACCACCAGACCGTGGGGAATACCGCCAATCAGTTCCTCGGCCGGGTGAGTGCACCCGTTCAGGTCGAAGCGGCCAAAACCATGGCTCAATCCCGGAACTCGGTCATCGACGATCTCGCCAGCCTCAATCGCGGGACCTTCTACGCAGCAGGCGAGGGGACGGGATTCAGCAAGATCGAGGTACCGATCTGCCTCAGCCACCACACCGGACCGCTACAGGAGGACGAAGTGGTCGAGCGAGCTCACCGCGGCTGAGCCGCCGGCGAGCCGAACCGCGGTCGAGTAACGCGCCGGCTTGAGCGGATAAGAGTGATCGGCGGTTCGAATTCACGACATCGAAGTTCCGGAGAGACCTGTAGCGCATCCCGTCGCGGCCGTAAGGTGACCAGGCGACCACCGCGAGTGACGCCGTCCGGTTACTGGACATGTTTGGGACACAAGGGAAAACCCGACGGCGGGGTACGTGATCGAGGTCACGGTCATGCCCTATAGTGGCGCCGTCTTGTTCGTCCCCACCCGAAGTCGTCGCTCCCGAAAAGGGGAACCCATGTCCGACGTCATCAACAGCATCTTCGGCCGCCCGAACTCCGGCACCCCCGCCTCCGGCGGGTACGGCGGAGTCGCGCCCGCCGCTCCGGCCGACACCGCAGCTCCCGAAATCGTTGACACCGAAGAGATCCAGGCCGAAACCACCGAGCCCACCGAGGACGCCGGCACGGACGTCGTGACCGAGGAGCCCGAAGCCGCCACCGACTCCGCCGACGCCGAAGTCGTGGAGACGGACACCGACGACGCCGACGCCGACATCGACGAGACGGACGACGAAGCCGTCGAGGACGAAGGCGCCGAGGCCGAAGCCGTCACCGAGGAGTCCGACGAGGCGGCCGCGGACGAAGACAGCTCCGACTCCGCCGCGGACACCGTCGAGACCGAAGAAGCCGAGGTCACGGAAGAAGCCGCGCCGGTCGTCGCCGAGGCCGAGGCTGAGGTCGTCGACGAGGCCGAGCGCGTCGTCGCGGCCGCGGCCCGCCCCGCCGCCGGCACCCGCGGCGCCACCACCATCGGCGACGACGTCGTCGTGAAGATCGTGTACCGGGTCGCCCGCAAGGCCGAAGGCGTCCACGAACTCACCAGCGACGACGTCGAGGTAGCGGTCGACGGCGACGTCGCCACCATCACCATCTCCGTGGTGATCGACTTCGGCCACGCCGTCAAGGTCCTGGCCGAGAAGATCCGCACCGACGTGATCGAAGCGGTCGAACAGTTCCTCGGCCTCGACGTCGAGGGCGTCGACGTGCACATCGCCGACATCCACTTCCCGGACGCCGACTGAGCTCTGCCGAGGCTCGGTCCCGGGCGCAATCCCGGGACCGAGCCGGCATCGCGCCGCTAGCGGGAAACCTCGTAGCGCAGATGCGTCACGTCGCGGCCGTCCAGCCGCCGGGTCTGGCGAAGTTCGACCCGCTCCGATTCCGCGAACAGGCGGCGACCGCCGCCGAGCAGGACCGGGACCAGGTGGATCTCCAGCTCGTCCAGCAAACCCCCTCGTAGCAACGATTGTGCCGCGCCCGCGCCGTGCACCAGTACCGACCGGTCGCCGGCCGCCGCCACCGCTTCGGCCACGCACGCGGCGACGTCCGTGTAGAACCGGGCGCTTCCCGGCGGTTCGTCGCCGGGGTCCACGTGGTGGGTCAGGACGTGGATCGGGACGCCGTCGTGGTGGTCCCCCTGCCAGCGACCGGCCAGCTCGAACGTCCGGCGGCCCGAGATCACCGCGCCGGTGGCCATGGCCTCGCGGTACACCCGGCCGTTCACGCCCTCGCCCAGCCGGTCGTCCAGCCAGTTGAACAAGCGCCCGCCACCACGGCCGAGCTCCTGGCCCGCGCGGTCGTCCGGGCCCGCGATGAACCCGTCCAGCGACATCGACATGTACAAGATCACCTGGGACATGGGAACCTCCTTCACCCAGGCGTCGAACGGGCGGCGCCCGGATCGACAGGTTCAGGCGTCCCGGGCCCGGCTGATCACCTCTTCCAGCCGCAACGGGCTCGCCGGGTGGTGGGTCAGGCACAGCGGTGTCGCGATCTGGCGGAAGCCGAACGCCTCCCCCGCCACGTAGAACTGCGCGCGCTCCAACCTCGAAATGTCGGCGACCGGGCTGCCCTTCGCGCGGGCCAATTCGTTGGCCGCCGCGATCTGCGCCGGGCTGTTGAGCCGGCCGAAGAACTGCGTCATCGCGTTGCCGACCACCTGGTTGTGCAGGCCCTTCGGCGCCTGCGTCGCGAACAGCAACCCCAGCCCGTACTTCCGGGCCTGGGACGCGAGGACGATCGTGCTGCGCGTGCTCGCCGTGAGCGTGCCCGAGGCCGCGAGCATCTGGGCCTCGTCCATCACGAACAGCGCCCCCAGCGGACGGTCGCCCGCCGGGTTGCGTTTGATCCACGCGAACAGTTCCATCTGGAGCTGGTTGACGAAGTTCTGCCGCTGCTCCTCCGCCGGCAAGCCCACAAAACTGATCACCGACACCCGCGCCCGGCGCCCCGGAGCCGGGGTCAGCAGCACACCCGGGTCCACGGGCTCCCCGCCGCCGGCGAACAGCGGGTCGTTGACCATCGCCGCCTTCAGCACCTCGGCCAGCTCGGCCGCGATGCGCTTGGCGTCGTTGAGGTTGCTGACGTCGTCGGGCAGGTCCGACAGCAGCTCGATCAGCTCCGGCAGACTGCGCGACCCGGTCTGCGCGTAGTGGATCACGGCTTGCCGCAACACGGCCAGGCCGATGTTGGCCTTGACCGTCGTCCCGGTGAGCCGGGCCTGCGGCGCGAGCGTCGCCACCGCCACCTCGACGGCCGCGGTGAACTCGTCGGCGTCGTCGAGCACGCCGGCGAAGTCCGGCAAGGGCTGGAAAGCCAGCGGGCGCCCGGTCGCGCGCCCGGGCGTCCAGACGACGACGTCCGTCTCCGCCAGGTAGCGCTTGGCCAGCTGGGCGTCGTCGGGCCCCCACCCGTCCGGCGCCTCGGGCCAGGCGTCCCCGAGACGGGAGAGGTCGTTGTTCGGGTCCAGGACGATCGCGGACACCCCCAGGAGAGCGCACTCCTCCACGATCCGCCTGAGCAGCACGGTCTTCCCCGACCCCGACCCGGCGAAGATCGCCGCGTGCTTGCGCAGCGCCGAGAGCTCGATCCGGACAGGCTCCCCCGAGCCGACAACCGCACCGAGCGTGATCTCCCCCTCCGCCGGCGGCGGAAGCACCTCGTCGGCACGCTTCCCGTCCACCGGCGGCGGATGGGTCCCTTCGGCAGCCTGCCCCGACGACGCCTTCTCCGGCAACGGCTTCCCGTCGGACCGCTGCCCGTCCGACGGTGGCGGCAGCACTGCCGCCAGCAGCTCCGAGCGGCTGGCGGGCCGCCGGTCGATCAGCCACTCGTGCAGCTCACGGCCGCCGGTGCCGAGCATCTTCTGCAACGCCCAGAAGGTCCGGACGTCAGCCGCGCTCGGCGGGACGGTCTTGCCTCCCGCGGTGGTGAACTTGTCGACCTCTTCGCGCGTCTTGGCGCCGCGCCCCCAGGCGTCCCGGAGGATGACGAGGTGGCGGTTGTCCGCTCCCTGCAGCTGTCCCGCCGCGGAACGGGCCTTGCGGAACCGGCTCAGCGCGGCACGCGGATCACGGGCGGCGATCGCCCGGAACGCCCAGTGCTCCTGCAGGTCCGCGGCCTCGTCGAGGGTCCGGGAGAGCCAGGCGTGCACTTCGCTGCGCCCGTTCTGGCGCTCACACGACCACTCCAGGTCGTCATCACCGACTTCGGTGACCCAGCAGCGCAAAGCGGCGGAGAGGAGGTCGGGCATCGCCTTGTCCACGGTCTTCTCCGCGAGCAGCTTCTCGGGCTCCGCCTCCGCCTGCAGCTTCTCGAACTCGGAGTCGAGGTCGGCGAACCGGTCGTGCTCGACCGCGGTCCGCACCACCGGAGCGATCGGCACGACCAGCTTCTCGTCGAAGGAGGTGAGCTCCTGAACCTGCCCGGCGCGCAAGCAGAGTTCGATGTGCGCGCCGATGCGCTTCAGCAGCTGCCGCGGAGTCCACTGCTCCCAGGGTTCCGCGAACGCCACAGGTGCGACAGGCCAGGTCGGGTGTGGTGGCGTGAAATCCATGGCCTGGTAAGCCACTCCGAGCCGCTTCGCCACCAGAGCCCGGCCGACTTCGGGGTCGAGGATCCGCCCGAGAGTCACCTTCTCCCGGAAGCGGTCCGGGACGGTTCCAGCCGCCTTCGTCTTGATCTGCTCCCATGTGCTGGGCAGGCAGGCGAGAACGGTGAGGGTCTTATTTGTGACCTCTCGCAGGCCCATGAGCCCGTCGGCGATCTTCGCCACGAGCAGGTCATCCGCGACCCCCTCTTTCATCATGCCCTGCGTAGATCGGGCGACGAGGGTGTCGAGCTGGTCCACGGCAATCACTACGGGCCCGGTGAGGGCGAGCAGCCGCGTGATCTCCTTCACGAGCACCCGGGAGGGTTTCGGCCGCGAGTAGATGTTCCACTGGCGGGCCTCGGACGTCAGCTCGGCGTCGCCGTCGAGATAGTCCTCACCGATGTACTTGGCGCCGCGGTCCCGACTCGCGATCAGCACCAGGGCGCGTGCGGTATCCCCACACTCGTCCGCGACTGTCTGGTCGAGAGACTCCACTCCCTCGATGAACGCTTCGACGTCATCCACGGTCAGGCCGCGCCCGCGCCGGATCCTCGCTTCCACGTCGGCGTCGACGTGGGCCCGCAGGCATACGCGCAGCAGGAACTTCTTCAGTTGCGACTCGCCCGAATCGTCCGGACGGGAAAGCCCGCGGCGCAGCGCCTCTGCCGTGTTCTCCCAGAACGCCTCGGCCGCGGTGACGTCGTCGAGGAAAAAGTAGCCTCGTGCGCGGTGCACCCGCCGCCGGACGAGACCCAGCAGGTGGGTCTTTCCAACGCCTTTCTGCCCTTGCATCACCAGCCCGATCGGGCTGGGTCCGTCGCTGGCCACGGCGTCACGGATGCCCGTGTCGAGCGCGGCGAGCGCGTCGTCATGCAAGCCGTCGACGTGGTAAGGCGAGTCCCGCCAGACGTGATCCGGCGTATCCGCCCAGTCGAAGCTCAGCGTCGCCAGTGCCTTGAGTTCGTCCATCATGACGCCTCGAAAGCGACGAAATGATTGTCCTCGCCGGCGATGCGGATCGCCGCCTCGTGGTCGGCGGCGGTAAGGGCTTTGCGGTTGTCCTCCGGCACCAGGTGGATCTTCCCGGCCCCGCTCAGCTGCTTCAGCACGGCGTCGACCTCGTCGGCGGGCGCGCCGAGCTTGGGCCGCAGGTCGACGAGCCCGACCCAGCCGCGCGGTTCCTTGACCAGCTCCCGATAAGCGACACGAATCCGGCCCTCGAGGTCTTCGGCGGGCGGAGCCTCGGGTTCCAGCTCGGCCTTGACGCCGAAAATGTCGGCCGGCCGGAGTTTCTCCTGGCTCAGGAAGCCACCGAGACCGCTCAGCACGAGGTACAGCGCCGAACAGAGAACGCTCTGCGGCCGCGGCGGTGGCGGGGTCTGTTCCTGCATCTCCGCCTCACACCACGCCCACCCACGGTCGGTGAGCTGGTGGACGAACGTGCGGCCGACCTTCTCGCTGGCGACGTACCCGGTGTCGTTCAGCTGGGTGCGGTCCTTGCCGGTCAGGGTGAACCCCACTCGTTCCTGCAACTCCGGGTTGGGCACCTCCCGGCCCAGCACCATCAGCGTGAACATCGCCGCGGTCTGCTTGTGTCCCAAGCGGTCGGTCATCCGAGATCCTTCCGGTGGTTCGTGTGCTGAAACGTGGTCTTCGCCCGGACGTCGAGGACACGCAGGAGCATGTCGATCGACGTGCGGGTCTCGAGCGGTACGCCGTGGTGGCGGTCACCGTTCGGGGAGCGGGGTTTGATCGCCACGGCCAGGTCCGCCGCGAGGTCCCCGACCCGCGCGTCGTCGCCACCGCCGACGGCCGCGCGCAGGTCGTGGACCAGCTCGTCGACGAGGTCCCACAGCGGCGGGCGCAGCCACGCCTGGAGTGCCTGCCGCAGCAGCGCCGCGAGATCGGGTTCGTCCGCGTCGACCAGCGGGGTGAAGCCCTTGAGCTGGCCCACCAGGTCGCGCGCCACCTCGGCCGGGCCGCGCGACGGGCCCAGGCGCAGGTAGCGGAGGTTGCCGACGTAGCCCGGGAGCGCGTTGGGCTCGGTGCCCGGCGTGAGCACCGGGATGACGCGGCGGTCCTGGCCGAGGGTCCGGTGCAGGAACAGCTCGACCTCCGCCGCCTGCCAGCGGCTGACCTTGCCGTCGACGACCAGGCACAGGTGCTGCGCGTCGTCCTCGGCCCGGGCGAGCAGGGAACGGTCGCCCGACAACGACCGGCCGACCCCGACGTCGAGCTTTTCCAGCTCGGCGACCAGCGCGTTCCCGGCCTTCACCGCGGACCGCGGGATGCTGACCCGGACGTCGTGGGCGAACTCCCGCCGGACCTCGCGGACCGACGTGACGTAGGCGTCGCGGTTGCCCGCCAGCAGGTCGGTGCGGTCCAGCCGGTGCGCGATCACGGCGGCCACCGTCTCCAGGGCGAAGCCGATCTGGTCCGCGCCCGGCGTCGCTTCCTCGAGGACCGGCAGCTGCTCGCCGAAGCTCCAGTACGAGACGTAGGGCAGCGTCAGGTGCCGGGACATCGCGTCGGCATCGACGGTCTGGTCGAGCCAGGTCCGGTACAGGTCGGCCGTCTCCTCGACGCAGATGCGCCGCCACTTCTCCGACCGGTCGTACTCCTCGCGGTTGTCGAACCGGGACAGCACCGGCAGCACGGTGAGCCGGGGGCGGTCGAACGGCATCCGGTCGCGGGCGACGTCCGCGCGCCGGGCGAGGTCGACGGCCCCGCGCACGCTCTGCATGTTCGCCGTGAACAGGACCACGAGGTGGTCCGGCAGGTGCGCCGTGCAGATGCCGCCGATGTCGGAGATCCCGGTGCGGCTGTCGATCAGGACGAAGTCGTACTCGGCCGTCCACCACTCACGGCACCGCTCGAGGTAGTCGCCGAACCCGTCGTCGTAGAGGGCCTCCCAGCCGATGTCCTGGACGCGCCCGGCGTACCCGGGTTCTTCGCGCCCGGCCGCGACGAAGTCGAGCGCGCCGACGCCGGTCAGCCGGGTGATGTGCATCGCCGGGTCGAAGCGGCCGGCGCGGAAGTCGTCGACGAGGTCGACGACCCCGCGGACCGGCGGTCCGGTCAGCTTCTCCCGGAAGTAGTCGCTCAGGCCGGGTGCCTCCAGGTCCCAGTCCAGGCACAACACCCGGTTCCCCCACCGCGCCAGCAGCACGGCGACGTTGGCCAGGGTGAAGCTGCGGCCGACGCCGCCCTTGTACGAGTAGAAGGTGAAGACCGACCCCGGCATCCCTCAGAACCTCGGCATCCGGGGCCGGTTCGGCGGCTCCGGCATTGGGGTGTCGACGGGCCAGTCCGGCCGCCACTCCGGGGCCAGCGCGATCAGGTCTTCGAGCTCTTCGGCGATCTCCTCGACCTTCTGGTGGAACTCCAGGTACGCCTGCGAAGCCTGGAAGTGCTCGTAGGGCAGGTTCCACTTCTTCAGGTCCTGCATGCTGCGTTCGTGCGCGTACGCCGGGAAGTTCCGCGAGTCGCAGAAGATCACGGGGTAGATCAGCCGCGGTTGGCCCGGCGACGCGCGGCCGACCAGCTCCTCGCGTTTCGCCATCGAGTGCCATTCGGCGAGGCACCACTCGCTCTGGAAGTACTTCGGCGAGCACACCGGCACCAGGATTCGCGTGCGCTGCAGCGCGGTCCGCAGTTCCACCGGCCAGTTCGAACCGGTGGGCAGCGTCTCGTCGAAGAAGACCTTCACCTCACGGTCGAGATTGCTGTCGAGCAATTCCGACAGCCGTGGATGAAAATGATTCCGGACCCACGTCGGAACGACCCGGTCGCCACGTTGGTAGCTGATGAAGACGTCGTACTGGTACACGCGTGCCGCCGCTCCTTCACCGCTCCCCACCAGGCGGATCACAGCCTAGATCGACGTGCACCACCGAAGTAGACGAGAAACCTGACAGATTGTGGACATTTACTGGCCACCACTGTGGATGATCGACAACCCGAGCTTGACAGATCCACGGAAAATCGATAGATGACAGGCTTGCGGCTCAGTGCGGCCGCGCGATAAATGGTTCCGCAACACCGGTCATTCGGATCGGTGAATCACCGACTTGTCCTTCAGGAGGAGTGTCGATGGCCGACCGCGACGCGCCACGGGTGTTCGTCACCTACTCGCACGACACCCCCGAACACAAGGAACTCGTGGAGAAGTTCGCGAGGTTCCTGCGCGCCGCCATCGGCTTGGACGTGCACCTCGACGCCTGGTACGACAACCGGCGCCGGGACTGGTCCCTGTGGGCCGTCGAGCACCTCACCAAAGCGGACTTCATCCTGGTCATCGCCTCGCCCGAGTACAAACGCCGGGCCGACGGCACGGCCGCGTCCGACGAGGGGCGGGGCGCGCAGTTCGAGGCGGGGATCATCCGGGACAACCTGACCCGGGACCTGCGCCGGGAAACGGAACGCGTGCTGCCCGTGATCCTGCCGGGGCGCTCGGTCGACGAGATCCCGGTGTTCCTCAACGGCCATTCGACGACGAGGTACCACATCGACGAGTTCACCGATGCCGGGATCGCCGACCTGCTCACCGCGATCACCGGGCACGGCCAGTACTCGATGCCCCAGCGCGGCGAGTGGCGCGGCGGCGGTTCCCGGGAGCCCCGGCCGACGCCGGCCAACGAGCTGCCGTGGGTCGTGGCCAGCAGCGGGATCCGCCGCGACAGCGCCTTGATCGACGGGATCCGCTACGACAACAGCATCGTGCTGCGGCCCACCAAACGCCCGACCGGCTCGGGTGGGTACGTCGAGATGGACCTCGGCGGCCACTACCAGCGGCTGACCGCCGTCGTCGGGGTGCTCGACGACGCCGCCGATCCGTTCCAGGTCGGGCACTTCCAGGTCTTCCTCGACGGCGCCCCGCAGTCCGCCCACCAGGTGGCGCTCGGGAAGCCGGCCACGATCGACCTCGACGTCACCGGGGCGCTCCGGCTGCGGCTGGAGATGTCCCGCCCCGGGGTCACCGCCTCACCCTTCGGCGGCGCCGCGGTCCCGGTGCGGCCCCGGATGGGCCGGCCGCCCGAGCTGGCCTGGGGCGACCCGACGATGACCTGACGCCGGGCCGTCCCCGTCGCCGGCTGTCAGGGGGTGATGATCACCTTCAGCGCCGAGTTGGCCGCCGCGTTGGCGAAGACCTCGTACGCCTCGTCCATCTCGGCGAAGGTGAACGTGTGGGTGCCCATCTTCTCCGCCGGGATGCGGCCCGAGGACACCATCTTCAGCAGCGTCGGGATCGAGACCGTGTCCACCAGGCCCATCGTCAGGGTGATGTTCTGGATCCACATCTCCTGCATCGGCAGCTCGACCGGGACGCCGTGGACGCCGATGTTCGCGATGCGGCCGCCGGGGCGGACCAGGGATGCCGCGGTCTGCAGGGTCTGGGGGTAGCCGACCGCCTCGATCGAGACGTCGACGCCGAGGCCGTCGGTCAGGCCCAGTACGTCGGCGCGAGTGTCCGGGCCGGCCTCGATCGCGTCCGTCGCGCCGAAGTCGAGGGCCTTCTCGAGGCGGAACTTGTCGGAGTCCACCGCGATCACCTTCGACGCGCCCCACAGGCCCGTCGTGAGGATCGCCGACAGGCCGACCGCGCCCGCGCCGACGACCGCCACCGTGTCGCCCGGGCGGACGCGGCCGGCCAGGACGCCGACCTCGTAACCCGTCGGCAGCGAGTCGGCCAGGAAGATCGCCTGTTCGTTGGTGACGTCGTCCGGGACCGCGTACAGTGACGTGTCCGCGAACGGGACGCGCACCAGCTCGGCCTGGGTGCCGTCGATGAGGTGGCCGAAGATCCAGCCGATGCCACCGACCGTCCGGCAGTGCGACGGCATCCCGCGGCCGCAGTACTCGCACCGCCCGCACTGCGTGATCGCCGGGACGAGCACCCGGTCGCCGACGGCGAACGCACGGACCGCGTCGCCGACCGCCGTCACCGTGCCGACCGCTTCGTGGCCGAGGATCCGGCCGTCGGTCACCGCGGCGACGTCGCCCTGCAGGATGTGCAGGTCGGT